>DASYTU010000115.1:0-24660 GCA_036001925.1 Actinoplanes sp.
CGCGGGCCTCGACGATGAGGCTCACGCGACACGCCGGGACCCCCAGCCTTCGCGTTTTCGTCCCTCCGGTGAGGAAGAACTTCCGGAAGCCGAGGGTGGAGGGAGAGCGGATGCTGCACGACTGCCGGTGATCGAGGGCGAGGAGTTTGCCGACCGGCCCGCCGAGTCGGGCCCTCAAGGCCGAGATCCTGGAGTTCGCCCTGCGCGGCGCGGACGCCCTCGTCGAGGGCAGGGTCTTCCAGTGGACGACCGGGAACGCGGTGAAGGCGAGCAGGTCGTCGGTGGCGTCGCGGAGCATGGTCTCGACCTTGGGCAGCTGCCGGCCGAGCATGCCGGCGATGACGTCGAGCTGCTCGCGTACGTGGGGCCTTATGCTTGGCGTCCACGACGACCAACGCCGCGCGCCCGAGGCCAGCCTCTTCAGCCGGCTGACGCTGCCCTGTCACGTCCCTGGTCCCTCCAGAATTGCCATGGCGGTTTCTCCGACCATAGAAGCAGCCCGGTTCGCGGGCCCACACACACAATGCCCAGTCAGCGGCGCCATCCGCGACGCCGGCCAAGAGCTCGTCGTGCTGCAGGACACCCGCCACGGCACCCGCCGGCCGGTACGACACGGTCGTTGTGCCGCACCTGCCCGGCAAGGGTCGTCCCGCCTGGGTGGCTGGCCGCGGCGGGCCGAGATCCCTCAGCGCGCTGCCGGGATGGTCGTCAGTGGTGGTAGTCGCTGCGGCGCCAGAGCATCGCGGCGAACATGGCCGGCAGCATCAGCAGGTGCCCGGCGGTCATCACCGTCCCGGCCGAGATGACGCCGAGCCAGTACGGGATCAGCAGCACGAGGAATGGCAGGTACATCGCGGCGGACATCTCCGCGATCGGCTTGCGGCGGGCGCTGGGCTTCAAGCTCGAACACGCAGGCAGGTACCTGGCCCAGTTCGTCACCTACCTGGAGGACCAGGCAGCTGGCACCGTCACCGTCGAGCACGCCCTCACCGGGGCGACGCGGCCCTCGTGCGGCGCCGCGTGGCAGGCGCAGCGGCTGGCGACGGTGCGCCGGTTCGCCGTCCACCTGAGTGGGATCGACCCGGCCGTGCACGAAAGCCCGGCCAGCGCTTGACCATCAGGGAGAAGTCCGTTCTGCGACTACGATCGGCCCCTCATCGCGCAGCAGGGCAACCAGCTCGTCGACGTGTTCTCGCTGGGTGAGCAAGCCGTTGATATTGACCCGCAGAACTCGCCGGCCGTGCAGCACGGTGGTCGCCAACCATGCCCGTCCGCCGCGCTCGATGCGCTGCTGCAGGGCGCACTGCAGATCGTCCTGATTTGGCGGTGCGGCGCCGCGTAAGGTGTCCGGCACGAATCGCACGCAGCACACCGCCGTTTGCACGTCACCGACCAGCTCGAACCCATCGAGCTTCTCCAGTTCGGACGCGAGGTATCGGGTGAGTGACAGCTGTCGTTCGATGATCTGTCGGTACCCGCGACGGCCGAGATAGCGCAGAGCGGCCCAGAGTTTGAGCGCGTTCGCGCGGCGGGTGCCGAGTTGGCCGTAGCGGAAGAAGTCCAGCGCACCGTCGTCGCCGACGCTTTCGTCGCCTCGCTCGTCCAGGTACTCGGGGGTGATGTCGAAGGCGTCACGGAGCACCCGGCCACCGTCGCGGGCCAGCAGCGCTCCGCAGGAGAACGGCACGAACATCCACTTGTGGGGGTCAAGGGTCACCGAGTCGGCTCGCTCGATGCCGCGCAGCAAGCTGCGATGCGACGGCGAGAACGCGAGCGCGCCGCCATACGCCGCGTCGACGTGGTACCACAGGCCGTATTCCTCGGCTGTATGGGCGATAAGGTCGAGCGGGTCGATCGCCCCGGTCGAGGTGGCACCGGCGACACCGACCACGCAGCAGGGCTGGTACCCGGCGGCGCGGTCCTGCTCGATGGCCGCGCGCAGTGAGTCGACGCGGATGCGGAACCGCGTGTCGGTGTCGATCTTCCGAAGGTTGCTCCTGCCGACGCCGACGATGTCTACGCCCTTGACCAGCGAAAAGTGGCACTGCTCGGAGGCGTACACCCGCAAGGGGGCTCCTGTGCCGGTGAGGCCGTGTGCGGCCGCACGGGCCGCGGCGGCGTCCCGGGCGCATTTCAGCGCGATCAGGTTTGCCTCCGACCCTCCGCTGGTCAGCGTGCCGAAGCCGGACTCGCGGTAGCTAACGAGGCCGCACAGCCACCGGACCACGCACGCTTCCAAAGCGCTCACCGACGGCGACTGGCGCCACGCGGCGCCGTTCTGGTTGAGCGCGGAGCACAGCGCGTCGACCCAGACCGCGACCGGCATGGGCGCCGGGTTGAACAAACCGAAATAGCGGGGGCTGGAGAGGTTCATCGCGTGCGCGACGACGTCTCGGTGGAGGGCGTGCAGCAGTTCCTCCACGTCCGCCCCCTCCTCGGGCAGGGGTCCCTCGAAAAGGGCCAGCAGCTCGGCCGGGGTCGCGTTGGAGCACACCGGAGCGCGGTCGAGTGACCGTACGTAGTCGGCGACCAGCTTCGTCACCGCGGCGCCGACCCGTCGGTGCTCGGCCGCGAGAGTGCCGGCGGTGAACGTCTCTTGCTCCGACACGGGCACTCCCCGGCTCGTGACCGCTGCGTCGGGATCGAGCATCACAAACGAAGGACCCAACGGGGAAGAGGCACCTTTCCGATAGAGAGCGATAGGGTTTCCCTGTGCCCTTGTCGTTGGAGGATCTCAGGGTGTTCCAATCCGTCGCGACCGCAGGCAGTTTCGGACGCGGCGCGGCGCGGCTGCACCTGAGCCAGCCGACCGTCAGCGAACGCATGGCGCGGCTCGAACGTGACCTCGGCAAGCAGCTGTTCCTCCGCAGCGGGCGCGGCGTGCGACTAACCCCGGCCGGCGAGCGCTTGCTGCCCTACGCCGAGCGGTGCCTCGCGCTGGCCGACGAGGCGCTAGCCGTGGTGCGCGTCGAGGACAACCGGCCCCGCGTACGGGTGGCCATGCACGCCACGTTCGCGCCAAGCACAATGCCGCTGGTGCTCGACGCCCTCGCACCCCAGAACATCGAGGTCAGCTGCATCGATGCGCACAGCGAGGACGTGGTGCGGCTTCTCGACGACGGCACCGTCGACATCGGTCTCCTGGTACCGTGCCCGCATCCACGCACGCTCACGGTGGAGCCGGTCCTGACCGACCCGGTGATCTGCGTGATCCATCCCGGACACTAGCTGGCCGGACGTGATCGACTGTGGGTACGCGACCTTGCGACCTCCGCGGTCGCCTGTACCACGTGGGGTGACGGCGCGGGGAGATTCCTCGAACTGCTCCGGGCCGCGCCCATCCCCTCCTCCCGGCTCCACCTGGTCTCCCCAGCCGAAACGGTCGCGAACCTCGCACGCCGCGGCAGCCATGTCGGCATGCTGACCCGATCGACCGTCGGGCACGACCTCGCCCGCGGCACCCTCGTCGAGCTACCCGTCGCCGACCTGCCCCGCTGGGAAATCACCCTCGCCCTCGCCTACCGCACCACAGACTCCGACACTGGACCCATCCGGGCTCTGCGCACCGCCTTTCTCGGCTGACACAGCACGCAAATCCCGGGACCAATGGACGTTGGCCGTCAGGCGAACCGACAACCGCGCAGGTGCCCTCGATTCGGGTGTTCGGACTCCCCCACAGAGGATTCCGACATGCGCCTCTGGTCGGGCCGCGCCTTGTCCATTTCAGCATGGACCTACCCGACCACGTACCGAAGCTCGTCCACCCTCTGGAAGGCCGGCCCTATGCTGTTCGATCTGCACGATGATCTCAGCCACCAGCACGTGAGGCGAGCTGCTGGCCCAGGAAACAAGGTCGCCGCGTCTCACCGACGCAGGCATCGACCCGGCATCCGAGCGGGTCGAACAGCTGGGCGGCGTTCCTGTCTTAGTTAGACAGTCACGCTCAACGTAGGCGGCAGACCCTGCCGAGAGATAGAAGTATGTGAGTGTCTCTACGTGCGCCAGCCGCGAGATCCGGAAAGCTCGCTCGAACTGGCTTCAGATTCCCAGCGATCCGGACAATACCTGAGACATTCCGGAAAGCATCCTTTGAGTAAAATAGACCCGGTATTGATGGACATGCAAAGTGCGTGTCTGTGGCCGGTGCCGGCATCGGCATCCCGCGACCGTCACCCCTCAACTACTGGGCATTGGGATCACGTCGCGAGCTCGGTGCCCGCGCGCGGCAAGCAGTCGGGCGACATTGACGGCCGAGAGGTAGCGGTCCACCGGCTCCACGCCGGCGAGCACACCCAGGAATCGGGTTATTTCCCGGGGGCGGTCCACAATCGACCGCAACAGAAGGCGTTGGCCCCAGCGCAGGGACCGGCGGTGCGCCACGTCGGCGGCCAGGCGCGCGGTGAACGCGAACATCGACCGGGACTGCTCGTCCCGGCGCCGATGGTAGGCGGGCAACTCGGACTCGATCGGGCGGCCGGCCGCGAGTGCTGCCGTGACCGCGTCGGTGAGCAGCTCAGCGTCGCGGAACGCGTGGCTGATGCCCAGCGCCGAGATCGGGTTCAGCACGAGACCGGCGTCACCGACCAGCGCCCATCCCGGTCCGTACGGAACCCGGAACTCGTGCGGCAGGTCCGGCGCGAACCGCAGGTGCTCGACGAGGGCGGCGTCGCGGGCCCGCTCGCCGAGGTCGGCGCACGCGTCGAGCGCCGCCAGGACCAGCCGCTGCGGATCGCGCCGGAACTCGGTCAGCCGGTCCAGCGGTGCGAGCACGGCGACCATCGTGAGGCCGTCGTTGGTCGGGAACACCGGCGCGGCGAGGCCGGGGCGTTGGTAGAGTTCGCCGTCGGCCGGCCCGGCCGACGGGTTGGCCAGTCCGCACCAGTAGCCGTAGACGGCGAAGGTCTGGGCGGGCTGCCGGCGGTACGCCGCTGCGCCGACCGCCCGCGCCACCAACGACCGCTTGCCATCGGCGCCGACGACGAGCCGCGCGGTGTGGCTGATCGGCCGACCGTTCGCGCCGCGAGTCGTACCGCTGATGCCGCTCACCCGCTCGCCGGACCACAACAGTTCGTCGACGGTGAACCGCTCACGGACGTCGGCGCCCGCCGCCCGGGCGGCGTCCACGAGGAGCGCGTCGAGGACGGTCCGGCGCGGGCTGTAGAGCGCGTCGGCTCCGTCGTACTTCGGGTAGGCGCCGTCGAGCACGACGCCGCCGGCATCGAACCGGACCCGCCGGGTGGCGGGCGTCCCGGCGGCAGCCAGCCGGTCGAGCAGGCTCCAGCGATGCAGCCGCGCGGCGCCGGAGACCTGGATCTGATGGGTAGACAGGGTGTCGCTGGGAAAGGCCGTCCGATCCACGGCCAGCACCCGCAGGCCTCGCCGCGCGAAGAGGAGGGCCGTCGCGGCCCCAGCCACCCGCGTACCGATGATGATCACGTCGTAGTCGGCCATCGTCGCCTCCATACGCCACCGTATGGTCCTACCATACGGTACCGTATGGTGCCGTGGAACGGAAGCGGCGCCTGTCGGCGACGGATTGGGCCCGGGCGGCGTTGGACGCGATCGGGGAGCAGGGCCTGGCCGGCGTCGTCGTGCAGCGGCTGGCCGTCCGCCTCGGGACAACCAAGGGCAGCTTCTGCTGGCACTTCCGGAGCCGGGACGCGCTCATGGCGGCGGCGCTCAAGCTGTGGGACGAGACGCACACGGAGGGCATCATCCGCGCCGTCCAGGCGGAGCCGGATCCGGCGGCGCGCCTGCGGGCGTTGTTCGTCGCGGTCACCCCGTCGCCGATGGCAGCGATCGAGGTGAACCTACTCGCCGCAGCCGACCACCCGCTGGTCGCGCCCGCTATGCGCCGTGCGGTCGCCCGTCGTGTCGGGTACGTGACGTCCCTGTTCACGGCCCTCGGTTTCCCGGCGGAGGAGGCAAGCCGGCGCGGGGTGCTGGCGAGCCATGTCCACGAACAGCAACGCGCTCGGCGAGGGAGACACGCCGACATATGTCACCCGCTTCGACGGCGTCCGCGTCCCAGCCACCGACTACCACCCGGTCTGGCTGCGCAATCTGGCCGACGACGTCACCCTGGAGGGCTCGGCGATGAACGGCGTCGTGCAGGGCGCCGAGGCTATCCGTTCAATCGTGACCTACATCCGTACGCTCTATGACTACCAGAAGTTCAACTTCGCCGGCCCTTACGGCGAGAACGGTTTCCTCGAGGACTACACCGCCGGGGTCCGCGGCGAGCCGATCGGCAACGTCGTGCTGGTCACCCGCAACGCCGCCGGGCAAGCGCAGCACATCGTGGCCAACTACCGGCCCCGGAACACACTGCTGCTCTTCTCCCGACTGATGGGCGAGCATTTCGCCGGCACCGCATACGGCGAGCACTTCGCTACCAGCGCCCTCGAATGAGGGTTCGATGGGTGCACTTCATTGCGTTCCTGGTTCCGTCCAACTTCCTCCTTGTTATCCGGCGCCGTGGATGAGCACGTCCCGGCGCCGCCAGCCACCCGGTGCGGCCCGCCCGCGGCGCGCATCTGGCCCGGCTCCGCGGCCGAGGCGTACAGACCGCGGCCCGGCTCGCCCCCCGCGGTGCTGGCCGACCTCGGCGTCCAGCCCACCGACGTGGCCGACGCGCTAGTCGCGCGCACTGCGGCGGTCACGGCCTGGCGGCGCCGGTTCGCCCGACCCATCCCGCGTGGACGCTCGTTTCCATTGGTTGACGCCATCGTCAGGATCGGCTAACGTTCGTCTAGACTAACGTTAGCAGTAGCTGACGGAAGGAGAGAGTCATGGGACGACCGGTCGCGTTCTTCGAAGTCACCAGCACCGAGCCCGAGCGGGCGCAAAAGTTCTACGCCGAGCTGTTCGGCTGGCAGGTCGCCGCTGACCCGGCCTTGGGCGGCTACGCGCTGGTCGACACCGGCGCCGGCGAGGGCGCCGTCGGTGGCGGCATCGGCCCGGCCAGCACCCCAGCGGAGGCCGGCGTGAAGATCTATATGCGGGTGGACGACCTCGACGCCTACCTCGACCGGGCCGAGAAGCTGGGCGGGCGGCGGCTGGTCCCGCCGACCGAACTGCCCGGCGACTACGGCCGGTTCGCCATCTTCGCCGATCCCGACGGGAACCCGGTCGGGCTGTGGGCCTGAGGAAACATCCCGCTTCCGGCGAGGGGTGGGACGGCAGCACCGACCCGGCCGCGAACGAGGCGCTGCGGGCCCTCGCCGAGCCGCGCCGGCGCGCCATCCTCCGCCTCGTCGCGCACGAGGAACTGCCAGCCAGGCAGATCGCCGCGGGGTTCGAGGTCACCCGTACCGCGGTCAGCCAGCACCTGACCGTGCTGAAGAACGCCGGGTTGCTGATCGAGCGGCGTGACGGTACCCGCCGGTTGTACCGCGCCCGGCCGGAGGGCCTGGCCGGCCTGCGGGAGCTGCTGGACCAGATGTGGGCCGCGTCGCTGGACGCCGCCCGGCATATTGTCGAAGCGGAGCGCGGGGTCGGCGATGATGAACAGCACGCCGCCGGATGACCGGCCGCCGGGCGGGCGGCCACCGGCACCCGGTGCTCCCCGCAGGCGGCGCCCGGAGCCGGCCGGCGCGCCGCCGTTCCGGCTGGCCACCATGTGGGCACTGGTGTTGAGCCGGTTCCGCGACCACCTGCACCGCAGCACGACCTCAGGAGACGACCCGAATGAGTGACCCGAACCCGGCCCCGGCCGTCGTACCGCTGCGCCGGCGACCGGTCCGGCAGGCCACCCTGGTCCGCAGCAACCTCACGCACACCTTCGACACGTTCGTCCGCACCATCGGGGTGTGGTGGCCGCTCAAGCCGTTTTCGGCCGGAAAGGACCGGGTCCGCGAGGTCGTCTTCGAGCAGCGGCGGGGCGGCCAGGTCTACGAGCGGTGGCACGACGGTACCGTCGTCGTCTGGGGCGAGCTGCTCGTCTGGGAACCGCCGGACCGCTTCGTGCTCACCTGGAACCAGACCCCGGTCGCCACCGAGGTCGAGATCGCGTTCACCGCCCTGGGACCGGAGCTGACCCGGGTCACCGTCGAACACCGCGGCTGGGAGAACCTCACCGACGAGCAACTCGGCGAGGACTGCGCCCTGCCCGGCGGGTACCGCTCCGGCGCCTACGCCACCGGCTGGGCGCGCATCCTGGCCCGCCTCGTCGCCGCCGCGGAAGGGAAATAGCCGCCGTGTACTTCTTCGTCAGGACCAACAACCCCCGGCCGACGTTCCACCGCGACATGACGCCCGCCGAGCGGGAGACCATGACCAACCACGTCGCGTACTGGACCGAGCGCGCCCGCGAAGGCATCTCCATCGTGTTCGGCCCGGTCGCCGACCCGCAGGGCTTCTACGGCATCGGCATCTACCGAGTGGCGGACGAGGAGCAAATGCGCCGGCTGCTGGACGACCCGGCAATCGGGCTGCTGAAATACGAGATCACGCCGATGGCCGACGCGGTTGTCGGCCCCGAGGTGAGGTACCCGGACCTGAGCGCATCACACGTCGCGGCCGATCAGCCAGCAAGCGGCGAGTAGGGCAACAACGCATACCCGAGGCACAGCCAGGCGACACGGGCCGGTAGCAGGCTGGCGTGGCTCGCCGCCCGCACCGGCACCCTTGGGCGGTATTGCCCACCGCTTGCTGCAGGTCTGCGTTGCCTGCCGCGGGGCGTAACTCGCGCGGCGGAACGCCTCTACGCCGCGACCACGACCGCGGCTGCCCGGTGCATGGCTCACCGCCGCCACGGCGTACAGTCCCGGCCACGCGCCAGCTACCCACGATCCCCGCCCTGACCGCCCTAGTCTTCGGCGTTCCATGGTGGACACACCGGCGACGCCGAACCCGCGTCAGGGTGGACCGCGTCATCGAGGCGTGGCCTGACATCGCGGAAGCCTTGCTGCTCGGCCGGCTTACGGAAGATCTCCACCGTGGTCTGCAACCGGGCGGCGGCCCAGTCGACCAGCCGGCCGGGGAAGCCCTGATCGGCGAACACGTGCCGGGTCGGCGAGGCCAGATACGTGCTCAGCAGCGTCGTCTTGGCGCCGTCGCGGTTCTGCCAGGAGGCGGCCATCACGCACACCACGACCAGCAGTCCCAGTCGCGGCCAACGGTGTCGGCGTCCTTGACCGACACCCCCGGTGCCAGGTCCGCGCCAGGCTCAGCCTTGAGCGCGCACGGTCGCATCGAAGTGCGCCAGCAGCTCGCGTGCCCGGGTCAGCAGCGTGCCACCTGCCGGGGTGAGGGTGACCCGGCGGGTGGTGCGGTCCAGCAGCCGTACGCCGAGCCGGTCCTCGAGCCGCCGGATGTCACGGCTGAGTGCCTGCTGTGCTACGAACAGTCGCTGCGCGGCGCGACTGAAGTGCAACTCCTCGGCCACGGTGACGAAGTAGCGCAGAAGCCGGATCTCCAGATCGTCGGGCATAGGCTCCTTTCTACCCCGACTTACACACGTGACGTGTGAATCATGGACCAACAGGTGTTGGATCTTGGGCGGGTTAGCCGGCGACGATCGCGGCATGGACTCGTTGGGTGGGAAGGCGTCGGACGGCGTCGGCGCGGTCGCGGCATGCTACGGGCTCACCGGCGTGCTGGCCGCGCTCTGGGGCGCCACTCTGGCAGCCACCGATGCGCGGCTGGGCCTTGGCCCCGGGCGTCTCGGTGGGTCGTTGATGGCCCTGGCGGTTGGCGCCCTGGTTGCCATGCCGGTCGCCGGACGGCTGGCCGACCGGTGGACCGGGCGGCGATTGTTGCGGCTCACCATCCCGGCTGCGGCGCTGGCCCTGGCCGGCCCGGCGGTGGCCCCGTCGGCTGAGCTGCTGGCGCTGTCCGCCTTCGTGCTGGGCATGCAGTTCGGCGGGCTCAACGTGGCGCTGACTGTGCAGGCGGTGACCGTCGAGCGCGCGATCGGTCGGCCTGTCATCGCCAGGATGCACGGCACATGGGCGCTCGGCGCTGTCGTCGGCGGCGCGGCGGTCTCCACCGGGCTGCGCGGCGGCGTGGACGTGCGCGTGTTGATGGTCGCCGGTGGGGTCGCGCTGGCGGTGGCCGGCCTCACGGCGGGCGCAAAACTACCGGCATGGGCACCTGCGGTACCGACGCCATCCGGCGCGGACGCCTGGCCGGGCAACGTGGACGCGACGGCGTGGGCGCCGCGTCCGGCGCTGGTGATCACGCTTGGGATCGTCGGCGCGGCAGCCTTCCTCACCGAGGGCGCGGCAACGGACTGGGCTGGTGTACACGCTACGCGGGTGCTCGGCGCCGCCCCGTCCACCGCCTCGCTGGTGTACGCGGTCTTCTTCGCCGCGATGACGGTCGTCCGGTTCGTCGGCGACGCGGTGCGCGCCCGACTCGGTGCCCCGACCACCATACGGCTGGCCGGAGGTACCGCCACCGCCGGGCACGGCCTGGTGCTGCTGTCGGGCGCGCTACCGGCAGCCACGCCGACCCGCGTCGCCTGTGCCACCGTCGGCTGGGCGCTCGCCGGGGTGGGCATGGCCGTGGTGTGGCCCGTCGTCATTAGCGCGTTGGGAGCCGCCAGTGTCCGCGCCGGCGCAGCCGGCAGCCGGCTTTCCGTGGCCACGACCGTCAGTTACTCCGGCGGCCTGATTGGGCCGGCGCTCATCGGCTACGTCGCCGCGCGGGCGACGCTGCCGGTGGCGCTGCTCATCCCGGCGGGGCTGGCGCTGCTGGTGTCCATCGTGGCGCCAGCGGCGCTGAACACGGTCATCAACCCACTGGGCCCGACGTCGCGTTCGCCACCGACCCGGGTCCTGCCCTCGCGCCGCCCATTCGTCAACCGCCAAGACATCGGCTCGATCAAGGGTGGCCACGAGGCACAAGATCGAATCCGCGGACGGCACCACGATCGTGTTCGACCGACGGGGCGCGGCCCAGTTCCTACCCGCGGTCCCGGTCGAGCGGGAGGGTGGCAGCAAGGTGAACGCGCGAGGCTGGCGCAGCAGCATCCCCAGGCAGCCCTCGGCGAATCCGCGTAGCCGTTCCCATTGACGTTCCTCCCGGCGCGAATTGCACGGTGGCCACGAGAAAGTTGTCCAAAGCGACGGCACTACTGCCGCGGGGCGAGGGCTGCGGCGGCCGCGGTGAAGGCTTCGTCACCGTGTTCACCACGCCGACGTGCTTACGGGCTTGATCCGCCGGTGATGGCCGACGTTGCGATTGCGTCAGATCGCCGCACCGGGCCCGGGAAGCAGGTCGACGTCGCCGGCATGCATCGGCTCGCCGCAGTGTGCACAGCGCAGGTCGACACTGCTGACCTGGCCACATGCGTGGTGGCGGTACAGCACCGGCGCGCCGGCCTGGCCGGCAAGCCACTTGTCGCCCCAGCCGACCATCACCATCAGTAGGTCGACGAGCTCGGTGCCCTTCTCGGTCAGGACGTACTCGAACCGGGGTCGCCGGTCGTAGGGCCGGCGCTCGAGCACCCCCTGTTCGACGAGGTGGTTCAGCCGCTCGGTCAGGACCTTGCGCGAGATGCCGAGATCCGCCTGGATCTGCTCGAACCGGGTGAACCCGGCATACACGTCACGCAGGACCAGCGGTGACCAGGGCTCGCCGATCACGTCGAGCGTGCGCGCGATCGAGCATGCCATCTCGCCGAAGTTCGTGCGCTGCATGAAGTCAGTGTAGCAGGCAGAGTTCCCTTAAGGAACTTAAGCTGCTACGGTCACGGAGTCTCTTGAAGGCACTAAGGAAGGGTCAGGGGAATGAGCAAAGTGTTCATCGCACTGGCGGTCTCGGTCGACGGATACATCACCGGTCGCGATCCCGGCGCCGGGCGGGGGCTAGGCGACGCGACGATGCTGTTCGACTGGTACTTCGACGGTGACACCCCCAGCCAGGTGTTTGATGGGTTCCGGCTGAGTGAGCCCAGTGCCCGGGTGTTCGACGCCCTCGCCGGTCGCGTCGGCGCGAGCCTGGCCGGCCGCAACACGTACGACGACTCCGAGTGGATCCACGGCGGGGCGCCACACCCGACGGCGCCGCTGTTCGTGCTCAGCCATCGGCCGGTGCCGGGTATGAGCGACCGTCAGACGCTGGTCACAACCGGGATTGAGGACGCGGTCGCGGCCGCGCGGGACGCTGCCGGCGATAAGGACGTCGCCCTCATGGGCGGCGGCGTCGCGACAGCGGCCTTGGCCGCGGGACTCGTCGATGAGGTGATCCTGCATCAAGTGCCGATCCTGCTCGGCGGCGGTCGACCCTACTTCCAGTCGCTCCCCGAGCACGTGCGGCTCCGTCTCGTCGAAGTCGTCCCGGCACCCGGCGTGACCCACCTCTACTACGAGGTGGTCCGATGATTCTCGTCACCGGCGGGTTGGGCATGATCGGCGCGCACACCGCCCGCGCGCTCGTCGACCTCGGACACGAGGTCGTCGTCACCTCCCACCGCCGGACCGAGGTCCCGTCGTTCCTCGCCGGCCGGGTCAACGTGGAACGCCTCGACGTCACCGACCGGGACGCCTTCCTCGCCCTCGCCGCTCGGCACGACATCAGCGACATCGTCCACCTCGCCGGCTCCATCCCCGGCGAGGACCCGGTCCGCTTCTTCCGCACGGACACGACCGGCCTGCTCAACGCGCTGGACGCCGCGCGCACCTGGGGCGTGCGCAGGTTCGCCGTCGCCAGCAGCATCGGCGTGTACGCCGGCCGGACCGAGACCCGCTGGCACGAGGAACTCGCGCTGCCCGCCGCGAAGGTGCCGCACCTGATCGTCGCCTTCAAGAAGGCCGTCGAGCCGCTCACCACGCACAGCCTCCAGGGCAGCGGCGTGCAGCCGGTCGTGCTCCGGATCGGGACCATCTGGGGACCGCTCGTCGACCCGGAATCACCGTTCTTCCCCATCCCCCCGTTCATCAACGCCGTGCTCCGCGGTGAGCAGCCGCGGCCGCTGCACGCCGACGACGGCGGTGACTGCTGCTACGCACCCGACGCCGGGCGCGCGATCGCCCTCCTGACGACCGCGCAGACCCTGCGGCACAACACCTACAACGTCTCCAGTGGCCGGCCGTTCACCAACGGCGAGTTCGCGGACGCCCTGCAGGCGATCACCCCCGGCCTGCGGCTCGACCTTCTGCCCGGACGGCAGGACGGCCCCGGCGACGACCCCTACCTCGACACCACCCGGCTCATCCACGACACCGGCTTCGCGCCGACCTTCGACGTCGCCACGGCGGTCGCGGACTACGTCGCGTGGCGCGCCGACAATCCCCGCTGAAAGGAGCACTCCTATGCTTGATCCCGACGTGCGCCGCGTACTCGACGGCGCCTCGATCGCTCACCTCGCCACCATCCTTCCGGACGGCTCGCCCCACACAACCCCCGTCTATGTCGGCGCGCACGGCGACCGAATCGTCTTCTTCACCGGTCCGGGCATGCGCAAAGCACGCAACCTGCGCCGCGACCCTCGGATGGCGCTGTCCATCGCGCCCGTCGACAACCCGTTCGAACCCATCGTGATCCGCGGGCGAGTCGTCGAATGGATCGAGGGCGATGCGGCGTGGCAGATCATCGACCAGCTGGCCACCAAGTACACCGGTGCGCGCTACCCCCGAGGACAGGAACGCGTTGTGGCCGTGATCGAGCCCGAACGACAGACCGTCGGGATCGGCTGAGTACCCGTAGCTGAATACGCCGAGGTCGCGCGTGCTGAGCAGCGGCAGTGCAGGTGCTTACCGAAGCTCATACGTTTCGGACGCTGCCGGCGGACACGGGCGACGCTCGCGGTCCTCTTGGGCGGCGACAGCGCCAAGCGAGCGGTCCGGTGACCCCGCCAGGACACCGGATAGTTGATCTCCATTCCGGTTTCCAGAGGCACCAACCTACGCAGCCCACCAGCCGCAAACCCAGAGGTCAGAGCAGGAGTCATGGCAGCTCAGACGGTCTCTGCTCACCCGTCTCTTGCCCAAGATCGCAATCTGCACCTCGACCACGTTTGCGCAGCTCAACCGTCGAGTCTTGCCGCGTTTGGGTATACGTTTCGGAGCATCCACATGGGGCGCCAACCTGCTCCCCCGACCGTGCTGGATCGACGGGTCCGGGTGCTGAACCGAGGCGGCCAGGACGTAGAAGCTTCGCGAACCGTCCTGGTGTTGCTTGTGGCAGCGACCGCCCGCCACCGTGCATGGTGGGTGTCATGGAGCCCGTGGTGCTGGATCGCCGGTTCCGGCCATGGCGTTACGGTGTCGGCCACGGCCAACTGCTCCTGCACTCCCCCGCCGAGCAAACCATGGCGAGCACCTCGACGTCCTGTTCGAAGGCGTCCTCGCGGTCAAGCTGCGCTCGTCCTACCGGCCGCTAACCCTCCACCCTGCCGACCCCGACATCGGCGCCGCGATCCTCGCCTTCGCGGACGTGCCCGCCCGCCACCGGGATCGGGTCCTCTGCCTCGCCCTGCCGACCCCGCACGCCGAACCCGGATTCATCGCCTGCGCCCGAGCCACCATCCTGGCCACACCGGCTGTGCACCCCGCCGCGACACGACGGAACAGCCCGGGCACCTCGCCGCGACACTGCTGGTCTCGGCATGGACTCGCACCGTCGAACCCTTTGCCAGCACGTTCGTGATCCGCGTCCTAATCCGACGGCCTCACGGCCGATCAGCGCCCTCGCTGCTGAGGTCGAGGGTCCGGTCGCCACCTGCGGTGGCGGGTGCCTGTGTCGCCTTCCCGGATGAGCTCGAGCCGCGGCCGTGGGCCGTCGGTGCGTCCGGTCTGCGGCCGGCGCGAGCCGGCCTCCCACGGTTGCGGCCACCTCGCTCCCGGCCCGGCATACCCCTGCTCCGCGGCGGCGTGCAGTGTCCAGTTCGGATCGTAGAGATGGGCGCGTCCGAGGAGGCACAGGTCGGCGCGGCCGGCGAGCAGGATCGAGTTGACGTCGTCGTACGAGGAGATGACGCCGACGGTCATCGTCGCGATGCCGGCTTCGTTGCGGATGCGGTCGGCGAACGGGGTCTGGTACGAGCGGCCGAACGCGGGCCGCTCCGCCGGGTCGACCTGTCCGGTCGAGACGTCGATGATGTCGGCTCCCGCCCCGGCGAACGCCCGTGCGATCTGGACGGAGTCCTCGGCGTCGATGCCGTCGTCGCACCAGTCGGTCGCCGAGATCCGTACGCTCATCGGCAGGTCGGCGGGCCATACCGCACGCATGGCGGTGAAGACTTCGAGCGGGTAGCGCAGGCGGTCGTCCAGGGTCCCGCCGTACCGGTCGGTCCGGTGGTTCGTCAGCGGGGAGATGAACGAGGACAGCAGGTAGCCGTGCGCGCAGTGCAGCTCCAGCAGGTCGAAGCCGGCCCGCACGGCGCGGCGGGTCGCGTCGACGAACTGCTGCCGGATCTCGTCCAGGTCGCCGGCCGACAGCTCACGTGGGATCTGGTTGACGCCGGCCCGGTACGGCAGCGGCGACGGGCCGACGACCTCCCAGTTGCCCTCCGGTAACGGCTCGTCCATCCCCTCCCACATCAGCCGGGTGGAGCCCTTGCGGCCGGAGTGCCCCAACTGGACACCGATCTTCGCCGCCGACTGGCCGTGGACGAACTCGACGACCCGCCGCCAGCCGGCCGCCTGCTCGTCGGTGTACAGCCCGGTGCATCCGGGCGTGATCCGCCCGGTCGGCGAGACGCACACCATCTCGGTCATCACCAGGCCGGCGCCGCCGAGCGCCTTGCCGCCGAGGTGGACGAGGTGGAAGTCGTTCGGGAGGCCGTCCCGCGCGCAGTACATGTCCATCGGCGAGACGACGACGCGGTTGACCAGCTCCAGCCCGCGCAGCCGCAACGGCTGGAACATCGGCGGCCGGACATCGCCGTCTCCGTTGCCGCGCGCCTTCTCGTGCTCGGCGAACCAGGCGTCGACCCGCGCCACGAACTCGGGGTCGCGGATGCGCAGGTTGTCGTACGTGACCCGGCGGCTGCGGGTCATGATGTTGAACGCGAACTGCAGCGGGTCCTGCGCGGTGTATTGCGCCAGGTTCTCGAACCACTCGAGGCTGGCCTGCGCGGCCCGCTGGGTCGACACCACGACGGGTCGGCGCTCCGCCTCGTACGCGGTCAACGCCGCGTCCAGATCGGGCTGTTCGCGCAGGCACGCCGCCAGGGCGAGCGCGTCCTCCATGGCGAGCTTTGTCCCGGACCCGATGGAAAAGTGCGCGGTGTGGGCGGCGTCGCCCAGCAGGACGACGTTCCCGTGCCGCCACGATTCGTTGCGGACGGTCACGAACGTCAGCCACCGGGAGTTGTTGACGTACAGCTCGGCGCCGTCGAGGACGTCGTCGAACAGCTCCCGGACCAGCTGCACCGACTTCTCGTCCGACTCCCCCGGCCGGAACGGGCGACCGGCGAAGGCGTCGAAGCCGGCCCGCTGCCAGACCTGCTCGTTCATCTCGACGATGAACGTGCTCGTCCGCGCGTCGAACGGGTAGCCGTGGATCTGCATGACGCCATGCGGCGTCTCCTTGACATAGAACTTGAACGCGTCGAAGACCTTGTCCGTGCCGAGCCACATGTAGCGGCACCGCCGGGTCTCCAGCGTCGGCCCGAACGCGTCGGCGTAACGGCCGCGCACGGTCGAGTTGACGCCGTCGCTGGCGACGACGAGGTCGTACGACTCGCGCAGCAGCCCGACGTCGGGTGCCGGCGTGGAGAACCGGAGGTCGACGCCGAGCTCGCGGCAGCGGTCCTGGAGAACCTCGAGGAGGCGTTTGCGGCTCATCGCGGCGAACCCGTGCCCGCCGCTGGTGTGCACCTGCCCGCGGAAGTGGACGTCGATGTCGTCCCAGCGCGCGAACTCCCGCTCCATCTGTTCGAAGATGCGCCGGTCGGCGTGTTCGATGCCGCCGAGCGTCTCGTCGGAGAACACCACGCCGAAACCGAAGGTGTCGTCGGCGGCGTTGCGCTCCCAGACGGTGATCTCGTCGGCCACGCCGAGCTGGCGGGCGAGGGCGGCGAAGTACAGGCCGCCGGGTCCACCGCCGATCACCGCGACGCGTGTCACGCGGGCTCCGTGGCGGCGCGCTGTCGCAGCACGTACCGCTGGATCTTGCCGGTGCTGGTGCGGGGCAGGCTCTCGATGAACTCGACGACGCGGGGGTACTTGTACGGGGCGATCTGCCGCTTCGCGAACTCCTGCAGCTCGGTGACGAGCTCCGGGGTGGCGGCGACGCCCTCGCGCAGCACCACGTACGCCTTGACGAGCTGCCCCCGCTGCGGGTCGGGTGCCCCGACGACGCAGCACTCGTTGACGGCGGGGTGGCCGGCGAGTGCCTCCTCGACTTCGGGGCCGGCGATGTTGTAGCCCGACGATACGATCATGTCGTCCCGGCGGGCGAGGTAGTGGAAGTAGCCGTCCTCGTCCCGCAGGAACGTGTCGCCGGTGAAGTTCCATCCCTTCTGGACGTACTCGGCTTGCCGTGGGTCGGCGAGGTAGCGGCATCCCGTTGGGCCCTTGACGGCGAGCCGTCCCGGAGTGCCGGGAGGGACCGGGTTGCCGTCGTCGTCCAGGACGGCGGCGCGGTATCCCGGGATCTCCTTGCCGGTGGCGCCGGGACGGATGTCATCGTCGGCCGCGGAGATGAACACATGCAGCATCTCCGTGGAGCCGATGCCGTCGATCAGCCGGACGCCGGTCGCGGCGAGAAACTCGTGCCAGGTGGACGCCGGGAGATGCTCGCCGGCGGAGACGGCGCGGCGCAAGCTGCGCAGCCGTTCCGGCCGCCCGGCGCGCAGCATGGCGCGGTACGCGGTCGGCGCGGTGAAGCAGACGGTCGCTGCGTGGCGCTCGATCAGGTCGGCCAACTCGTCCGGCGTGGCCTTCTCGACCAGCAGGGTTGCCGCGCCCACTCGCATCGGGAACACCAGCAGGCCTCCGAGCCCGAACGTGAAGGCCAGCGGTGGCGTGCCGGTGAAGACGTCCTCGGACCGCGGCCGCACCAGGTGCGTGGAGAAGGTGTCGGCGATCGCGAGGACGTCGCGGTGGAAGTGCATCGTCGCCTTGGGGCGCCCGGTGGTCCCGGAGGTGAAGGCGAGCAGCGCTACGTCGTCGGCCGAGGTCTCGATCGGGGTGAACTCGTCGGCGGCGTTGGTGACGCGGGCGGCGAGGTCGTCGCCGTCCGGACCGCCGTACGTGACGATCGGCGCCCCGCCGAGCCGGGCCGCCTTCAGGTCGTCGACGAACCGGACGTCGCACAGCGCGAGGTCGATGCCGGCGATCTCGGCGACGGCGGTCAGCTCCAAGGGACGCAGCAGCGGCATGGTGGTGACGACCACGCCGCCGGCCTTGAGGACGGCGAACCAGCACGCCACGAGCCACGGGTTGTTGGGTCCGCGCAGCAGCACCCGGTTGCCGGGCACGACGCCGAGGTCGCGGGTCAGCACCGTGGCGATCCGGTTGGCGGTGCGCTCCAGCTCGCCGTAGCTCCAGCTCTCGCCGCCCGGCGTGAGCAGGCAGGGGCGTTCCGGGCCGAGGTCGGCGATCACGGCGGCGAGGAGCTCGGTGGCGCAGTTGAGCCGGTCGGCGTACCGCACCTCGGGCAGTTCGAAGATCATCTCCGGCCACGTGTCGCCGGGCGGGAGGTGATCACGGCAGAAGGTGTCCACGTGCGCGGACGGGTTGAGCGCGGTCGCGATGTCCCACGTCATTCTCCAAGTATTCGCAAATTCTGACGACAGTCAAGAGACCGCACGCACGCGTGTGGGCTATGGTTTCGGCGTGGCGGTGGAGACGGACGATTCGGGCGGCCGCGGCCAGAAGCCGCGGGCGCTGATCGTCACGGTCTACGGCCTGTACGCGCGAGAGGCCGGCGGCTGGATGAGCGTGGCCTCGATCATCCGGTTGCTGGCACAGTGCACTGTGGACGAGCCGGCCGTCCGCTCGGCGATCTTCCGGCTGAAGCGCCGCGGTCTCCTCGACGCGGAACGGCGCGACGGCGTGGCCGGGTACGCGCTGTCCGACGAGGCCCGCCACATCCTCCACGAGGGCGACCGGCGGATCTTCGCCCGCCGGCGGGCGACGCCGGCCGACGGGTGGGTCCTCGCGGTGTTCAGCGTCCCGGAAAGCCGGCGGGACCAGCGCCACGTGCTGCGGTCGCGGCTGGCCTGGCTGGGCTTCGGCACCGTGTCGGCCGGCGTCTGGATCGCGCCGGCGCACCTGTACGACGAGGCCAAGGAGGCGCTGGAGCACGACGGCCTGGACGTCTACGTCGAGCTGTTCCGCGGCGCCCACCTGGCCTTCGCCGACACGGCGACCCGGGTGTCGCAGTGGTGGGACCTGCCCCGGCTGCGCGAGCGGAACGAGGACTTCCTGCGCCGGTACGAGCCGATGGCGCAGGCCTACCGCCGGCGCACAGGTCTCGACGACGCGCAGGCGTTCGCGGACTACGTCACCGCGCTGACCGACTGGCGGCGGCTGCCGTACCTCGAACCGGGCCTGCCGCTCGACACGCTGCCGGCGGGCTGGAACGGCCTGCGGGCCGCGGACACCTTCTTCGAGCTGCACGACCGGCTCGCCGCGCCGGCGCACCGGTTCGTCGAGTCGGTGCTGGGCGACGTCCGCGTCGGCTGACGGGTCACACGATCGCGAACCCCTGCACCTCGACGAGCGCCTGGTCGTCCCACAACCGGGCAACCCCGATGCCGGCCATCGCCGGATAGTCGGTGCCGACAAGCCGCCGCCACACGGCGCCGATGTCGGCGGCCCGAGACCGGTACGCCGCCAGGTCGGTCGCGTACACGGTCAGGCTCGCGAGCTGGTCGGGCCGGCCGCCCGCGGCGCGCAGCGCGGCCAGCAGGTTGGACAGCGCCTGCTCGAACTGCGCCACCACGTCCGTTCCGACGATGCGGCCCTGGGCGTCCAGCGCGGTCTGCCCGGCGAGGAACACCACCGTCCCGTGTCCGACCACCGCGTGCGAGAACCCGCGCGGCCGGGCGAGCTCCGGCGGGTTGACCCGCTCCACGGTCATGCTGTGCCTGCCTTAGGCATGCCCTTCTGGCCCTCGCCTGCGACGCCGTTGTCCGGCGCGGCCGTGTGCCGCTCGGTGCAGTCGGTCATGCAGCTGGCCTCCTTATCCTCGCTCATTGCACCGCCCCTCCGTCCACATTGATCGCCTGTCCGGTCACGGCCTCGTTCGTCACGCAGAACCAGACCGCGTCGGCGACCTCGTCCGGCCGGATCAGGCGGCCGATCGGCTGCTTGCGCTCCAGGGCGCGCCGGGCCTCCTCCAGGGTGCGGCCGGTGGTGGACGCGATGCTCTCCACGGTGACGTCGGTCATCGGGGTGTCGACGTACCCCGGACAGACCGCGTTGACGGTCACCCCGGTGCGGGCAAGCTCCGCCGCCGCCGACCGGACCAGGCCGAGCACACCGTGCTTGCTGGCGGTGTAGGCGGCGATGTACGGCTCGCCGACGCGCGCCGCCGACGAGGCGACCACGACCACCCGCCCCCAGCCGGCCGCGCGCATGGCCGGCACGGCGCGACGGATGCACCGGAACGGCGCGGTCAGGTTGAGCTCCAGCATCCGCTGCCAGTCGGCGTCGGTGGTGCGGTCGAGGCGGGCCGAGTGTCCGGCGCCGGCGCCGGCGACGAGCACCTCCACCGGTCCCCAGCGCTGCTCGACCGCGGCGTACGCGGCCTCGACTTGTTCGGGGTCGGTGACGTCGGCGGGAACGGCCAGCGCCGGCCCGGCGCACCCGGCCGCGGTCTCGTCGAGCTGTGCACTGTGGCGGGCGACCAGGGCGACTCTGAGCCCTTGGCGGCTCAAGCGGTGGGCGACCGCGCGGCCGATCCCGCGGCCCGCGCCGGTCACCAGCGCGACCCGTCCCTCCATCACCGGCCCTGCCAGCGCGGTGGACGCCGCTCGGTGAAGGCGGCGTGGAACTCGGCATGGTCCTTCGTGGTCATCAGCAGCGCCTGGGTCATGGCGTCCAGCTCCATCGCCGCCGACATCGGCATGTCCAGCTCGCGCGTGAGCAGGGACTTGGTCTGGGCGAGGGCGAGGGTCGGTCCGTCGGCGAGCGTACGGGCGAGCTCGGCCACCGCGGCGTCGATCTCGTCGTCGGCCACGAGCCGGGACACCAGACCGTACTGGTCGGCGGTCGCCGAGTCGATCGTGCCGCCGAGCATCAGCAGCTCGGTCGCCCGGCCTAGGCCCACCACGCGCGGCAGCAGGTATGCGGCGCCCATGTCGCCGCCGGAGAGCCCGACCTTCGTGAACAGGAACGCGAACCGACCGGACGTGCTGACCACCCGGAAGTCCGACGCCAGCGCGACGACCGCGCCGGCACCGGCGGCGATGCCGTGGACGGCGCTGATGATGGGGATCGGGCACTCGCGCATCGCGCGGATCACGTCGCCGGTCATCTTGGTGAACCGCATCAGGTCGCGCGGCTCCATCGTGATCAGCTCACCGATGATCTCGTCGACGTCGCCGCCGCCGCAGAATCCCTTGCCCTCGCCGCGGATCACCAGCGCGCGCACGTCCTGGTGGTGCGGCAGCTCGGCGAGCAGGTCGCGCAGGTCGGCGTAGCTTTCGAAGGTGAGCGGGTTCAGCTTCTCCGGGCGGTCCAGCGTCACGGTGGCGACGCCTTCGGCCTTGGCGAACCGGAAGTTGTTCCACGACGGGGTCAGCCGGGGAGACGCGTGGAACCGGTAGGGCGTGGTCATCGGGTGGCATCCATGCCGATCAGCTCGCGGGCGATGATGGTTCGCTGGATCTCGGACGCGCCTTCGTAAATGCGCAACGAGCGTACGTCCCGGTAGAGCTGCTCGAGCAGATGGCCGCTGCGCAGCGCGACCGCGCCGTGCAGCTGTACGCATCCGTCGACGATCTGCTGCGCCGCCTCGGTGGCGAACAGCTTCGCCATCGCCGACCGCCGGCTCTGGTCCTGCGGCCGGTCACCCGCGTCATACGCGGCCGCCGCGCCGTAGACGAGCAGGCGGGCGGCTTCGAGCTGGGTCGCCATGTCGGCGATCCGGTGGGCGACGGCCTGCTGCCGGGCGAGGGGTCCGCCGTACACGTGCCGGGTGCGGACGTGCGCCACGGTGGCGTCCAGCGCGGCCTGGCCCATGCCGACGGCGAACGCTCCGACGCTGGGCCGGAACAGGTCGAGGGTGCGCATGGCCACGGCGAATCCGCCGTCCACCTCCCCCAGCACGGCGTCCGGGCCGACGTACACGCCGTCGAAGATCAGGTGTCCGATCGGGTGCGGGGAGAGCATGTCGAGCGGCTCGCCGGACAGCCCCTCGCTGTCACCGGGTACGGCGAACGCGGTCACGCCCCTGGCGCGCGCGTCGGGCGTCGTCCGCGCGAACACCGAGTAGACGTCCGCGTCGGGCGCGTTCGAGATCCACATCTTCTCGCCGGTGAGCCGCCATCCGGCCCCGTCCGGGTCGGCGCGCAGCGCGAGCGCCGCGGCGTCGGAGCCGGCGCCGGGCTCGGAGAGGGCGAAGGCCGCCACGGCGTCCCCGGCGACGACCCGCGGGATCCATCGAGCCGCGAGCTCGGGCGGACCGGACTGCAGGATGGGATAGCTGCCCAGGCCCTGCAGCGCCAAGGCGGTCTCGGCCTCGCCGCTGACCTGGGCGATCGCCTCGCGCAGGAGGCACAGCTGCAGGGCCGCGGCGCCGCCCGGCCGGTCGTCGGTGCCGCCGAAGAGGCCGCGCAGGAGCCCCAGCTCGCCCATCGCCCGCAGGAGCGGCCGGTTGACACGGCCGTCGTGCCGGGCGAGCGGGGCCACCTTCTCGGCCGCCGTCTCGCGCGCCCAGCCGGCGAACCGCTGGTGCTCGGCGCTCAGGCGAAACTCGGCCACCGGATTACAGTAGCGCACCTGTGACGCCCGTCAACGGAACGCAATCTCATCCGGATGGGTTGCGGTCGCACCACCGACGACCGACCGTATGGACACCACCGCCCTCACGCTGGAGGCACGCCAATGACGTCCGTCGCAGATCTGGCCGCGGCCATCGGATCGGGCACGATCCGGGTCGTCGATCTCACCAACCCGCTGTCGTCGAGCACACCCACGCTGCGCCTGCCGGAGCCGTTCGCGAACCTCGTGGACTTCAGCCTGGAGCAGGTGAGCGCGTACGACGCGCCGGGGCCGTTCTGGAAGCACCACAACATCCGCACCGGCGAGCACATCGGCACGCACCTCGACGCGCCCGTGCACTGGGTCACGGGGAGGAACGGGCACGACGTCTCCCAGATCCCACCCAGCCGCCTGGTCGGCCCAGCCGCGGTCATGGACTTCACCGCGGAAGCCTCGGCCGATCCCGACTTCCTCCTCGAGGTGCACCACGTGGAGGCATGGATCGCCGAGCACGGCGAGCTGGCCGGCGGCACCTGGCTGCTGTACCGGACGGGGTGGGACAAGTACGCGCACTCGCAGGAGCAGTTCCTCAACGCCGACGAGACCGGCTCCCACACGCCCGGCGTCTCCGCGGCCTGCGCCGAGTGGCTGGCCAAGAGCACGCCGATCTCGGGGTTCGGCGTCGAGACGGTCGGCATCGACGCCGGCAACGCGGGAGCGCTGGACCCGCCGTTCCCAGCCCACTTCCACCTGCTGGGCAACGACAAGTACGGCATCACCTCGCTGCAGAACCTCGCGCAGCTGCCGCCCACCGGCGCGATGGTCGTCGTCGCGCCGCTGCCTATCGTCGGCGGCACGGGCAGCCCGGCCCGCGTACTGGCTCTTGTGGACGGTCGCTGATGCGCACGACCGTTGCCGACGTAGTGGGCCGTACCCTCGCGGGGCTCGGCGTCGGGCACTGCTTCGGGGTCGTCGGCAGCGGGAACTTCCGGGTCACCAACGCCCTGCGGGCCGGCGGCGTGGGGTTCACGGCGACCCGGCACGAGGCCGGCGCGGCGACGATGGCCGACGCGTACGCCCGGATGTCCGGCGAGGTCGGCCTGCTCTCCGTCCACCAGGGATGCGGCCTGACCAATGCGGCCACCGGAATCTGCGAGGCGGCCAAGAGCCGGACGCCAGTGGTGGTGCTCGCAGCCGAGGCGGCCGGGGCGGCGGTCACCTCCAACTTCGCCATGGATCAGCCGGGGTTCGCGCGCAGCGTCGGCGCGGTCGCCGAACGGGTCCACAGTGGTCGTACGGCGGTGGCAGACACCGTCCGCGCGTACCGGACGGCGCGCAACGACCGGCGCACCGTGGTGCTCAACCTGCCGCTGGACGTGCAGGCGGCGGAGGTGCCCGGCGACGCCGACCGGGTGCCGTCGCCGGTGCCGCGCCCGGCGCCGGTGCGGCCGGCCGCGGACGCCGTGGCGGCCCTGGCCGCGCTGTTCGAGCGGGGACGGCGGCCGGTCATCGTGGCCGGCCGGGGAGCCCGCGGCGCGGGACCGCAGCTGCGGCGGCTCGGCACGGCCACCGGGTCGCTGCTGGCTACGTCGGCGGTGGCGCACGGGCTCTTCCACGGCGAGCAGTACGCGCTGGGCATCTCCGGCGGGTTCGCCTCACCCACGGCGGCCGACCTGATCTCGCACGCCGACCTGATCGTCGGCTTCGGCTGCGCCCTGAACATGTGGACGATGCGGCACGGCCGCCTGATCGCCGACGACGCGACGGTCGCGCAGGTCGACCTCGACGACGCCGCCCTCGGCGCGCACCGGCCGGTCGACCTCGGCGTGGTCGG
>DASYTU010000116.1:0-12878 GCA_036001925.1 Actinoplanes sp.
CCAGACCCGCCGGGTCAGGTCGCTCGCGGTGGCGCTGCCGGAGCCCCGCGCCGAGCTGCATCCGGACCTCGCCCGCCGGCACGGCATCGCGGACGGCGACATGGTGGAGCTGCGCACCCGCCGTGGCCGGGCGCTGCTGCGGGCACGGCTCGTCCCGGGCATCCGGCCGGACACGATCTTCGCGCCGTTTCACTGGCCCGGCACCAATGCGCTCACCAACCCGGCGCTGGACCGCCACTCCAAGATGCCGGCCTTCAAGGCGTGCGCCGTGGCCATCGCGCCGGCGCCCGAGCCAGAGGAGATGTCCTAGTTGCACACCACACCCCGCTTCGTCGCCGGCCTCGGGTTGGTGAAGATCTGATGGAACGCCTGGTGGTCATCGGCAACGGCATGGCCGGCGCCCGTACCGTCGAGGAGATCCTCGAACGCGGCGGCGGCGAGCACTTCGCCATCACGATGTTCGGCGACGAGCCGTACGGCAACTACAACCGGATCATGCTCTCGAACGTCCTCGCGGGCGTCGAGGACGAGGCAGGCATCTTCCTCAACGACCTCACCTGGTACGCGGACAACAACATCACGCTGCACGCCGGTCGCCGGATCACCCGCATCGACAAGCACGCCAAGCGGGTGTACGCCGACGACGGCACCGGCACGCCGTATGACAAGCTCATCATCGCCACCGGCAGCCGCGCGTTCGTGCCGCCGATCCCCGGCATCCACCGCCCCGGCCGCGGCTACCACCAGGGCGTCTTCCCGTTCCGCACGCTGGACGACACCCGCAACATGATCCGGTACGCCCGCGAGCACGAGCGCGCGGTCGTCATCGGCGGCGGCCTGCTTGGCCTGGAGGCGGCCCGCGGCCTGCAGAACCACCTGAGCCACGTGACCCTGGTGCACGCCGACGGGCACCTGATGAACACCCAGCTCGACGCGCAGGCCGGCGCGATCCTGCAGTGCAGCGTGGAGAAGCTCGGCATCGAGGTGGTGACCTCCGCGATCACCACCGAGATCCTCGGCAAGCACTCGGTGACCGGCGTCAAGCTCAAGGACGGCCGCACCATCCCGTGCGACGTGGTCGTGGTGGCCGCGGGCATCCGGGCGAACAGCCATGTGGCCGAGACCAGCGGCCTGGTGGTCGAACGCGGCATCGTCGTCGACGACCAGATGCGCTGCCAGGACGAGCCGGACATCTACGCGGTCGGCGAGTGCGCGCAACACCGCGGCGAGACGTACGGCCTGGTCGCGCCGCTGTGGGACCAGGCCCGGGTGCTGGCCGACCACATCACCGGCAAGGACCCGGACGCGGCGTACCACGGCTCCCGGGTGGCCACGAAGCTCAAGGTGGCGGGCGTCGACGTGGCCGCGATGGGCCTCAAGGAGCCGGAGCGCGACGACGACGAGACGCTGGTCTTCAGCGAGCCCAAGAAGGGCGTCTACAAGAGTGTGATCATCCGCGGCGGCCGGCTCGTCGGCGCCACGCTCGTCGGCGACGTCAAGAAGGTCGCGTTCCTCATGCAGGCCTTCGACCGCGGGCTGGCGCTGCCGGAGGAACGGGCCGAGCTGATGTTCGACCTCGGCGGTCCGCCCTTGGAAGTCAGCGCCGCCGAACTCGCCGACGACGCGCAGGTCTGCAACTGCAACGGCGTCACCAAGGGCACGATCGCGGCCTGCGTGCACGACGGCTGCAAGACGGTGTCCGGCGTGATGGACAAGACCCGGGCCGGCAAGGGCTGCGGCACCTGCAAGGGCCTGGTCACCCAGATCGTCGAGTGGGCCGCCGGGGGCGCGGTCGAGGAGGACCCCAAGGCCAGTTGGTATGTGCCCGGCGTGCCGATGCCGAAGCCCGAGCTGATGGCGGCGATCCGGCAGTACGAGCTGACGTCGGTCTCCGCAGTGTTCGCGAAGCTCGCACCGGGCGGCGAGGAGGACGCCAAGAGCAAGATGGGCCTCGCCTCGCTGCTGAAGATGATGTGGGGCGACGAGTACGTGGACGAGCGCGACGCCCGGTTCATCAACGACCGGGTGCACGCGAACATCCAGCGCGACGGCACGTTCTCGGTGGTGCCGCAGATGAAGGGCGGCGTCACCACCCCGGCGCAGCTCAAGCGGATCGCCGAGGTGGCCGAGAAGCACGCCGTACCGATGGTCAAGCTGACCGGTGGGCAGCGGATCGACCTGCTCGGCATCCCCAAGGAGAACCTGCCGAAGATCTGGGCCGACCTGGACATGCCGTCCGGGTGGGCGTACGGCAAGAGCTTCCGCACGGTGAAGACCTGTGTCGGCTCGGACTTCTGCCGGTTCGGCGTCGGCGACTCGACCGCGCTGGGCATCGCGATCGAGGAGCGATACCAGGGCATCGAGGGCCCCGGCAAAATGAAGCTCGCCGTCACCGGCTGCCCGCGCAACTGCGCCGAGGCGTACGTGAAGGACCTCGGCGTCGTCGCCATCGACGGCGGCAAGTGGGAGATCTACGTCGGCGGCGCGGCCGGCGCCCACGTCCGCAAGGGCGACCTGCTAGCCACTGTGGACTCTCCGGACGAGGTCATCACGCTGGCTGGGCGGTTCCTGCAGTACTACCGCGAGAACGGCAACTGGCTCGAGCGCACGTACGCGTTCGTGCCGCGGATCGGCATCGAGCGGATCCGGGAGATCGTCGTCGAGGACACCGACGGCATCGCCGGCGACCTGGACGCGGCCATGGACTCCTCGGTCGCCGCGTACCGGGACCCGTGGAAGGAACGCTCCGCGCCCGTCACACCCGGACAGTTCCGCACCTCGCTGCCGCTCACCGTGCTGCCACAGGTGCCCGTGCGGGAGGGCGCGTCATGAGACTGGGTCCGGTCGACGAGATCCCCCTCGGGGAAGGGCGCGCCTACGCCGTGGGCGGCGAGATGGTCGCCGTGTTCCGGCTCCGGGACGGCTCGCTGCGCGCCGTGTCGGCGGTCTGCCCGCACGCCGGCGGGCCGCTCGCCGACGGGCAGATCGACAACAAGGTCGTCATCTGCCCCCTGCACCTCAACGTCTTCGATCTGACGACCGGCTGCTCCACCACGGGCCAGCCAGCCCTGACCGTCTACGTGGTGCACGTCGACGACGACGGCCACCTCGTAGTGTCCCCGCGCGTTCCCTCGGAGGTCTGACATGACGGCGACCCTGCCCATCACCACCACCCGGCCCACCGCCACCATTCGCGGCCACTGGATCGACGACTGGCGGCCCGAGGACCCGGCGTTCTGGGAGACCAGCGGCGCCCGGATCGCCCGGCGCAACCTGGTCTTCTCCATCTTCTCGGAGCACATCGGATTCTCGGTCTGGACGCTGTGGTCGGTGCTCATGCTCGTCCTCGGGCCGCGGTACGGTATCGATCCGGCCGGCAAGTTCCTGCTCACCGCGGTGCCCGCGCTGGTCGGCTCGGTGCTGCGGATCCCGTACACGTTCGCGGTGGCCCGCTTCGGCGGCCGCAACTGGACCATCTTCAGCGCGGCGCTGCTCCTGGTGCCGTCGATCCTCGCCGCGTTCCTCATCAAGCCCGGCGTCTCGTACACCACGCTGCTGGTCATCGCGGCGATCGCCGGCGTCGGCGGCGGCAACTTCGCCTCCTCGATGGCGAACATCAACGCCTTCTACCCCGACCGGCTCAAGGGCTGGGCGCTGGGCATCAACGCCGGCGGCGGCAACCTCGGCGTCGCGGCCGTCCAGCTCGTCGGCCTGTTCGTGCTCGCCGTCTTCGGCGCCGGGAACCCGGGCATCGTGGCCGGCATCTACATCCCGCTGATCGTGGTGGCGACGCTGGGCTCCGCGCTGTTCATGGACAACCTGTCGCAGGCCCGCAATGAGAAGCGGGGCATGCGCGACGCTACCCGGGAACCGCACACCTGGATCATGTCGTTGCTCTACATCGGTACATTCGGCTCGTTCATCGGCTTCGGGTTCGCGTTCGGCCAGGTGCTCCAGGTGCAGTTCGCGACGGAGTTCAACACGCCGGTCAAGGCCGCGTACCTGACCTTCCTCGGCCCGCTGCTCGGTTCGCTGATCCGCCCGGTCGGCGGCGCGCTGGCCGACCGGCTGGGCGGCGCCCGGGTGACCTTCTGGAACTTCATCGCGATGGCTGCCGGGGCGGCGATCGTGCTGCTGGCATCGCGGTCGCACTCGCTGGCGCTGTACCTGATCGGGTTCATCGCGCTGTTCGTGTTCAGCGGCGTGGGCAACGGCTCGACCTACAAGATGATCCCCGCTATCTTCCGCGCTCGGCACGACGACGGTCATGACGCGCGCCGACTCTCCGGCGCGGTGATCGGCCTGGCCGGGGCGATCGGGGCGTTCGGCGGCGTCCTGGTGAACCTGGCGTTCCGGCAGTCGTTCCTGACCTATCACGACGCCGATGCCGCCTACCTGGCGTTCATCGCGTTCTACGTGCTGTGCGTGCTGGTGACGTGGACGGTCTACCTGCGGCCGTCACCCCGCAGGCTCGCCGGCGTCTGACGCTCAGGCCGGGCCGGGGGGCTCGATGAGGATGACGTGCAGATTGCGCGGGCCGTGGACGCCCTCGACCCGGTTGAGCTCGATGTCGCTGGTCGCCGACGGACCGCTGATCCAGGTGAGCGGCCGCCGCGGGTCCAGCCGCGCCAGCGCCTCCGGTACGGACGCCACCACCTGCTCGGGTCGCAGCACGCAGATGTGCAGGTCGGGCAGGAGTGTGATGATGCGGCGGCCCTGGTCGGGCGAACCGTCGAGCACGATCGTCCCGGTCTCGGCGACGGCCACCGCGGCGGCCGTGACGACGCCGTCGGCCGCCGCGATGCGCGCGGCATCCAGACCGTCGTCAGGCACGACCTCGATCGCCTGCGGCAGCCATCCGGGCGGCAGTTTCGGCGGTACGACCACTGCGGCGTCCCGGGGGAGAATCTGGGCGACGGTGCCGGCGACGTCGGCGCTCCGGTGCACCGCCGCACGGTAGTCGGTGAGCCGCTCCACCAGCAGGTCCAGGTCCGCCGGGCCGAACACCCGCCGGTAGTCGCGTCGCACGTCGCCGGGTTTGGTCGTGCCCGCCAAGGCGGCGCGGATCCGGCCGAGCACCACGTCCCGCGCGTTCATCGCCGCGCCCACCAGTCGCGGAACGTCTGCTCCGGCGGGTCGGGCAGGTCACGGCTCGCGGTCCAGCGGTTCAGCGGCGGCGGCAGGCCACGGCCGCGCCGGCCCGCGAGCCGGCTGAGCCGCGCGGCGCGCTGTGCGGACGCGTACAGCCGGGGATGGTCCATCGTGTACGCAACAGCCGCCATCGCGATCGACTCGGGCGTCGGCCGCTTCTGCGCCTCCACGTGTTCGGTGCGCAGATGCACCAGGATCGACGGGATGTCGATCTTCACGGGACAGGCGTCGAAGCAGGCACCACAGAGCGACGATGCGTACGGCAGGGACGCGTTGTCTTCAATGCCGGTGAGCTGCGGCGACAGTACCGCCCCGATCGGTCCCGGGTACACCGAGCCGTACGCGTGCCCGCCGGTCCGTTCGTAGACCGGGCACACGTTGAGGCAGGCCGAGCAGCGGATGCAATGCAGCGCCTGCCGCCCGATCTCATCGGCGAGCACCGCGGTCCGTCCATTGTCGAGCAACACCAAGTGGAAGTCCTGCGGCCCGTCCCCCGGCGTGACCCCGGTCCACATCGACGTGTACGGGTTCATCCGCTCGCCGGTCGACGCCCGCGGCAGCAGTTGCAGGAACACCTCGAGGTCCCGCCAGGTCGGCACGACCTTCTCGATGCCCATGACGGTGATCAGCGTCTCGGGCAGTGTCAGGCACATCCGCCCGTTCCCCTCGGACTCGACCACGGCCAGCGTGCCGGTCTCGGCGACCGCGAAGTTGGCGCCCGAAATGGCCACCTTGGTGCTGAGGAACGTCTCCCGCAGGTAGCGGCGGGCGGCTGCGGCGAGGACCGGCGGATCATCGGTCAACGCTGGATCGACACCGGGCATCTCACGCAGGAAGATCTCGCGGATCTCCGAGCGGTTCCGGTGGATCGCGGGGACCAGGATGTGACTGGGTTCGTCGTGGCCGAGCTGGACGATGAGCTCGGCCAGGTCGGTCTCGACGGGGTCTATGCCGGCGGCCTCGAGCGCCTCGTTGAGGCCGATCTCCTGAGTCGCCATCGACTTCACCTTGATGACCCGGTTATGCCCCGTGGCTTTCACGAGCTCGGTGACGATGGCGTTGGCCTCGCGCGCGTCCGCGGCCCAATGCACGACGCCGCCGGCCGAGGTCACCGCGGCCTCGAGCTCTTCGAGCAGCTCGGGCAGGCGAGCCATGGTGTCTGCCTTCAACGCCGAGCCGGCGTCGCGGAGCTGTTGCCAGTCGGGTAGCTCCGCGATGACCTTGCCGGACTTCTCGCGGATCGTCGTGGTGGCGTGCTTCAGGTTCCGGCGCAGCTGGGGATCCGCGAGCGCCTTGCGGGCGGCGGCCGGGAACGGCTCAGCACCACGCAGATGGCCCACCCCGCGCGGCGCGGTACTCGGCATGCCCAGGAACGTTTTCATCGTGCCAGCTCGGTCGACGCGAGGATCTCGGCCAGGTGGACCGTGCGTACGCCGGTCCGCAGGCGGGACAGGCCACCGCCGATGTGCATGAGGCAGGACGCGTCCCCGGCGGTGCAGACATCCGCGCCGGTGTCGAGTACGTGCCGCATCTTGTCGGCCAGCATCGCGGTGGACGTGTCCGCGTTCTTCACCGCGAACGTCCCGCCGAACCCGCAGCATTGCTCCGCGTCGGGCAACTCGACCAGGTCGAGCCCGCGGACGTGGCGCAGCAGCCGCAGCGGCTTGTCACCGACCCGCAACACCCGCAGCGAGTGGCAGGTCGGGTGGTAGGTGACCCGGTGCGGGTAGTACGCCCCCACGTCCTCGATGCCGAGCACGTCGACGAGCAGCTCGGACAGCTCGTATGTCCGCGACGCCACGTCCGCGGCGCGAGCGGCCAGGCGGGTGTCACCCGCGGAGGACGCCACCATCGCGTGCTGATGCCGCACCGAACCCACGCACGAGCCGGACGGCGCCACGATGACGTCGTACGGGGCGAAGGTCCGTACGTGCCGCCGCACCAGCGGCAACGCGTCCTTCTGATAGCCGGTGTTGACGTGCATCTGGCCGCAACAGGTCTGTTCCACTGGAAAGACGACCTCGTGGCCGAGCCGCTCCAGCAGAGCCACGGTCGCCTTAGCGGCCTCCGGGAACATCGTGTCCGCGAGGCACGTCACGAACAGCGCGATGCGCATCTACACCCCCAGGCGTCGCTCGGCGGAGCGCCAGGCGGCCGGGTCACCGCTCGGCGCGTAACGCACGATCTCCTGAGTCTCCCGCAAGAGGGCGCGCAGCGCGTCGAGTCCGCCGCCGATCGTCCCGGCTGCCCGGGCCTGTACGAGGATATTGCCGAGCGCGGTGGCCTCGACCGGGCCGGCCAGCACGGGCAGGCCGCAGGCGTCGGCGGTCAGCTGGCAGAGCAGCGCGTTGAGGGCGCCGCCGCCGACGATGTGCACGGCGTCGACGTGGCGCCCGGAGAGTTCCTGGGCCGCCCGGACCGCGCGCCGGTGAGCGAGCGCGAGGCTGTCCACGATGCACCGGGCCGTCGCCGCGGCCGAGGACGGCACGGGCTGGCCCGACGTGCGGCATGCGGCGGCGATACGCGCGGACATGTCACCCGGCGGCAGGAACGCGGGATCGTCCAGATCGATGACGGCCGCGAACGCGGGCTCGCGGGCCGCCTCCCGCAGCAGCGCGGCCACGTCGGTGCGGCCCGTCGTCCGCATGAATTCCTGCAGCGGCCACAGGCCCATGACGTTGCGCAGGTACCGGATCGTGCCGTCGACGCCGCCCTCGTTGGTGAAGTTGGCCCGCCGCGACGCCTCGCTGAGCACGGGTGCGTCGAGCTCGACGCCGACGAGCGACCAGGTTCCGCACGAGATGTACGCGAAGTGCTCGGACGCGGCGGGCACGCCGACGACCGCCGACGCGGTGTCGTGCGAGCCCACGGCGACCACGTCCGGGTTGCCGGGTACGCCGAGATCCCCCAGCACCGGACCGATCACCGTGCCGGGCTCGCGCAGCGGCGGGAAGAGCACGGCCCGGATGCCGAACTCCGCCATGAGCGGCGCCGCCCACTCCCCGGTACGGAGGTCCAGCAGTTGCGTGGTGGACGCGTTGGTCACCTCGGCGCCCAGCTCGCCGGTCAGCCAGTACGCGATGAGGTCGGGAATCAGGAGCAGCTGCTGCGCGACCTCCATGACCGGTGTTCCGGCGGCCGCCACCAGCTGGTACAGGGTGTTGAACGGCTGCCGCTGCAGCCCGGTCATCGCGTACAGCTTGTCCTCGCCGATCGTCGCCGCCACCCGTTCCGCGACGCCGTCGGTGCGCGAGTCCCGGTAGTGCACCGGGTTGCCGAGCAGCGCGCCGGACGCGTCGATCAGCCCGTAGTCGACCGCCCACGAGTCGATGCCGATGCTGGTCACCGGGCCGGCGGAGCGGAGTCCCTCGAGGACGCCGCGGTACAGCGACAGGATGTCCCAGTGCAACGTGCCGCCCACGCGCACCGGCTCGTTCGCGAACCGGTGTGCCTGTTCCAGGGACAGGGACCCCGGCTCGACCCGGCCGACCATGACCCGCCCGCTGGACGCGCCGAGGTCGACGGCGGCATACGCCTTCATCGGAGAAACGCGGCCGCGACGCCGGCGTCCACGGGGATGTGCAGGCCCGTGGTGCGGGACAGCTCGCCGCCGGTGAGCACGAAGACCGCGTTCGCCACGTGCTCCGGCAGGACCTCGCGCTTGAGCAGGGTCCGCTGGGCGTAGAACTCGCCGAGTTTCTCCTCGGGCACGCCGTACACCGCGGCGCGCTGGGCGCCCCACCCCCCGGCGAAAATGCCGGAGCCACGTACCACGCCGTCGGGGTTGATGCCGTTGACGCGGATGCCGTGGTCGCCCAACTCGGCGGCGAGCAGGCGGACCTGGTGTGCCTGGTCGGCCTTGGTGGCGCCGTACGCGACGTTGTTCGGGCCGGCGAAGAGGGAGTTCTTGCTGGAGATGTAGACGATGTCGCCGCCCATGCCCTGCGCGATCATCACCCGGGCCGCCTCGCGGGAGACCAGGAACGAGCCCTTCGCCATGACGTCGTGCTGCAGATCCCAATCGGCCTCGGTGGTCTCCAGCAGTGGCTTCGAGATCGACAGGCCGGCGTTGTTGACGACGAGATCGAGGCCGCCGAACGCCAGCACCGCGTCCCGGAGAGCGTTCGCCACGGCATCCGCGGACGTGACGTCGGCCGTAACGGCCACCGCCTTGTCGGGACCGCGAATCTCAGCGGCGACCGCGGCCGCCGATTCGGGGTCGCGATCGGCCACCACGACGCAGGCGCCCTCGGCGGCCAGGCGCAGCGCGACGGCCCGGCCGATGCCCGACCCCGCGCCGGTGACGAACGCGATGCGGGTCGCCAGCGGCGGCGGCGCCGGCATCCGCCGCAGCTTGGCCTCCTCCAGCGACCAGTACTCGATGCGGAACTTCTCCGCCTCGTCGATCGGCGCGTAGGTCGACACCGAGGAGGCGCCGTGCATGACGTTGATGGCGTTGACGTAGAACTCGCCAGCCACCCGCGCGGTCTGCTTGTTCGCGCCGAAGCTGAACATGCCCACGCCCGGGACCAGCACGATCGCCGGGTCGGCGCCCCGCATCGGCGGGCTGTCCGTGGTGGCGTGCCGCTCGTAGTAGGCGCGGTAGTCGTCCCGGTAGGCCGCGTGCAGCTCCGCCAGCCGGGCTTCGACCGCGTCGAGCGGCGCGTCCGGCGCGGTGTCCAGGACCAACGGCTTGACCTTGGTACGCAGGAAGTGGTCGGGACAGGACGTGCCGAGCGCCGCCAACTCCGGCATCCGCGCGCGGCTCACGAAGTCCAGCACGACGTCCGTGTCGGTGTAGTGCCCGACCTGGGGCCGGTCGGTCGAGGCGAGCCCGCGCAGGATCGGGAACAGTTGAGCCGCGCGCTCACGCCGTACGTCCGCCGGAAGGGGATCGTGCACGACGGGCCCGAAGGGGTCGCTGCGGCCGTGCTCGGCGAGATAGGCCGTGGCCGTCTCGATGATCTCGCGGGAGTGAGCCTCGCACTCGGCGCTGGTCGTGCCCCATGCCGTGATGCCGTGCCCGCCCAGGATGACGCCGATGGCCTGCGGGTTCGCGCGCTGCACCGCGGCAATGTCGAGGCCGAGCTGGAAGCCGGGCCGCCGCCACGGCACCCAGAGCACCCGGTCGCCGAAGATCTCTTTGGTGAGTGCGGGGCCGTCGGCCGCGGTGGCGATCGCGATGCCCGAATCGGGATGCAGGTGGTCGACGTGCGGCACGTCGACGAGGCCGTGCATGGCCGTGTCGATCGACGGTGCCGCCCCGCCACGACCGTGCAGGCAGTAGTCGAACGCGGCGACCATCTCGTCCTCGCGCTCGACTCCGGGGAAGACGTCCACGAGCGCACGCAACCGGTCGAGGCGCAGGACGGCGAGGCCGGATTCGGTGAGCGTGCCCAGGTCGCCGCCGGAGCCTTTGACCCACAGCAGCTCGGTCGCCGCCGCGGTCACCGGGTCGGTGTCGGTCCCCTTGGCCGACGTGTTGCCGCCGGCGTAGTTGGTGTTCCGTGGGTCGGCGCCGAGCGAGTTACTGCGGGTCAGCAGGTCGCGCACCGCGGGGTTGGTCATGAGCTCCTCGCGTTCGTGAAACGTTTCATAGATTCCGTTACGGTACGGTGTGGCGCCTCGCCCGGTCAACCCCCGCCCAGTCCGCGCTGCGCCCCACCGCGCCCATCTCCCCCCGCCCCGGCCGCCCCGGCCGGCTCGGCCGGCCCGGTTGGCCCGGTTAGCCCCTGTTGATCATGGGGTTAGCGCGCGCCGAAACCGGTTCCGCCCGGCACTAACCTCATGATCACCCAGCCGACCGCCCGGGGCCGGCCCGGCACGGGCCGGCCGGCGGCCCGGCGCGGCCTGACGCGGCCCGGCCCGGCTCGGCGCGGCCCAGCGCGGCTCGGCGCGGGCCCGATCCAGCGTGGCCAGCGCGCCCGGCGCGGCCGGTGCGGGCCCGGCGCGGTCCGGCCCGGCCCGGGGCGGGCCCGGCGCGGTCCAGCACGGGCCGGCGCTTGCGTGGCCGGCATAGGCACAGCCCAGCCCGGGCCCAGCACGGTTGATCATGAGGTTATTGCATCCCGAAACCGGTTCCGGAGTGTAATAACCTCATGATCAACCCGGGGCGGGGCGGGGTGGGGCAGGGTGGGGGCGGGTGAGGGGAAGGGGCTGGGCCAGGGAACGGCCGGCGGTCAGCGCGTGGCGGTGGACGCTCGCGCTACCAGCTCGGGGATGAACGTGGCCTGCTCGTGGACATGCATCGGGTTGGTGGCCTCGTCGATGAGGAGCCGCGCCGCGGTGCGGCCGAGCTCCTGGCGGGGCTGCCGCACCGAGGTGAGCGGCACCGCCGCGGCGGCCGCGAAGTCGATGTCGTCGAACCCGACGATCGCGAGATCCTCGGGGACGCGCTGGCCCGACCCGATGGTCTGTTGCAACAGGCCCAGCGCGAGCAGATCGTTGGCGCAGAACGCGGCGGTCGGCCGGCGCCGCGCGGGGAGGCCGGCGAGCCGCTCACCGGCCGAGCGGCCCTCGCTGACGGTCAGCGCGGCGGTCGGCAGGTGGACGAGATCGTCAGCGGGCAGGCCGAGCTCGTCCCAGACCTCGCGGGCACCCTGCAGGCGCTCGCGGACCTGACCGATCGAGTCCGGCCCGCCGATGAAGGCGACCCGGGTGTGGCCCTTCTCGACCAGATGCTCGAGGGCGATGCGGCCACCGAAGACGTCGTCCACGGCCACCGAGCAGAAGCCACCGGTCTCCCGTACGCGATCGACGATCACGACCGGGATGCCGCGCCGGCTCACCTCGTCCAGCGTGGGCGAGTCGGGGTTCACCGGCGTGATGAGGACGCCCTGGACGCGCTGCTGCATGAGCCGGTCCAACTGCACGTCCTCGCGATCGGCGCGGCCGTTGCTGTTGCAGATGAACAGCGACAGGTCGGCGTCCTCGGCCGCGAGCTCGATGCCCTGCGCGACATCGTGGAAAAACGGGTTGCTGCCGTCGAGCATCACGTACGCGAGCGTCCGGCTGGTGCCGGCGCGCAACTGCCGCGCCGACTCGTTGCGGATGAAGCCGAGCTGGGTCATGGCGCGCTCGACCCGTTCGCGGGTGACGGAGGCGACCATCTCGGGGCGGTTCATGACGTTGGACACCGTGCCCAGCGACACGCCGGCGGCCGCGGCGACGTCCTTCACCGACGGGGTCCGGCCGTTGAGCGGCTGATATGGGCGAGTCATCCGGGCATTCCCCCGTGTCTTGAAACGTTGAACGGCATCCTACGGCACCGGCCGATGCGGGAATCGTGTTCTTTCCCGCCAGTTTCGGATCCGTTCTTGACAGCTCTGATCGCGGCCACCTACGTTCGTCGTACGGCGTCTGAAACATTTCAAACACTAGCTTGCGCGACGAGTCACTGTTCCTGCGCTCCGACGGCCTCCTCATCGGATACGTCCAGTCCGACGGCACCGGATACGTCGAGCACGACGGGCATCGGGATACGTCGGGCACGACGGGCATCGGATACATCGAGCACGACGGCACCGGATACGTCGAGTCCGACGATGGCGCGGCGACGCAGGCCCCGATGACGCGGCGACGCAGGCCCCGATGGCGCGGCGTCGCAGGCCGCGATGGCGCGGACCGAGGTCAATGCCCGCCGGCCGAGACAGCGGAGTCTCGCCGGAGTCGACGGCCGGCCGCCCGACGAGGGGTTCCAGCTCCTCACCGAGGTGTTCCACCGAGAA
>DASYTU010000117.1:0-2752 GCA_036001925.1 Actinoplanes sp.
ACTCGAACGGGCGCAAGCGGTACCGGGACGCCTACTTCGAACAGCGGAACGTTCACGTCGAGATCGATGGCAGCCAGCACATGAACGTCAACGACTGGTACGCCGACATGCGCCAGCACAACGGGCGATCATCGCGGGCGAGCGCTTGCTGCGGTTCGCGGGATGGATGGTTCGCCATCGCCCGGAGGAGGTCGCCGCGGTCGTTCGCACTGCGTTGCTAGCGGCAGGATGGACGCCGGCCTGAGTTGCGTGCGCTCCCATCGCCCCTATGGAGGCAACGGGAACACACACAGCGTCGGAACCGTGCGTCGCCCCGCGGGAACTAGGGAGCACAGCAGCGTCAAGACGGTACGCCGCCCGTCGCGGCTCAGAGCCGTGACAGGAGTGGACGCCACGTCACAAGGTGCGGCTGCGCTGGTCCACGCCGAACAGTCCGTACGGGTAGTCGGCGGGGTGGGGGTCGCTCGCTGCGTCCAGGGCCGCCGTCTCCTCGGGGGTGAGGTGCAGGCCGGCCGCCTTGAGGTTGGTGTCCAGTTGCTCGAGGGTGCGCGCGCCCAGGATCGTGGACGTCACCGCCGGACGGTCCGTCACCCATGCCAGCGCCACCTCGGCCATCGAGATGCCCCGGGCCTCGGCGATGCCCTGCACGGCGTCGATCACGTCCCACGTACGGTCGGTGCCGCGCCGGTCCCACGCCTCCATCCCGCGGCCGGGATCCTCGCCGAGCCGGGTCGCGCCGGTGGGCCGCTGGTCGCGCTTGTACTTGCCGGTCAACCAGCCACCACCCAACGGGCCCCACGGCAGCAGGCCCAGGCCCGCGTCGAGTGCGGCCGGTACGATCTCCCACTCGATCTCGCGGACCAGCAGGCTGTACTGCGGCTGCAGCGTGACGGGCCCGGCCAGGCGTAGCTCTGCGGCCAAGCGCACGGCCTTGGTGAGCTGCCAGCCGGTGAAGTTCGAGAAGCCGTAGTAGCGGATCTTGCCGGCGCGGACGAAGCCGTCCATCGCCTGCAGCGTCTCTTCCAGCGGGGTCACCGGGTCCCAGGCGTGTGCCTGGTAGAGGTCCACCGTCTCGACCCTGAGCCGGCCCAGTGAGGCGTCGAGCGCGCGCGTCAGGTGGCGGGCGGAGAGGCCGGCACCGTTCGGGTCGGCGGCGGTGGGGAAGCGACCCTTGGTGGCCAGCACGATGCCCTCGGTCACGTCGGCGGGCCGGGAGGCGAGCCAGCCGCCGATGATCCGCTCGGACTCGCCGGCGGAGTAGACGTCGGCGGTGTCGACGAACGTGCCACCGGCCTCGACGAAGCGGTCGAGCTGCGCGTGCGACACCTTCTCGTCGGACTCGTTGCCGAACGTCATCGTGCCAAGACAGAGTGCGGAGACGGCGCAGCCGCTGCGCCCCAGGGTGCGATAATCCATGACCTCAACCTATGCCGCTGGCTGCTGGGCCGCCGTGGCGTGGCACGTCGGGCCGGTGGCCCAAGCGGAGGCTCTCGATCCACTTGAACCACCGACATCCCTTTCGCTACCCGGTGTGGGACGGGCTAATCACGTCCGCGAGCAGAGGCCGGCGAGGACCGAGCAACGGCGGGACAAGCTCGCCGAGGACCGCGAGGCCGTCGCGGCTCAGGACCGATTCGGCGTGGAACTGTACGCCGGCGAAGCCGCTGCCGCGTACGGCGTGCACGGTGCCGTCGGACTCGTCGCGGGCGATCTCGACCGGTCCGTAGGGCGTGTCCAGCAACGCCGCGTCGCTGATCGCGGTGAAACTGGAGTAGAAACCCACGCGGCGGGTGGCGCCGAAGAGGTCGATGTCGCGGGCCAGGCCCTGGTAGGGGGCTTCGCGGCGGTGTAGCGGAAGGCCGAGCGTGTGGGCCAGGACCTGGTGGCCGAGGCAGACCGCGAGCATGGGGCGCCGGGCAGCGAGCAGGTCGGTGACGAGCCTACGCAGGGCGATCATCTTGGGTTCGTCGGCCGCCGCGGGGTCGCCCGGGCCGGGGCCGACCACGACCAGGTCCGCGTCGAGGTCGCCGGGGGAGTGCCAGGGGACGATCGAGACGGACAGCCCAAGCGCGCGGAGCTGGTGGGCCAGCATCGCTGTGAACGTGTCCTCGGCGTCGACGATCGTGGCCGTGCGCCCGGCCATGGCAGGGACTTCGAGTTCGCTCGGCCGGCGCTGGTCGAGCCAGAAGCGGGCGAGGTCGGTGTTGCGGGACGCCAGTGCCGCCTGGACCTCCGGGGACTCGATCGGCTCCGCCGTACCCGATGATCGGGAAACGGACCTCATGCCGAGCGCGGCCAAGACGCCCGCGGCCTTGGTGTGGGTCTCGGCGACCTCGCCCTCGGCGGTCGAATGCCGGACCAGCGTCGCCCCGACCGGCAGCCGCAGGGTGCCGTCCGGCGAGATTTCCGCGGTACGGATGAGGATCGGCGCGTCGAGCGTCTGTCGTCCCGCGTCGTCGTGACCGAGCAGCGCGAGGACGCCGGCATAGTAGCCGCGGCCCCGGCGTTCGTGGCGGGCGATGACCCGGCAGGCGTTCTCGATGGGACTGCCGGTGACCGTCGGGGCGAACATAGTCGCCTGCAGCACGTCACGTACGTCCATCGAGCCGCGGCCGGCGAGCAGGTACTCGGTGTGGGTGAGATGGGCCATCCGCTTGAGGTTGGGGCCGACCACCTGCCCGCCGTGCTCGGCGACGGCGGCCATCATCTTGAGCTCTTCGTCGAGGACCATGTAGAGCTCCTCGATCTCCTT
>DASYTU010000118.1:0-21293 GCA_036001925.1 Actinoplanes sp.
ATCTATCGGATGCCAGCCGCCGTGTCCAATCAGGACACCCGCGAGCGGTCACAGCTACCGCCCAAGATCACTCACCGTGATACTGCCGACGTCGATCAACTTCTGAATGGCCCTCCTGGTCACCAGCACACCGGCCACCGCCAAGCCGCTGGAAAAGGGACGTTTCCACCACGTCTTCACCGAGTTCTCACCTGTGAGTCCACCGGCACGCCGGTCCAACACGACGCGGACGTCTGGGTCAACTTCAACTTCAACCAGCGCGGCTCGTCACCCTTCCCCTACGACCGGGAGAGCGCGCACGGCACGGACGTGTTCACCAACCTGGACATCGGCGGCACGTTCACCAACGTTTTCTCATTGAACACCAAGGACCACGTGATCACCGACAACGGTGACGGCACCATCACCATTCTGGTGATCGCCACCGGTGGCTCGCGCTACTACGACACCGACGGCAACCTCGTGCTCAACGACCCCGGCCAGATTCCCTTCTCCTTCGACGTCGACTACAACGGCACCCCCTCCGACCCGACCGACGACGTCGAGATCCCCAACTCATTCCAGGTCGTACGCGACTCCACCGGGCGCAACGACACCGCCGGCCGCGACTTCTGCGCGGACCTGGTGGAGTTCACAAGTTAGGCGAACAAACCGACCCTCCGACGCCGCTCGGCCAACGCGGTGGACGCGCTATGGCGACTGCCGGCAGCTCCGATCGCCACCGCGCACATCTGCTGCTGTCCGGCCTTGATGTGCTGAACGCGATGCGCGATCATCGTCACGATCGCATGGATCGCCTGCCGCTCGTCTTCCGTGCTCATCGGCACGACCTCAGGCGGGAGGACCCGAATCTTCGCCACTGCCGGCGCAGGGTCACCATGACCGGCCTCCCAACCTCGAAGACGCCCGATCTCTTGGCCACTGTGCCCGGCGCTGTCGGCTTCAGGCAATCTCACGTCGAGGGATCCGCTGATCAGCCATCACCGGGCTTCATTCCGAGATCCACGAGTTTCCGGCACGCGGCTTACCAGCGGTCCGGGTTTCCGGGGTGACCGGCTGCTCAGGGCGCCTTCTGGCTGTGCCGGCCGGGCGCTACGGCAGGCGGGTACGGTATGCCGCGGTTGCCGATGTCCACCGCACCAGAAGGGCGATGCCCGTGACGAACGATTGGGCGGAGTTCACCGTCGCCGAGCTTCACGACCGCGCCGGCGAGGAGGCTTTCCGTCTCGCGGGAGCGCATGTGGTGGACCTGGACGGCCCGCACGAAGACGAGTGGAGCCTTTATGCCACGGTCGGCCTCGACGATGGCCAGGTGCTGGAGACGATCCTGCACCATCGCGCGGGCAAGCCCCTGGCCGGTGAGTGCACCTGTGCGCAGGCCCGGGCCGGAGCCTTCTGCTCCCACCTGGTCTGGGTCGGTCTGACCCATCTCGGCCTGGACGCCCCGCCCACGGCAGCGCTGGCCGCCGAGACGGCATCCCCCGCTGACCTTCGACCTTGGCTTGCCACATTCAGCCGGGACGACCTCGTCAGCCTTGTCCTCGACGCCGCTCATGGTGACCCCGACTACCGCCGCAGGCTGCACCTACGCGCACACCCGGCGAACCGGTCGACGCCCTGAATTCACCTCCCTCACCCAGATGGCTCGCCGGAGAGGTCGGCGAGCGTCGCCGCCGCTCCCTTGGCTCCAAGGCAGGTTGTCGGGTGGGTGTCGCCGTGTGCCCCGGGTACGATTCCGCGTCATGCCCGTGTCTCGTAAGCGGAAGAAGAAGTCCCCGTCCGGTCGCCGTTCCCCGAGCCGGCCCGGGGCGCCGACCCCGAGCAGGGCTTCCCAGGCCAACCCGTTCGGGGGGTTGCTCGAGTATCGCCGCAGGCTCGCCGAGCATCGCACCGCGCTGGCCGCGGACACCGCCGGCGTGGTGGTCGACGCGTTGGTCACGGCCGCCCCTGGATGTTCCGACGACGAGCTCGAGGACGACTTCTGCATCCGGTACGGCGCGGCGATGACCCGGTACGAAGGCGGCGCTCTGGAGGACATGGTCAACCCGGAAAACTTCGTCCGCGCCGTGCTGTCAGTGCTCGATGAGCGGTTGCACGAGACCGAGGAGTCCGGCGGGGATGTCGCCGTGGTTCAGAGGCTGCTGGCCGTTGTCGCCGGCCTGCTGCCGTTACCCCTGAGCGAGTTCGCCCGCGACCTGCTCGCCGAGCACTTGGACGCCGACACGGCCCGGCGGGCCGTGCGGGGACGTACGGTGACCGGTCCGGTGTCGTGGGCCCGTGACGTCTATGGCAGCCGGTGGGCGGTGGTCGCACCGTTCGAATCAGTGGACGGCCCCGACCGGTGGTATCTGTGGGACGTGGACACCTGTGGATACGAGGTTGTCACCGTGCACAGCGGCTTCCACCCGTCGGCCGAGGCCGCGATGGCCGAATGGCACGACGCGGTCGGCCCCGCCGCGGCCGGGGCAACTCTGACCACGGTGGACGACGCGGAGACGCTGGGCGCGCTTCTGCTCGGTGAGCTGGAAGATATCCGGCTCGGCGGGGAAGACCAGGCGCAGTACACCGAGTTCCTGCGCAGCCGAAGGCTCGGCCGGACCGTACGGGAAGCAGCCGGCCGGGCACGCGGGCGGGCTTATGTATGGCTGACGGCGGACACCGCGAAGGAACGGTTCACCCGCCGGTTGCGGCAACTCGGCCACCACGACAGGCCGGCCGGCGACGAGGGCCCCGCCAGTGCTGGCGAACTCGCCGCGGAGCTGGCCGAGTCCTGGTCGCCGCTCGACCATCCCACTCTGTATCCGCTCTGCTCGCCGCACAAGGTCGCGGCGGCGGTGCTGCACCTGCGCGACTTCTACAAGGACGACTACGCCGCCGAACTCGTCGCGGTGCTACCCGAATGGATTCGCTTGCTCGCCGAACACACCGGCATGACAACCGAATTGACCGAACGCTGCCTCGCCTACGCCTCGGGCGAACTGCAATTCCCCGGGATCCTCGACGAGCGCGGGCGGCCGAACCCCATGGCCCGGGTGACCGAATGACGGCAGGAAGCATCGTGAAGAACAGGTCGAGGTCGCCGGCAGCGTACGTGTGCGGACTCAGACCGGGCGGGGCGGCGCTGTCGACCCAGGTACTGTCGGCATCGATACGATGGCCGGCGTGCCGATGAACCGGATGAACCGGACGGAGTTCTTCGACAAGCTGTCCGGGCTCGACGAGCAGCGGCTGAAGACCGCGCTGTGGAATCTGTACTGGCGCGGCGCCGCTCCGGTGCGGGAGCGGATCGAGGCCGAGTTGCAGCCCGTCCCGCCCCAACCCCGACGCCCGGCGGCCGCGCCTATGGACCCGAACGCGGTGCGAGACGAGGTCATCACGTTCGTCACGCTGGCGCGTAGCGGCGCGTACATTGCCGGCGACCGGCGGGTGTCACCCCGGCAACGCACCCAGTGGCGTACCGAGTTCGCGCGCCTGGCCACCGACGCGCGCAAGGCGCTTCGCGCACCCGAGCCCGACCCGGCGGCCGATGCGCTGGAACAGCTCATCGGCCTGGCCCGTGAAACCCGCGACCACGACTACTTCCGCTCGGACGACCCCATGGAGGCCGCCCGCTTCGTGCTCTCCGACGCAGCCGGCCTGCTGTGGGGACACCGCCGGGACCGGCACGGGTTCGACGCCTTCGCTGCGTCCGCCGCACCACAGTTGGTGCGCTGGGAGTCACGCTACGGATGGACCCGCCGCGGGTTCGGTCAGATCCCCCTGAAGGAAACGTCACTGGCCACAGTGCTGAAAGGCATGCTCACCGTCACGGACATGTGGATGACCTTCGGCAGGCACTACCTCGACGCACTCGACCACACCCCCGTCAGCAACAACACCCGCGGCTATTCATGGAACTCCGGCGACTACGCCCGGCAGAAACGTACCGAGGACCTCGCCGAATGGCACACCATGCTCCTGGCCCGGCTGTCCGACACCGAAGCCGAAGACCTCCTCGACCGGCTCGTGCAACATCGCGCCCTGGGCGGCCCGGAACTGGGCTTTCTCCGAGCCCGACTGGCCCACCAACGAGGCGACACCGCAACCGCCGGCACCCTCGTCACAGCGGCCCTGGGCAAGCTGCCGGGCCATCAAGAGATGCTGAATTTCGCGGTCAACATCAAAGCGCCGCTACCGACCCGCGCGCGAGAGATTCTCAAGGGACGTTCAATCCGGCAGTAGCGCCTCCCACGGGTCGCGGTAGGGACCGCCCTTTCGGGCGGCCCCCCCGCACAGATAGGCGAGGGAGCGTGCACGAAACTGTCGGCAGCGGCTCGGCAACCGAAAGGCAGGATGATATCGTGATATCACATATCGCTGCAGGAGGCGCCGATGCCCAACATCCTCATTCGTGATCTGAGCCAAGAAGCTGTCGACCGCATCGACGCCGCGGCCGCCAGCCTCGGCCTGTCGCGCAACGAGTACCTGCGCCGCAAGTTCGAGGAGAGCCCGCGGCCGGCCGGTGAGCGGGTGATCACCGACGAGGACTGGCAGCGGTCCGCGGAGGTCTTCGCCGACCTGGCCGACCCCACGGTGATGGACGCCGCGTGGCGGTGACTAGCTGGCTGATCGACAAGTCGGCTTATGTGCGGCTGCAACTGGGCCAAGCGGCGAACCGCGAGGAGTGGAGCACGCGTATCAGTCGTGGGCTGGTCCGGCTCTCCACGATCACGCGGCTCGAACTCGGCTACTCGGCACGCTCCGGAGACACCGGCCGGCGGCAGTTCGCTCTCCCACCGCTGTCCTTGATGCCGATCGAGCACCTGACACCCGCCATCGAGGACAGGGCCTTCCAAGTACAGATGCTCCTGGCCGACCGCGGCCAGCACCGCGCCCCGTCGATCCCCGACCTGCTAATCGCGGCAACTGCCGAGAAAGCCGGACTGACCGTTCTCGCCCTCGACAAGGACTTCGACCTCATCGCCACGATCACCGGCCAGCCCATCGAAACGCTGGACAGCTGAGCCGAAACAACCCGCGCTGGAGCCGGATGCCATCCATTCGGACGATCGCTAACACCCAGCGCGAAGCGGTACACAGCCGCGCACCGCTCGACATCCGAATCCAGATGCGTCATGCCGCCAGCAACGACTGGGTGCTCACCCGCGTCCCAGCCACCATGACTGCCGATAGTCCAAGCGGTTCGCGCACTGCCAAGTTCGAGATCATGTTTACGCAGGTAGAAGCATGCTGGTGGACCAAACTTGCATGAATAAGAACCGCGTCTTCCCAGTTCAGGGCAGAAACGTGACGGTCAAGACCGTTGGTCGGCGGACAACGTGATCACTGTCGCGGAATGTCCGCTCGTCCGGTCACGCCATCCCGTGTTCCTCGGCGAGCCGGCGGTTGATCGCGTCGATGTCGAATGGCTTGGCGTCGAGCCCGCACTCGGGAGTCCAGTCTTCCACTGGGGCGTCGCCCTGGCCGCCTACACAGTCCGGGATTGCCGCGACGTTGTCGCTTTCCTCGATGAGTTCGACGGTGATCTGGTTTTCCGTACCCGTACGGCCGCCGCCGAGGCGACCGGGCAGCTCGGGGAGGATCCGGGCGGGCAACTGCTGCTCGCTACGCCGCCTGGTCCCGCAGTGACCGGTATCCACTGCTCCGATCCGGGCTCCCGTCCGTCGGACGGGAGTGCTTCCCTGCGTTTCCGGCCGCGCCGTACTGGTGGGGTCGGCTGGAGTCCAGATCGGCAGTCGTGCACCATGGTCGGGGTGAGTTCTGTGAGTCGTGGTCGCAAAGGCGCCAAGTCCGGTCGGTCCGGCCAGCGGGTCGTGCGTCCCGTGGCGGCCGTCGTCCCGGATGTGTGCGACTGCCCGGCTTGCTCGGATGCGGATTTCAATCCGCAGGACCTCATCGACAACCTGGTCGCCGGCGCTACCGAACTGCTCGAGGCGGACGATCCACTTGAGGCGGAGCTGTTCGGCGCAGGCTTCCTGGCCGCGGGCGATCTAGCTGGGGAAGGCTTCGCGGACGCACTCTCCGACGGCATATTGCCGGCCGTGGCACAGCTCGCCACCCCAGAATCGCTCGCGGTGATGCTCGCGCTCGATGCGGTGGACGGTCGTCCGGCGGCGGCAGACGCCGCCCGGCGTCTGGTGAACGCCGGGGTGCCGGCACCGACGTGGACGAACGAGTTGCGCGAGCCGGTGCGGGTCGGCCGGTGCCGGCGGTTCGCCGACTCGGCGGGCAACGCCTCGATGCTGGTCTGTTCCTTCGAGCGGGCCGGACGCTCACACGGTTTCGTCATCAACGTCGACCACACCGACTGCGACGCGGCGGCCGACATCGTGCTCTTCCCCGCCGAGGTCCTGGACGAGGTCGTCGACACGATCCAGGTAGACGGTCGCCGCGCCGGCCTGGCGATCACCGCCGAGGTCCTGGACCCGACCGAGTTCCGCTGGCAGGTCGAGCGTGCGCTGGACGCCCGCGCGGTCCACGACCGGGAGAGCGACGGGCCGGAGCTCGCCGAGGAACTCAGTGACGAGGACGGACCGGGCTATCACGTGCTGGCAGTGCTACTACGGGCCCGGATGCGGGTACTACCCGAGCCGCCACGGCCACCGGCCCCGCACGGCGCCGGCGAGCCGCCCCGTCTCGCCGCCCTGGAAATGTTGGCGCAACTCGCCGGGCAGGCACAGCAGATTCAAGCCGGCTCACGGCGGCGCGTCTCCGGGCCGAAGCTGCCGGCGAAGCGGGAGAAGTCCGGCCCGCCGGCGCCCATCTACCAGGTCAAGGTTAGTCTGCGCGGGGCGAAACCGCCGATCTGGCGGCGCCTGGAACTATCCGCCGATATTAGCCTGGCTGACCTGCACAACATCATCCAGGCGGCATTCGAATGGGAAGACTGCCACCTGCATGTCTTCGAGACCCCGTACGGCACCTTTGGAATCGCCGATCGGGAGCTGGGTTACCGCGCTGAAGCTCCGGTGACCTTGGAGCAGGTCGTGCCCGGCGTCGGGGACCGGTTGCAGTACACGTACGACTTCGGCGACGACTGGATACACGACATCATGGTGGAGAAGCTGCTGGATCGCCAGCCCGTGACATACCCACGGTGTACCGGCGGCCGGCGCGCGGCCCCGCCGGAGGACTGCGGCGGCATCTGGGGATACGCCGAACTGGTCGAGGTGCTAGGCGATCCCAGCCACGCCGAGCACAGCGACCGGCTGGAATGGCTGGGCTTGGACTCGGCCGCCGACTTCCAGCCCGCCCGATTCGACGCGGCCGAGATCACCCGGACGCTCACCGAGCCACGCTGATCCGCCACGCACATCGTGCGCGAAACGGCCGGGATCAGGGTGTCGACATCGCCGGAAAGACCTCCTCGACGGTCCACCATTGTTCGATCATGGCAGCTGCCGCCTCAGGGCTCTCGATGGCGAGATGTACCGAGTGCCAGCCAGTACGTGGGCCATCTGCTGGATTCAGTCCGTCGATGGCCAGTGGGGGCCAAGATATGGCTCGGGGTTTTCCTGTGCCCAGCGGTCGAGGATCTTGGCTAGTGCGGCGGCCTGTCCACCTCCTACGGGAAGGTTCCTCTTCAGAACGAAGAGGAGCACAATGTCGCGTTCGGCAGCGAAGTCCGCGACGTTCTCGGTGACCATGGCTCGGCCTTCGGCCCGAGCCAGCGCCGCAACTTGCGCGTCGTCGGTAGCTCGCAGGCCGACCTCGGCGACATGGACGGCGTCATGACCGTACGTGTTGCGGAGTAGTTCGGCCGCAGCCGTCTGGAACATTTCGTCGACCAGGAACGCGGTCACGCCAGCAGAGCCTGTCGCTGTCGCGACGTGCGACGGCTGTGCTCCGCCATGGCCCGGTTGCGATCGATCCGCTCTCGGACGCCCTCTGCATGCTCGGCGGCGTAGTCAAGCGCGACACGGATTAGCCGCGGGTGAAGATCCGATTCTGCGCTGAGCTGGCTGATGCGCTGCTCCTCGCTGCCGTCGAGTTCTTGAAGGCGGGCAATCACCTCCCAGACGTCCGGGCCGGCTGCCAGGGCGGCGCGTCGATCGTGGGTCGGGCCACGGAAAACGATCCCGGGATAATCGAGTTGATCGATGCCCTCGATGATGAGCTGATCGAGCAGCGCGGTGGCGCTCATGCCTTCACGAGCGGCCTGTGACGCCAGGCGCGCCCTAGCGGTCTCGCTGATGCGAAATGATGTGCTGGTGGCCACGACAACCTCCTCGCCGTCGTTCAGGCTACCAATGTACCGCAGACGTAGCGCAGATGCACTACGGAGGATGCGGCTGCCGGAGCAGGTGACTCCAGCACGCCTGAGTAGCTGCCCGCCATGGAGGGACGCCACGTCAGCCGAATCTGTGCCCACTTCCTCAACGCCGCCGCACTCGTCGGTCACCAGCGCCATCGCACGTGGTACTACGTCTTGACGCCGCCACCACGGGCCAGTCGGTCAGCTTGCCAGCCAGATATTCGCGACCGAGCGCGTGAGCCAGCAAGATCCCTCGATCAGCAAGCCGCCCGCGGGAGACAACGGGCGGTTCCTATTCCACCAAGTTGCGGACCAAACTGGATCGAAAATGCTCCGTGAGTGGGCAGGCGGCAGCACCGGGGCGTAGCCCCGGTTCGGGGTGGGGTGCTCAGGCTGCTTCGGGGATGGGCGTGAGGGTGACGGAGCCGAGTTGTTCGAGCTGGGCGGTGAGCTGACGCCGTCGGCGGGCGGGGTCGTGGTGGCGCAGGTAGTGGTCCGGGCCGAGGTCCTGGTGCGAGGTGTCGGTGGTGATCATGTGCCAGGCCGCGACCAGGATGCTGTGGCCGACGGCGAGTTTGGCGCGGTTGCGGCCCCGGCGGGCGGCCAGCCGTCGGTAGCGGGCACCGAGGTGAGTGTTGGTGCGGGCGCCGGCGGCCGCGGCGTCGCCGAGCGCGCGACGTAGCCACTTGTTGGCCTTGGGAGCGCCGGTGGGTTTCTTCTTGCCGGCGGAGGCGTGCAGACCGGGGCAGACCCCGGCCCAGGCGGCCAGATGCCCGGCGGTGGGAAAGACGCTCATGTCCCCGCCGGTCTCGGCGATGATCGTCTGAGCGGTGCGGGCGGCCAGGCGAGGCTGGCGAAGCTGGCCGCGAAGCGGGCGGAACAGAGTCGCAAGAAGGCCAATACCCGCGACAGCCCGCAACAGCTGTCCAAGCTGGCCGAAATCGTCGATGGAACGTACCGGATCGTCAGCCAGCCGCCGATCGTGGTTCCCATGCGCGACCTGGCCGCCACGTATGGCATGTCGCCCGACGACGTCGGCCCCGCGATCCGCGAGCAGTTCCACGCCTATCGGGCCACCCTGCAGGAAGACCGGCGCCACCTGCTCGAGCGTTTCGACGTCGTGGATGCGGCCCGCAAGGTGGTCGGTGTGGGAAGCGTGGGAACCCGCGCGTTCATCGTCCTACTGCAGGGACGCGACCAACACGACCCCCTCTTCTTGCAGATCAAGGAGGCGACGGCGTCGGTTCTGGAGGCGTACCTGCCCAATAGCCGGTACCAACAGCACGGCGAGAGGGTGGTAAACGGACAGCGGATGATGCAGGCAGCCAGCGACATCTTCCTGGGCTGGACCATAGGGGTGGACGTGAGCCGGCACTTCTACTGGCGGCAGCTTCGCGACATGAAGGGCTCGGTGCTGGTCGAGGCGATGACACCGGTCGGGCTTACGCTCTACGCCCGTACGTGCGGCTGGACGTTGGCGCGGGCGCACGCCCGATCGGGAGATCCGGTCGCTATCGCTGCTTACCTGGGGAACAGCGACGTCTTCGACAAGTCCGTCACCGACCTCGCGGAGCGCTACGCCGATCAGAACGAGCAGGACTACGACCAGTTCGTCAAGGCGATCAGATCCGGGCTACTGGAGGCACATGAGGGGGTTTGAGCGTTCTTCACCTCGCGGTCACCGTTGAGGCCAGAACACCAGGTCCCGCCCGTCGATGTGCGCCCATATGAGGCCGAACTTGTCCTCACTGACCAGGAACGCGCGGTGCTGGCGATGCGACCAGCGCGGCCACGGTCGCCAGCTTCTGCTCCTTGCGCCACGGCCGCCCGGCCGCCGCGCCGATCCCTGCCACCGCCGCGGCCAGGTCGCCGGCCAGCCGCTCCTCGGCCGCACCGCGCGGCACCGCGTACGTGGGCAACCCGTCCGCCCCGGCGGCGTCGAGCAGGGCATCCCGGTAGAGCTGGCCCTCGGCGCCGTGCATGAGTGCATGCACGGCGAGGATTCGTGCGACCGGCGTGTCCTCCGGCACAGGGTGGTCGCCGGTGACCACCGCGACCACGACATCGCCACCCAGCGTAGCGACCAGGTCGCGTAGAACCGCAGCTGCCACCGCGCCGACGGCGTCGACGCCGGCCCGGACGAACCGCTCCGCCCCTGTCGCCGGCAGGTGGGCAGCCGCGTGGAAGAGCTGGACCGGCGTGCCCGGCGCGGACAGGTCGGCCGCCCAGCGACCGGCGAAGCCACCATCGGGCGCGACCGCGACGACCGCGGCGCTCCCGGTGCGGCAACAGAACCCGAGCGCGTGCGCCATGCCCCATTCTGCGCCCACTCGAAGCCAGCGGCCCGGTCGGCTGGAGAGGCACCCGACCTGTCCGCGGCGGTGTGGCTTCGCTGCCGAAGCGGACGCGTTGCGGGCGCTGACCGGTCGGTACCTCGGGGCCGTGAGCGGTGGATGCGCGCGCTGGCAGATCGGAGGTCGATGCTGCGGTGGCTGAGTGAGAGCATGATGTCGAGCCAGGAGGAGGGCGCCGTGGCGCAGTCACATGAATGGAGTTACCACGGCTCGCGCGGGACGCTGGTGGCGAGGTCGTGGAGCGGGCCGGGCGAGCCGACACACGTCGTCGTCATCGCTCATGGCTACGGCGAACACATCGGTCGGTATGAGCAGCTGGCGGATGCGCTGGTTGCCAACGGCGCCGTCGTCTACGCCGTTGATCACGTCGGTCACGGCAAGAGCGAGGGGGAGCGTGTTCTCGTCCAGGACTTCGAGGATGTCGTCACCGACCTCCATGCACTGGACGAAACGGCCCGTCGCCAGCATCCTGATCTACCGGTGGTGCTCCTCGGTCACTCGATGGGCGGCTTGATCGCGGCAAGGTACGCGCAACGCTACGGTGACACGCTCGCCGCGCTGATTCTGTCCAGCCCGCTGATCGGCCGCTGGGACGCGGGATCCTATCTGCTGGCCCTCGACGAGATCCCGGATGCGCCGCTCGACGTCACTACGTTGTCGCGCGACGAGCGGGTGGGGGAGACCTACGCCGCCGACCCCCTGGTGTGGCACGGCCCGTTCAAGCGGGCGACGCTCGAAGCGATGCAACACGCCATCGAGGCGATCGCGAAGGGGCCGAGCCTCGGCGACCTACCCCTGATGTGGATCCACGGCGAGGACGACCAGCTCGTACCGATCGCGGGCAGCCGGGTCGGGATCGAGCACCTTCGCGGCACGCATTTCGTCGAGCGGACCTATCCCGAGGCTCGCCATGAGCTGTTCAACGAGCTCAACGCCAACGACGTCATCGCAGACGTAACCGAGTTCATCGGCGCGCAGATCACGACTCGCCGCTGACCAACGAATCCGCCACCAGCGCCCTATCAACCCACCACGGACACAAGAAAGGGCTCGATCGCTTCTTCGGTCACCGGGAGCGATCGAACTGCAGGCCATAGTGTGACCCGTAGGGTCGACCGGCACTCGCGGGAGGTGCTCGTGATACGCGTATTGGACGGGATGCCGGATGGGGTTCTGGGCATCGAGGCGGCCGGCAAGCTGAGTTCCCAGGACTACACCCAGGTGCTCGCTCCGGCGCTGGCGGGCCGCCACTAAGGACGGCGGGAAGATCCGCATCGTGCTCATCTTCACGGGCGAGTTCGACGGCATGGAACCCGGAGCGGTCTGGCAGGACTTCAAGATGGGCATCCACGATTGGAACGCCTGGGAACGGATCGCGCTGGTGACCGACCATGCCTGGATGAGAGACGGGCTCCGGATGTTCGCCTGGGCCGTCCCCGGCGAGGTCAAGGTGTTCCGCGCGGACGAAAAGGCCGATGCCGTCGCTTGGGCTGCCGCGACATAGGAGCAGTCCCGACGATGGCGCCCTCAGAGCGACCGGCGAGCGGATTCATTCCTCTCGAATGATTTCAAGTGACGATGCCTGGGCTAACGTCGCGGCCACCACTTGGCGAGTAGGAGCCGCGCATGGAATCCTCGCGCAACCACCACCGGGCGGGTACCCCGTCCGTCCTGGCAGCACTAACTTATCGGCGCGGTCCTTGGGCTGAGCGCCTGCGGCGACGGGGAACCCTCGGCGCGGCCGTCCGCGGAGGTATCCATCGAACGGCCCTCCCGGGGCGAGCCGGGCGCCGACACCAGCCCGCCGGCGGAGGCTACCCGGACAGAAGCGCAGCCCACGCGGTCGCGGGAGCCCGATCGCACAACGGCCCCGGCCGAGACCACCACGACTCGACTACCGACGCCGGCCGAGACCACGACTCGACCACCTACGTCGGCCGCGGTTGTGCCGCCGCCGACCACCACGACCAGGGCGCCGGCCGAGACCACGCCGCCCACGACTCAGCCGCCGGCCGCAACCCCCGCGGCGTCGGAATCCGCGGCGGCAGTTGCCCGCCGAGTCCGAGGGTATCGGACCCGTCGGCTGGCTTGTGCTGATCGGGTTTCTCGCGGCGATGATCATCGGCGGCCTGCTGGTCTACCGGTCCCAGCGCAAGTCGGCCTGGGATACCGAGGCCAGGGCTTTGGAGGCAGAGACCCGTTCCGTCACCGCCACGCGGCTGCCGACGGTACTGACCGCAACGACCTCAGGGCAGCGCGGCCTGACGTGGCCACCGCTAAGAGCCAACCTGGTCGATCTCGTGAATCGGTGGAACGGCCTGACCGAACGGGCCTCAGGCGAACCTCGAAGGAACTGGTCGCTGCAAATCAGCGGCCTGCCCCAGGACCTGATCGCAGCAGTGGACGCCGAGAACGAGGCGCTGGCGGTCGGGCGGGACTGGACGCTCCAGCGACTCCGGGTCAACCAGGCCGAGCAGGCGCTGGCCGCGGTGGTCGCGCGTCAGCAGCCTTATGAGCCGCCACCCGCCACCGAGGAGCCAGGGCCACCCGCGTTCCAGACCTGACGATCCGGACATCGGCCACAATGGACTGGCAGGGCGCGAGCCTATGCAACGCGCCAATGCAAGCACGTAGGGTGGTGGCCCACTTCCGTGCGACGTGCTGGGCTTGTGGCTATGGGTGACCGGGCGTCGTGATCGGTGCAGTAGTCCCAGCGTCGATCTTGGTCCGACGGCGGTCCCACAGGAACGCGGGCCGCCCGACCAGTGGACGCACATTCCGGCCTCCCGCAACCGTCGTACCGTTGCGCTGGGCAACCGGATGACCGCTCTGCTCGCCCGCATCGGGGTACTGCGCTTGATCCGCGCCGAGCGGTCGTTCATCGCCGGTCTACCGCCCCGCGAGTACGCCGAGATGCGCGCCTACCTCGCCCGGCCGCAGGGATGGACGGCCCGGCGCCGACGGGCTGCTTGCCTGGGAACATTCCCGGGACCAGGTCGACGCCTCCGTGCGGTCGCGGTGGTCACCGGTTGCGAATGCTAGCCATTCGTCGCAACACTGCTGTGTGAAGCAAGCGTCGGTGCTTGGGCGATGCCGTGCGGCGCCGCGGCCGCCAGGATTTCTGAAGGCCAGTTGACCGGTGGGCTGACGGGACTCGGGTCGTTCGGCCCTGGTCGCGCCCGCTTCGGAATGGCGAGGCTGAGGACGTGACGGACGACACGGGCAGGCCGGCCGACGCCGGCGTCGGCGTCGACGTCATCAAGCGCGGGTCCAGCCTGGCGGGCGCCGTGCGGACCCACCAGCCGTACCTGGATAACCTGCGCACCGCGATGGTCGCGTGGATCATCGGCGGGCACGCGCTGGCCGGGTACGCGGCGATCGGCGGCTGGCCGTACGACGAGGTCCACGAGGTCACCTTCGCGCCCCGATCGGAGCTGGCCCTCGCGGTCGTGGTGGGGCCGACGGCGCTGTGCCTGATCGGCACGTTCTTCTTCCTGTCCGGGCTGCTGGCCGAGGCCGCGATGGCCCGCAAGGGGCCGGCCCGGTTCGCGGCCGACCGGTTGCTGCGCCTCGGCGTACCGTTCGTGGTGTTCATGGCCCTGGTGTGGCCGATGTTCATGTGGTTCGCCTACCTGGCCGCCGGCTACCAGGTGTCGTACTGGTGGGCGTTCACGCACCGTCAGCCGTTCCTTGACTCCGGCCCGCTGTGGTTCGCCGAGGTGCTGCTGTACGTCTCGCTCGGGTACGCGGCATGGCGGTGGGCCGCAGCGCGCGCCGGCCGGCCGCCGCCCCGGGAACCGGCGCCGTTGCACGGCGGCCATCTGGCCGCGCTCGTGGCCGGCGTGGCCGTCGCGTCATTCGTGGTGAGGCTGTGGTTTCCCGCCCGCAGCACGCAGATTCTCGACCTGCACCTGTGGCAGTGGCCGCAGTGCGTGGCCATGTTCGGCCTCGGCGTCGCGGCCGGGCGCCGCGGCTGGCACGTCCGGGTGCCGCAGGCCCTGTGCCGCGCCTGCGGCTGGACCGTCGTCGGCGCCGTTCTGGCCGTACCGGTTGTGGCCGTCGCAGCCCGCGTGACCGACGTCGCCGCGGACGCCGCGCCGTTCGTCGGCGGCTGGCACTGGCAGGCGCTCGTCCTGGATGTCGTGGAGGCGTCCCTGGTGGTGGCCGGCTCGGTGTGGTTGTGCGGCCTGGCCCAACGCCGGCTCGCGGGAAGCAGTCCGCGGTCTATCACTTGGGCCCGGGGCTCCTACGCCGCCTTCGCCCTCCAGGTGCCGGTGCTGCTGACGCTGGAGATCGCGTTCCGGCCGTTGCCATGGCCGGCCGAGGCCAAAGCAGGCCTGGTGGCCATACTGGCCGTTGCGGCCAGCTTCTGGCTGGCCACGCGGCTCGTGCGGACCCGGTTGAGGCGCGCCTCTGACGCGGCCACGGCGTGAGGGGGACAACGGGATTGCCGTCGCGGGAGCCGGCCCGCGCCCTCTACCGGTTGCTGCCCGCCGAGCTGCAGTGCCACGTCGAAACCGAGGTGCGCACGAATCCTTTGATCAGCGCGTGAGGGCGGTGCCTCGGACATATACCGCGCGGATGGCGTGCAGCGCGGCGGGATCCGACAGCGGGTCACCGTCGACGGCGAGGATGTCGGCGTCGTATCCGAGGCGCAGGCGTCCCTTCCGATGTCCAAGCCCGAGCGCGGTCGCCGCCCGTGCGGTGCAGGCGTGCAGCGCCTCAGCGGCGCTCATCCCGAGCAGCTGGAACTGGGGAATCGCCCAGCGGATCACGTCCGGTGGCTTGATGGGTGCGATGCCGGCGTCGGTACCGGCGATCATGTTGACCTCGGCCGCGAGCATCCGCTGGGCGTTGGCGACCAGGGCCGGCCTGCGGGCGACCATGCCATGTGGCGGGGCTGCGCCTGGTACTGGCGCAAGCCCGAACGTCATGCCGACCGTGACGGCCCGGCGGGCGAGCGCGGTCAACACCTCGTCGGGGATCGGGTCGACTCCGTCGGCCGTCATGAACGTGAGGTGTTCGAAGGAGTCCATCCCGGCCGCGAGTCCGTCCACGATTGCCTGGGTGGCGTGGGCGTGCGCGGTGATGGGCAGGTTGTGCCGGTGCGCTTCGTCGACCGCCGCCGTAGCTCGGCCAGGCCGTACTGCGGCAGCTCGGGCCGGCTGCCCGGGGTCGTGTTGCCGCCGCTCGCCATGATCTTGATGATGTCGACGCCGCGTTCGGCGTGGGCGCGTACGGCGGCGCGGACCCCGTCGACGCCGGTCGCTTCCCCGCCGAGGAAGTGGCAGTGGCCGCCGGGCGTGGTGATCGGGGGCCCGGCGGCGAGGATTTCCGGCAGGGTCGGGTCCGTGGCGGCGGCCCTGTGCCTGCCGAATAATGCGTCCGCACGGCACGCTGGTGGGCGGGGCTAGCCTGGATCCTGCGGGGTTTGCCGCCATCTGTCGCGCCGGCGCGTCCGTGCCCGGTGAGCCGACGCCCAGCGGCCGACCGGTCCGGTAATCCCCGGGTGAGCGCCTCGGCCTCCACGGCCCACTTGACCGGGTCCGTCGGCGTCCGACATGCGACCACGATCTACTTCTTCAACTAACGGCATCACACAGCTAGGAGGCAGACGATGACGCACTCCTTGCGGCAACTGGCCGACGAAGGCGTCGCGGTATGGCTGGATGACATGGGCCGTGAGCGGCTGGTGTCGGGCAGCCTGAAGGCGCTGGTGCGGGACCGGTGCGTGGTGGGCGTGACGACGAACCCCACGATCTTCCAGAAGGCGATCACTGGTAGTGACGTCTACGCGGAGCAGATGCGCGACCTGGCGTGCCTGAGGGTGCCGGTGGAGGAGGCGATCGACTTCATGGTTGCCCATGACGTCCGCGCCGTGTGCGACCTGCTGCGGCCGGTTTACGACCGCACGGAGGGCATCGACGGACGCGTGTCGATCGAGGTGGATCCGCTGCTGGCGCAGGACACCGAGCGCACCATCGCCGAGGCCCGGCTGCTGTGGTGGATGGTGGACCGCCCCAACCTGATGATCAAGATTCCGGCGACCGTCGAGGGGATGCCCGCGGTCACCGCCTGCCTCGCGGAGGGCATCAGCGTGAACGTGACCCTGATCTTCTCACTCCAGCGGTACGCCGAGGTGGTGGACGCCTTCCTCACCGGCCTGGAGCGCGCCCGCGAGCGGGGCCGGGACCTGTCGAGCATCGGCTCGGTGGCGTCGTTCTTCGTGTCCCGGGTGGACACCGAGGTTGACCGGCGGCTGGACAAGATCGGCACGCCGGAGGCGGAGGCCCTGCGGGGACAGGCCGCGATCGCCAACGCACGGCTGGCGTACGAGCACTTCGAGAAGGTCCTGGGCACGCCGCGCTGGCAGGCGCTGGAGGCCGCCGACGCCCGGCCGCAGCGGCCGTTGTGGGCGTCCACCGGGGTCAAGGACCCGTCTTACGACCCGACGCGCTACGTGGTCGAGCTCGTCGCCCCGCACACCGTCAACACGATGCCGGAGCCGACGCTGCACGCGGTCGCCGATGCTGGCGTGATCCGCGGAGACACGGTGCGCGGCAGCCACCAGCAGGCACGCGAGGTACTGGACCGACTCGCCACGGTCGGAGTGGACTACGACGAGGTCGTCACCGCGCTCGAGGCCGACGGCGTGGAGAAGTTCCAGAGCTCCTGGCGCGAGCTGCTCACCTCCGTGTCCGCCGCGATGGGGACACGGACCTGAGCGCGGCGACGGACGCTGACGCGGCGGCCGTCCAAGCCCGGGCAACCCCCGAGCTCTCTAACGACCTGGATCGCTTGCTGCTCGTCTTGCTTGCTCATTGCACGACCTCAGGCGGCAGGACCCGAATTGCGGTGGATTCGCCCGCCGGTGACGACAGCGACGGTGTTGCTCAGTTCTGGCGTCGTGTTCCTTGTCGAAGTCTTCCAGGGTCAGACCTCGAAGGCGCGGCGGATGACGGCGTCGAAGGCGCGGTCCGCGAGCAGCCAGCGCGTGAAGATCATGGGGCGCACCCGAAGCCGACACGGTAGCGAGTGCGCGGGTGTCGGGCTTTGGCGATCTTGACGATGGTCTTGCCGATGACCGATGGCGCCGAGGTCATGCGCGCGTTGGGCTGCGAGCTCGCGGCGAGTGCCTTGGAGGCCCCGCCAGCCAAGGTCGAATACGCACCCGTGCTGGAGGTCTCCGTGAGGTTCTGCGCGGCGATGGCACCCCATTCGGTGCGGATCGATCCGGGTTCGATGACCACGACGTTGATGCCGAACTGCGCGGTTTCCATGCGCAGGGCGTCACTGAGGGCCTCGACGGCGTACTTGCTGGCGTGGTACCAACCGCCGAGGGGGGTGACGAACTTGCCGCCCATGGAGCTGATGTTGATGATCGTGCCGCTGTGCCGGGCGCGCATGTGAGGCAGGACGAGCTGGATCAGGCGTGCCAGGCCGAAGACGTTGACCTCGATCTGGGCGCGCGCCTCGTCCATCGGGACGTCCTCGATGGAGCCGTAGGAGCCGTAACCGGCGTTGTTGACCAGGACGTCGATGCGGCCCGAGTGGCGGATGATCGTGTCGACGGCCGTGCGGATCGAGTCGTCGTCGGTGACGTCGAGGCTGAGGACTTCCACTCCCGCGTTCTGCAGCGCGGACATCCGCTCGGTGCGCCGTGCTGCGCCGTAGACGGTGTATCCCGCTTCCTTCAGGCGCAGGGCTGCATCGGCCCCGATCCCGGAGGATGCGCCGGTGACGAGCGCGACTTTGGTCGTGCTGGACATTTCGTTTCCTTCTCTTTCTTTCCCGGTCTCGTTGCTGTTGCGATGCCGAAGTCGACGGCTTTCGGCCCGTTCTCCTATCCAACTGGTTAGTTAGACGCTAGCGCGGAGCCTCGCCGACTGTCAACTGACTAGTTGGTTACGTGTATGATGCTGGTCATGGCCACCCGTGACTCCGCCGCGACGAAGCAGCGCATCCTCGACGCCGCCACCGCCGAGTTCGCCGAATTCGGGCTGGCCGGGGCGCGCGTGGACCGGATCGCGGCTCGAGCCGGCGCCAACAAGCAGCTCATCTACGCGTACTTCGGCAGCAAGGAAGGGCTGTTCGACAACGTCCTCGAGGCCAACATCGCTCTCGTGCTCGACGCCGTCCCCTTCACCGCCGGCGACTCCCGGCATACGCCGCGGCCCTGTTCGACTTCGCGGTCGCGCATCCGCAGCTCGCCCGGCTCGTGCGCTGGCACCAGCTCGAACGCCCTGGCGTGATGAATCAGCTACCCGAGACCGCCGCGTCGAACAAGCGCAAGCTCGACGCGGTGGCCGCCGCGCAGAAGGCGTGTAAGGTCAGCGCCGCCCTGCCCGCCGACCAGCTGTTCGCACTCCTGCTCACGCTCATCCACGGCGGAGCGGAGACCCACGTCGCCTCCGGGGACGACCTCGCGGTCCAGCGAGAGACGCTCGTCGCGGCCGTGCGGCGGCTCACCTCCCCCGCGTGACGACCGGCTTGGGTGCCGACAGATGCAGCATCTCGTGCCGCTCGGTGGCCGTCTCGTCCGCCGTGAGCGCGTAGATATCTACGACCGCCCCGCTGACCACAGAACCGAGAGGCAGCCCCGATTGACCGGCACCCCTCTCCCCGTTAGAAGGCCGGCCCTCCAGAAGTTGCCGCGGCCGTCACATGGTCGCTGAGTTCCGTGATGGGATCAGATGACGGTCACGAGTGCGGTCAGCGGGGCCATCGGGGAACCATACTTCTGTGCGAACCAGCCCAGCAGACCACGTTGCCACAGGTCACAACACTGGGTCCGCTTCACAAGCCGAAGACCATTCGGACATAGCGGTTTAAATCTAATGTGGTGGACCATACGTGGCAGAATAAGAACCGCGTTTTCCCAGTTCAGGGACCATCTCTGACCATCGCAGCGGTTCGCCGCCGCACCACTTCAGCAAGATCATGAACCGGTCCCTGCAACCCACACAACGTCCTCCATGCTGCGCGAGCCACTCGCGGCATCGCGGCAGATGCGCGCCCGACCTTGTTCAGGCGCCGGCGGTATCAAGCGCGCGAGGGCTCTGCTCGAGGGGTTTCCTGAGCTGGGCTCGGACTGCCTGGCACGGTGAGCTGGCTAGGGTGCGGGCGTCGGCGATGTCGAACAGCGGGCTGGCTGGCCTCGACAGATCGAAGTCGATGAACGCGGTGATCGGCGCCCGCTCGATGCTGGCGGCGGCGCGGCGGGACCATCCCGGCGCGCGATGCCGGCGGGGCGTCGGCGATGCTGTGCGTATGGAGTACGTGTCCAGAGTGCCGCGACCGCCGCTGGACGGGCTGATCGACGACCTTTACTACCTGGAGGGTGCGCCGCCGTACGCCCGGCTGACGCTGCCGCCGGCGCCGTCGGCGTTGCTCATCATCAACCTCGGGGCGCCGTTCCGCATCCGCGGCGGCACCGACATCGAGACGGCCGAGTACGCCGACGGCTGCGTGGTCACCATGCCCACCCGCGCGTTGGAGTTCGGCTACCCACGCCGGACCCGGTCCGTCGGCGTGCACTTCAAGCCGTGGGGGCTGGCGCCGTTCCTGCCGATGCCCGCGGCCGAGCTGTGTGACCGGCCGGTGACGGTCGAGCAGGTTTGGGGCCGGCCCGCCGTTGCTGAGCTGCGAGACCGGCTGGCCACGGCGGACGGACCGCACGAGATGCTGACGCTGCTCGAGGACGAGCTGATGCGACGGCTGTGCGAGACCGCCGGCCTGGGGCTGGTCCGCCATACGAGCAGCGCCATCGCGGCGACCAGCGGGGCGGCGGCGATCGGCGACCTGAGCGTGGCGGCCGGTGTCAGCAGCACTTATCTGGCACAGCGGTTCAAGGAGCTCATCGGCGTCACGCCGAAGCGGCTGGCCCGCACCTACCGTTTCACCGCCGCCGTGTTCGCGATCAACCCCGCCGGACCGATCGACTGGGGCGAGCTCGCCGGTGGCGCGGGCTACTTCGACCAGGCCCACTTCGGCCACGAGTTCCGGGCGTTCACCGGGCTCACGCCGAGCCGGTACGTCGAAGTCCGGCGGCGGTTCCTGCGCGAACATCCCGGCCACGCGCTGGACGGCTGGCCGCTGCCGGCCGATTGATTTTGTACAAGAGCGACGGCTCACGACACGCTAATTTGGGGGCACGCACCCCAAGGCAGAGGAGAGTCCCGTGGGCAAGGTGGTCATGTACGCCTCGGTGTCGGTGGACGGCTTCGTCGCGGACGAGAAGGACCAGCCCGGACCGCTGTTCGAATGGTTGACCAGCGGTGACGTCCCGTTGGACGAGAGCGGCGCGTTGAAGGTGTCGCAGACGTCCTACGACTACACCCGGTCTTACTGGGATCAGATCGGGGCGACAATCGCCGGTCGCCACGTCTTCGACATGACGGACGGCTGGGACGGGACGCCTCCGGGCGGGGTCGACCACGCCGTGATCGTGACCCACCGGCCGGCGCCCGAGGGCTGGGACCCTGAGGCGCCGTTTCACTTCGTCGACGGCATCGAGGCAGCCATAGCCAAGGCGCAGGAGCTTGCGGGTGACCGCATCGTCGAGGTCGCCGCCGGCGACGTCGGTGGCCAGGTGCTTGCCGCGGGCCTGATCGACGAGGTGCGCATGGACGTCGTACCCGTCGTGTTCGGGTCCGGCAAGCGCTACTTCGGGTCGGTCCACGCGC
>DASYTU010000119.1:0-1608 GCA_036001925.1 Actinoplanes sp.
CGGGCGTTGTCGTCACGATGATTCCCTGCATCGTCATCTTCCTGATCCTGCAGCGCTACTACGTCGCCGGGCTGACCGCGGGCGCGGTCAAATAGGTTACGAGCCGGCCGTTTCCCGCGCGGCGAGGCCGGGGTGAGGCAGGGAGGTCCGGGCATGAGTCGAGTCGTGGTCATCGGCGCCACCGGCCATATCGGCACCTACCTGGTCCCGCGGCTGGTCCGCGCCGGACACGAGGTGTTCGCGCTCAGCCGCGGCGCGCGAGCCGCGCACGCCGTACGGGGAGTACGGCGTCGGCAAGGCGGAGATCGAGGCGCTGCTCCATCGCGAGACGCTCGCCGGCGGCGTGCCCAGTGTCGTGCTGCACCCGGGACACATCAGCGGCCCGGGCTGGCCGGTGATCAACCCGGCCGGCAATCTCGATCCCGGGGTGTGGACCTGCCTGGCCCTGGGTAAGCCGCTCGCCCTGCCCGATCACGGGCTCGGGGTCTTGCACCACGTGCACGCCGATGACGTGGCGCAGGCGTTCGAGCGGGCGCTGACCCGGCCGGCGGCGATCGGCTCGAGTTTCCATGTGGTCTCCGAGCAGGCGATGACGCTGCGCGGGCTGGCGGCCGGGGTGGCCGGCTGGTTCGGCCGGGAGGCCGTGCTGGACCTTGTCGACTGGGTGCAGTTCGAGGATCGGGTCGGCGGCGAGCATGCGACGACGTCGCGGGAGCATGTGTTGCGCAGCATCACCGCGAGCATCGCCCGGGCCCGGGAGACGCTCGGCTACCGCCCGCGGCACACCTCGCTCGACGCGCTACGCGAGGCGCTGTGTTGGCTGGTGGCTCATGGCCAGGTGGACGTGGGCGGCCAGGCGTTCTAATGCGGCGCGCCCGGAGTTCCTGCCGACCGATCCGGCACCATGCCCGCCGAGGCCAGGACCCTGTCCGGTGACCCCGCAGGCTCAACTCTGCCAGGACCTCGGTCTGGTTTGGCCGTGCCTGCCGTCATGGGAGCATTGTGGTTCCGCGCCGGTCGCAGCCAACCGCAAACTATCGCGGCAGACGAGCTGCGCTTCCCGTTCAGTCCGATGACGTTCCGACGCAGCCGACGTCCGCGGGGCCGTCTCCCATGTCACAGGCTGCCGGGCTGTCTCGTCTCGGGGGCGAGAGCCAGTACCGGATCGGGAGGGTGACGTGATGCGAGTGTTCGTTGCAGGCGGGACCGGGGTAATCGGGCGTCGTCTGGTGCCGCAACTGGTGGCGCGCGGCCACCAGGTGACGGCGACGACGACGAGCGCGGGCAAGCTGGGGCTGCTGGAGCATTTGGGCGCCGAGGGCGTCGTGATGGACGGGCTGGATGCGGCGTCGGTGGGCGAGGCCGTGGCCGCGGCCCGGCCGGACGCGATCGTGCACCAGATGACGGCCCTGTCCGAGGCGCACGCCGGCAAGCCCAACCTGAGGAAGCCCGAGCGGTTCTTCGCTTCCACCAACCGGCTCCGCAGCGAGGGGACCGACCACCTGCTGGCCGCGGCCGAGGCGACCGGCGTAACCAACTTCGTCGCACAGAGCGCCGCCATCTTCAATGGAATCCGCGAGGGCGGATGGGTCAAGACCGAGGAGGACC
>DASYTU010000120.1:0-23811 GCA_036001925.1 Actinoplanes sp.
GAACTGGTCGAGGTTCACCGACCGGACATGCCGTGGGGTCGACCACCACCGGACGGCAGCGACTGGACCAGCGACACCGACATGTGCGGCATCCTTGACGCTGTTGACATGGACATCGGCGGTGCCGATTGAGGAACCGGATCAGGCCGCCTGCGGGGCGGGTAAACGGCGCTGGGCGCGGTAGCGGGGCCAGACGCCGGGTCATGATGATGACCATCGACCACTGGACCATGGCCGCGTGGTGGGCGGCCTGTCGCTCATAGTCCCTGACGGTGCGCCGGCACCGGTTGATCCACGCTAACGTCCGTTAGGCCTGCTCGCCGATGCTCGTCAGCGCGACAACTCCGCCAACGACCGCGCAAAGATCGACCGACGCATCCCGCCGTACAACTCCAGCCAGTTCTTCAACAGCTAAGCTAAGAATCCGCTGAGCGTTGCTGAGCATCGCTCGACGGGCGTCTGCAGCCGACCTAGCGTGTGTTTCTGAAGGTAGGTGCGTCAGAGGCCGGCGGTTGGAGGACGCGCATGGGACCGGACCACCCGTACCCACCACACGGACTACACGGCGATGGCTTCGAGTTGTGGTGGCTGTGGCCGGTCGTTCCGGCGTTGCTGCTGGGGTCATTGCTGGTCTTGCTGTTGCTGTGGGGTGTTCTCCGCGACACGCGCCTTGCCGACATTGTCGGAGGCGGCCGTGCTTGGCTCGCCGCCGGATCTCGATCACGGTGGCGCGCTGCCGCGGCGCGTTATCGCGCGGTCGCGGTGGCCTTCGCCGCGTACGAGTGCGATCCGCAGGCGGTGCTGCGCCGCCCGGCCCTCGCCGACGTCCGGCAGCCGGTCACCGCACAGTTCGTCGAGGCCTTCGCCGAGGTCTGTGCGCTCGCGACGGATAGATACCCCGGACGATCGGTAGCCGACGCGTTCGCCGTGGCCGCGGACCGTGCTGCCCGCGCCTGGACGGCCGCCAACGAGGCCGCCGATCGGCTGCGCGCCGTGCAGTTCGCGCCGGGTGAGCGTGCCCTGCTGGATCAGGCGGCCGCGCTGCTGGCAGTGGCTCGGCAGACGCCGCACGACGGCGAGCGAGTTGCGGCGTACGGCCGCGCCGCCCAGCGCCTGGCCGAGCTGCAGCGCCGTTGCGGGTGGGCGTTGCCGCAGCGGGCCGTCGCCGTACTGCAACACGAGGCTCGGCCAGCACTCGTCAGCTCAACGGCTTGACACTGAAGGCGATTGCCGACACGAGCCGCCTACGGTCGGCGAGCCCTGCGACGAGACGAGCCGGGTCAGCGCGGCCAGCTCGCGGTTGAAGCGCTCGGGCTCCTCCAGGTGCGCGGTGTGACCGACGCCTTCGTGCCGGGAGGGCTTGGCGGTCGGGTAGGTGGCCGGCTCGAGGCCGCCGCGATCGCGCACCGGCTTATCCCGCCCGACGCCGGGCGCTAGCGATCCGGGGTGTCGGCCGATGCCATCACCCGCAGTGCGTTCGGGTCCAGGCCGATCCGCAGCGGAGTCAGGCCGCCCGGCTCGCCGTCGACCTCGATGCGAGCCGGCAGGTCGGTCTCCAGCCAGAGCTGGTCGACCGCGAGGAAGGGCTCGTCGGCGAGCGTACGGCGGTGACCGGTCGCCGCGTTGCGCGCGGTTTCGCGCAGCAGTTCGCGGCGTTTCGGCCCGCCCACCGGGTAGGCGACCAGGAGCCGGTCGTCGGCGTCCGTGTCCGCCGTGATCGGCCGCCCAGCGTGGTAGCCGCCGTTGGCCACGTACAGCTGGTGGGTCACGAACTCGTGCTCGCGCCCGTCGGCGCGCACGACCGCGCGCAGCGGGCGGTGCCGGGTCAGCAGGGCCAGCGCGGTGATCGGGTACGCGAGCCGGCCGGTGACGCGCTTCAGCGGACGCGGCGCGTTGAGCATCACGTCGGCGGACAGACCGATGCCCACGTGGTTGGTGAACGGCATGTCGCCCGCGAGCCCGAGGTCGACGTCGATCACCTTGCCGTCCGCGAGGATCGTGATGGCGTCGTCGAGGTCGGGCCGGATACCGACCGTACGCGCGAAGTTGTTGGTGGTGCCCAGCGGCAACAGGCCGAGCGCGATGTCGCGGTGCGCGAGCATGCGCGCGGCCGTGCTGATCGTGCCGTCTCCGCCGCCGGCGACGAGCAGGTCCGGGACCAGATCAACGGCGTCGGCGATAGCTTTGTGGAGCTCGCCGGGCTGGTCGACGGGGTACGTCCCGAGCAGCGTGAAGCCAACCGCGATGAGCCGCGACCGGGCGTCGTCGTAGAGCCGCCGGCCCCGGCGGGAGTGGGCGTTGACGACGAGGGCCGCCCGCCCTTCCTGCCGGATGGCATCGGTCAGCTGCTGCTTCGTCCGCATCGACTCCGACCCTACTCATCATCCGGGCAGCTTGAGGTCCAACTCGAGCCACTGAGCCAGATCCTTGATTTCCTGATCCACCGCCGCGGCTGCGGCCTTGTCGAAAGCCTCGTCCTGGTGGATCGCGTCGACCCGGAGCACGCCCGATCCGCGGTCGGCGGTGGCGTCGAGCTTTCCCACGAGGCGGTCGCCGTGCAGGATGGGCAGCGCGAAGTACCCCCAACGACGCTTGGCGGCGGGCTTGTACAACAGCTGCGCGCGCACGGCAATGCGACGCGCGTCGGTGCGAGAGAGCTCGTGGACGGTCACGACTCGAGGCTAGACGGGGTGCGCCTGCGCCCATGGAGGAGCACGGCCTTGCCCCGGTGCCGCTCCTCACGATCGGCCGAGGGGCTCCTGGTGATTGCCTGGCCAACTCCTAGCGCCGCGGGGAACCATCCAAGGCGAACGCCCGTCTCCACCGGCCGGTGAGCTGGCCGCAAAGGACAGTTTCTCCGCTGCGAAGGACGTGTGATGACGCAGCCGGCCGAGTTCGCCGCGCAGTTGACCGACGTCCTCACCACTCACCGCGGGCACCATTAGGCGGGCGGGACACTACCCCCGCTCGCGCGGAAGGAGCATCATGCCGGACCGTACTGCCGTGGTGACGGGAGGGACCGCCGGCATCGGCCGGGCCGCCAGCGAAAGGCTCGCCGCCGACGGATTCAACGTGATCATCGTGGGACACAACCCCGTACGGGGCGAAGGCGTGGCCCGGGACATCCAGGACCGGACGAACCGGGGGCAAGTCGAGTTCGAGGCCGCCGACCTCAGCTCGCTCGCCGATGCCCGCGCGTTGGGCGAGCGGCTGGTGCGCCAGCATGGGCGACTGGACGTCGTCGTAAACAACTTCGGCGGCATGTACGCCGATCGGCGGGTGACCGGGGAGGGGCACGAGGCCACGTTGGCCACCAACGTCCTGGTGCCGCTTCGGTTGACCCTGGAGCTGGTGCCCGCGCTGCGCGCGGCCGCACCCAGCCGCGTCGTGTTCGTCAACTCCGACGCGCACAAGTTCGCCAAGCCCGATCTCGACGACCTCGAGGCCGAGCGGTTCTACCGCGGCTTCGACGTGCACGCCCGCGCGAAACTGGTCCAGCTTCTGGTCGCTCGACACCTTGGTGTCCGGCTGGCCGACAGCGGCGTATCCGTGTTCATGGTCAACCCGGGTGGCGCCTGGACCGAGCAGGTCGCGGCGATGACGCCGCGGATGATGCCTCCGACGATGCGGCTCTGGTGGCCGATGATCCGCCTCGTGCAGCGCCGCCGATCGACGCAGAAGGCCGCCCGGCCGGTGATCCGGGCCGCGACGGATCCACGGTTGGCGGGCCAAACCGGAGTGTGGATCACCGAGAACAGCAAGGTCGGGCAGCCCTCCCGCGCCGGCCGCGACGATGATCTGGCCGCACGGGTGTACGAGCGGATCGCAAGGATGGTCGACGGGCCGAATGAGCAGTGAGTGCTCCGACCAGGCGATTCGGACGAACCGTGCACGGAATTGAGGTGAACAAGAGTGAGTGAGCAAGCCCAGCATTGGTTGCCGCCCGGAGGAACGCTCGTGATCGATGCACACGGCCACGGCACCCATCTGTTGCCACGACCCGTCCAGGCCGTTCGCCGGATCACCGTCCGGTCACACCCGGCAGACTCGCCGCTGACCGACCTGGCTGCCGCTGGCGTGGACGCGGTGGTCGCCAGCGCCGTTGGCGACCGGCTGGTAACCCGCTGGCGGTGGCCGGCCGACGCGTGGTCGGCTGTGCGCCGCCAGCTCGATGAGTTGCGCCGCGACGCCGAAACCGCGCGCTGCCGGGTGGCCACCACCATCGCCGACATCCAGGCCGCCCGCGACGCCGGTCGACCCGCGGTCATGCTCGGGCTGGAAGGGGCGGACGTCCTCGGCGACGACCTCACGCGGCTGGCCGCGCTGCACGCGGCCGGTGTTCGCGTCATCGGACTGGTCCACTTCGCCGACAACGCCCTCGGCACCATCGCCATGTCATGGAACGGACAACCGTCCAGCCCCGAGGTGCGCGCCGGCCGGCGCAACCCCGGCCTGACCGCGCGCGGCGGCCAGGCGGTGGCCGAGATGAACGCACGTGGCATCCTCATCGACGTCGCGCACGCCGACCGGGCGACCACATTCGCCGTCTGCGAGCGCACCACCGTGCCGGTGATCTGTTCACACACCGGCGCGCGGTCGCTGCACGACTTTCCCCGCTACCTCAGCGACGACGAGATCCGCGCGATCAGCGCAACCGGCGGGCTGGTCGGCCTATGGCCGTTCCGGCACCACGGCAAGGGGATCACCGACCCCGATGACTTCGCCCGCCACGCCGGCCACCTCGCCCGCACCGCCGGCCCCGACCACGTGTGTATCGGCACCGACATGAACGGCGTGCCCGGCCTGATGGCTGGTTACCGCGGAGAACGCGACTTCCCCACATTGATACAGGCGCTGCGGCGCACCGGATTCAGCGACGCCGAGACCGCTGGCATCGCGGGCGGCAACATGGCACGCGTACTCGCGTCCGTCTGCCACTGATCAGCCTCGTCGGCGTGCCACACCGGGTTGCGCGCAGCCGAGAGTTGCCGCGGCGCAAGCTCGTCTGCCTTGAAGTCGGCGCGCCGGTGGGCTTCAAACCGGACGGTCGTCGACTCCACCCGCCGCCGCGAAGGCCGCCACGATCCCCGGGCGCTCGACGCCCGCGGCGAGCAGGCAGTGCAGCAGGATCCGGCTCTTGTACGGGTCCAGCAGCCCGGCGCGGATGAGGCCTCGTGCGAGCAGATCACGTTCAGATCCGGCGAATCCGTACGTGGCCTGCAGGACCGGACCGGCGCCGGCCCGGGAGGAGAGCACGACCGGGATGCGTCCGGCGAGGTTCGTGAGTCTGACCACCCAGTTGTCCGGCACATGACCGGCGCCGAAGGCGGCGACGACCGCCCCGTCCAGGTACGCGCTCAACTTGTCCAGGAGCATGCCGTCGTCGCCGAGCGTGGCGGTGTACAGGCCGACCCTGGGCTGCCGGTGCAGTGTTCGAGCGACGGTGAACCGGTGGACCGGCCGGTTGATCACCGCCGGTGCGCCCTCGACGAGGTAGCCGAGTGGTCCTCCGTTCGGTGAGGCGAACGTGGCGGGGCTCGTCGCGTGCGTCTTACGGACCCGGGCCGCGGCGTGGATCTCGTCCGCGAACACCACGAGGCAACCGAGCCCGGCGGCCTTCGGGCTGGCCGCGACCTGGAGTGCGGCCAGCAGGTTGGCAGGACCGTCGGGTCCGGCAAGGGTCGGGTTGCGCATGGCGCCGGTGACCACGATCGGCTCCGGTCCGTCATGCAGCAGGTCGAGCAGGTACGCCGTTTCCTCGATGGTGTCGGTGCCTTGCGTGATGACCACGCCCGTACCGCCACCGTCGAAGTGCAGCCGTACGGCGGCGGCCAGCTCCGTGAGATCGGCAATCGTCAGCGAGGCGCCCGGGCGGCTGCGGAAGTCGATCCACCGCAGGTCGATGTCGAGGTCGGCGAGGCCAGGCACGGCGGCGACCAGCTGCTCCGCATCGAGGCTCGGCACGACGCCTGCGGTGCCGGCGGCCATCGCGATCGTGCCGCCGAGGGCGAACAGAGCCACCCGCGGTCGGACAGGCTGAGGTTCGGCCGGCACCACCTGGTCTCCGTTCCCCGACGGTAGTGATCGCGCATGAGCCTATCGGGAGCGGTGTCCTTCTCCACCGACGCGGCGCGCGCCTACGCGGCTGCGTGGCAGCGGACTCCCATCTTGCAACCAGTTGCGCGACGTTGTGAAAGCGCATCGCCGAGGCCGCGCATCGCGACGACCGGGCGGTCCGGCCGAGTAGTCGGCTAGTCGTCGAGGCCGGTCAGGTCCAACTGCTGCAGGCGTTCGGGGTCGGCCAGCACGTCGATGGCGACGATCTTGCCGCCCGTGACGGTGAACGCCATGACGAACAACGGCCGTCCGCGTGCGGCGACGACGACTCCGGCGGCTCCGTTGATCAACGCCGGCCGTACGAACGGGGAGAGCCGTGTGGAGGCGACCGCCTGCTCGGCCACCGACCGGGCGCCGTGGAGCTCGAGCGTGAGGCGTGGACGCGCGAGCCCGCCATCGGACCGCAACACGACGTCCGGGTCGAGCACGGCGACGAGCGCGTCGAAGTCGCCGTTGCGGGAGGCCGCGAAGAACGCGTCGACGACCGAACGCTGGCGGGTCAGATCGGCGTCCGGAGCCGGGGCCCGCCCTTGTACGCGGCGGCGTCCGCGGCTAGCGAGCTGCCGCGCCGCGGCCGGTGACCGTTCGATCAGCGGGGCGATCTCCTCGAACGGCACGGCGAACATGTCGTGCAGCACGAACGCGAGCCGCTCGGCAGGCGTCAGCGACTCGAGCACCACCAGCAGCGCCAGCCCGACCGAGTCGGCGAGCAACGCTTCGTGCTCGGGGTCGCCGCCGTCCTCGGGGCTGACGATCGGGTCGGGCACATGGACGTCCAGCGGCGTCTCGCGTCGCGACTCCCGCGTGCGCAGCACGTTCAGGCACACCCGCGCCACCACCGTGGTCAACCACCCGGCAAGGTTCTCGACGCTCTTGGTGTCGGCGCGGCTGACACGCAGCCAGGCTTCCTGGACGGCGTCATCGGCCTCGCTCACCGAACCGAGCATCCGGTACGCCACCGCGCGCAGGCGCGTGCGGTGCTCTTCGAAGCGCTCGGTGAGCCACTCGCCCTCGTCCACCGGTCACAGTCCTTCCTCGCGGGGTGTCATACCAGTAGACCCGCGAGGCCGGCCCGATGTGACCGGCTGTGCTCAGGCGCACTCGTGTTCAGGTGCACTGGAACACGGCGCCCGCCCAGTCGGCGTGATCCTCGCCGTTGCCGTTACATGTGTCAATTGCAACCTGTTGGAAAATGTGCTTCTCAGTAGGCCGGTGTGAAGATATTGACAACTTTGTTTCCAATGAACGACGATCCGCTGGTCGCGCCTCCCCACATCCCCGGTTGCACCTCGCCGACCTCACCTCCAAGGCAGGTCCTCGTGACTCTTGACGAAGCCCGGCGTCCCCGTACACGACGATTGGCGCTCGCCGCCGCGGCCCTGCTCGGCATGAGCGGCGCCGTCGTAGCCGCCGCACCCGCCGCGCAAGCGTCCGCTCCGCCGGCTCCGCCCGGCTGGACTCAAGTGTTCGCCGACGACTTCAACGGCGCCGCGAACACCGGCGTGAACACCGCCGATTGGCTCTACGACATCGGCACCAGTTACCCCGGCGGCGCACCGAATTGGGGCACCGGCGAGGTGGAGTACATGACCAACAGCACCGCTAACGTCTACCAGGACGGCGCCGGGAACCTGGTCATCAAGCCGCTGCGCGACGGCGCCGGAAACTGGACCAGCGGCCGGATCGAGACCCAGCGCACCGACTTCGCCGCCCCGGCGGGCGGCAAGGTGCGTATCGAGGGCCGGCTGCAGCAGCCCAACGTGTCCGGCGCCGGCGCGCTGGGCTACTGGCCGGCGTTCTGGACGCTCGGCGCGGCGGCCCGCCCGGTCGGGGCGACGAACTGGCCGAGTATCGGCGAGTGGGACATCATGGAGGACATCAACGGCCGCAGCAGCGTCTTCGGCACCCTCCACTGTGGCACCAGCCCGGGCGGGCCGTGCAACGAGACCACCGGCATCGGCTCCGGGGAACGCGCGTGCGGCGGCTGCCAGACCGGCTTCCACACGTACGCCGTGGAGTACGACCGCAGCACCAACCCCGAGCAGATGCGCTGGTACCTCGACGGCAACAACTACTTCACCGTGAACGCCAACCAGGTCGATGCGACCACCTGGAACAACGCCACCCACCACGGCATGTTCATCATCCTGAACGTGGCCATGGGCGGCGGCTTCCCGGCCGCGTTCGGCGGTGGCCCGACCGGGTCCACCCAGCCCGGCGTGCCGATGCTCGTCGACTACGTCGCCGTGTACACGTCGGGAGGGTCGACGCCGCCGCCACCGTCCGCCGGGGCGACCGGGCCGATCACCGGCATCGGCGGCAAGTGCGTCGACATCCGAGCGGCCAACTCGGCCAACGGCACGCCGGTGCAGCTGTACGACTGCAACGGCACGGTTGCCCAGCAGTGGACCCTGCCCGGCGACGGGTCGGTGCGCGCGCTCGGCAAGTGCCTCGACGTCACCGCCGCCGGCACCGGCAACGGCACGCTCATCCAGCTGTACGACTGCAACGGCACGGGCGCCCAGGTCTGGCGCGTGCAGACCGACGGCACCCTGGTCAACCCGCAGTCCGGCCGTTGCCTCGACGACCCCGGGGGCGACACCGCTAACGGCACACAGTTGATCATTTGGGATTGCGGCACAGGGCCCAATCAGAAATGGGCGGTGCCGCCCGGTCCCATCACCGGCATCGGCGGAAAGTGCGTCGACGTCAACGCGAACAATTCGACCAACGGCACCGCGATCCAACTGTGGGACTGCAACGGCACCGACGCCCAGAAATGGACGGTCGCCGCCGACGGGACGCTGCACGCCCTCGGCAAGTGCATGGACGTCACCGGCAACGGCACCGCCAACGGCACCGTGATCCAGCTGTGGGACTGCAATGGCGGCGGTGCCCAGACCTGGCGTTCCCAGGGCAACGGCACGCTGGTCAATCCGCAGTCCGGCCGCTGCCTCGACGACCCCGCCGGCAACACCGCGAACGGCACCCGGCTCGTGATCTGGGACTGCAACGGCGGCCCGAACCAACAATGGGTTCTCTCCTGACCGAATAGTGTCGCGTCGCCGGCCCGCTAAGCGCGGACCGGCGATTCGGCATGCCCATCGAACGCCATTCGCGCACAGATAAACATTTACGTTGCTCAATGTGGTGGATCGTGGTTAAGTTTGTTCATGTCTGTGCTGCGTGATACCCACCGGCGCGCCGTCGTACTGACGGCCCTGTGCCTTACGGCGGCTGCAACCACCACTCTTCCCGCGACCCCGGCCGCGGCCGCGACCACGGTCACCATCAACGGCACCGCCTCCGGCCGTACCTTCGACGGGGTCGGCGCGATCAGCGGCGGCGGCGGCAACAGCCGCCTGCTGATCGACTATCCCGAACCGCAGCGCAGCCAGATCTTGGACTACCTGTTCAAGCCCGGGTACGGCGCGGCGATGCAGATCCTCAAGGTCGAGGTCGGCGGCGATACCAACTCGACCAGCGGCGCCGAGCCCAGTCACCAGCACACCGCGACCGACCTCAACTGCAACCGCGGCTACGAGTGGTGGCTCATGGAGCAGGCCAAGGCGCGCAACCCGGGGATCCGGCTGGTCGGGCTGGCCTGGGGCGCCCCCGGCTGGATCGGCAACGGCAATTTCTGGTCCACCGACATGATCAACTACTACGTCTCCTGGCTGGACTGCGCGAAGAACAGCCATGGGCTGACCATCGACTACCTCGGCGGCTGGAACGAGAAGGGCTACGACAAGAACTGGTTCAAGGACCTCAAGTCCATGCTGGTCAGCCGCGGGTACGGCAACGTGAAGGTGATCGCCGACGACACCAGCTGGGATCCGGCCAACGACGTCCTGAGCGACCCGTCGTTCGCCGCCGCGGTGGACGTCCTCGGCTCGCACTACGTCTGCGGCTACCGCGGCCCGCAGACCAACTGCCCGGTGTCCGCCAACGCCACCGCGTCCGGCAAGACACTGTGGGCCAGCGAGAACGGCTCTGACGACTACAACGACGGCGCGGTCGCGTTGGCCCGCGGGATCAACCGCGACTACATCGACGGGCGGATGACGGCGTACATCAACTGGCCCGTCGTCGCGGCGATCACCCCCAACATCCCTTACCCGACGATGGGTGTGGCGCTGGCTCCGCAGCCGTGGTCCGGGGCGTACTGGATCGGCAAGAACGCCTGGGTGATGGCGCACACCACGCAGTTCACCAAGCCGGGCTGGCGCTACCTGGACAGTGCGTCGGGCTACCTGGGCGGGAACCGCAGCAACGGCAGCTACGTGTCGCTGCGTTCGCCCAGCACCAGCGACTGGTCCACCGTCATCGAGACGATGGACGCCACCGTGGCGCAGACCTTCACCGCCAGCGTGACCGGCGGGCTGTCCACCGGCACGGTGCACGTCTGGGCCACCAAGGTCACGTCGACCAGCAGCAGCGACTACTTCCTGCACACCGCTGACGTCACCCCGTCCGGCGGGAGCTTCACGGTTACCCTGCAGCCTGGCTACGTCTACACCCTGAGCACCACCACAGGCCAGGGCAAGGGCACCGCGACCGGCCCGGCGTCCGGGACGATGGCGCTGCCGTACAGCGACAACTACGACGGGTACGCAGTGGGCACGGAGGCCAGGTACCTCGCCGACATGCAGGGCGCGTTCGAGATCGTCAACTGCGGTGGCGGCCGCGGCGGCCGGTGCGTCCGGCAGATGGCGCCGCAGCAGCCGATCATGTGGGACAGCGTGAAGATCCCGCATGCGCTGCTCGGCGACGTCGGCTGGTCCAACTACAAGGTCTCCACGGACGTGATGTTCGAGGGCGGGGGCGTGGCGCAGCTCATCGGGCGGGCCGGCACGCAGGCGTACATGGGCGACGCCGGGCTCGACGCGTACTACCTGCAGGTCGGCGACGACGGCCAATGGTGGCTGCTCCGCAACGACACCAGCGACTCGATGAGCACGCTGACCAGCGGCCGGGTCGCGGCGCTGGGCACCAACTCGTGGCACAACCTGGCGCTGACATTCTCCGGCAGCACCATCACCGCGCAGATCGACGGCGCCACCGTCGCCACCCTGACCAACTCCGCGTGGAGCCGCGGTCAGGTGGGCCTCGGTACGAGCCAGGGCGTGACGGCGCAGTTCGACAACCTCTCGATCACCCCGGTGGCCGGCCCGCCGCCACCGCCGGCGGGCCCGATCAAGGGCGTCCAGTCCGGCCGCTGCCTCGACGTGCCCGGCGGTACGCAGACCAACGGCACCCAGGTGATCATCTGGGACTGCAACGGCGGCAGCAACCAGCAGTGGACCCGGCTGTCCAACGGCGAGCTCCAGGTCTACGGCACCAAGTGCCTGGACGCGCTCGGCAACAGCACGACGCCCGGGACCGTGGTGGCGATCTGGGATTGCAACGGCGGTACGAACCAGCAGTGGAGGTTCAACGCGGACGGCACCATCGTCGGGGTCCAGTCCGGACTCTGCCTCGACGTGACCGGCAACGCCACCGCCAACAACACGCCGGTGGAGATCTGGACCTGCAACGGCGGCAACAACCAGAAGTGGACCACGAGCTGACGTCATCGAGCCCGGCGTCCGCTGATCACGGTGCGGTGGTGGCTCTGCCGGCGAGCGCGTCGCTCAGGCGCGTTCGCCGGTAGAGCACGACGCGGCCGACGCGGGTGGAGATGACCAGGCCGCTGTTGAGAAGTATCGAGAGGTGTTGACTGACGGCGCCGGGAGTGATCGATAGGCGGCGGGCGAGTGCGGTGGTCGACGTCGGTTCGGTCAGGGCGGCGAGCAGGTTGGCCCGGGTGCGTCCGATGAGGGCGGCGAGGGCGTCGGGTGCCGGTGGTGGCGCGGTCTCCCAGAGGGTGGCGATGCCGCGGGCGGGGTAGGTGATGGTCGGCTGGTAGGGCTCGATCATTTTCCGTACGGCCGGCCAGCACATGGTGCTGGGTGCCAGCAGCAGCCCGAGGCCGGACAAGTGACCGCTGTAGTGGTGAGGATCGGTGACGGACAGCCGGTCGCCGTGCCAGGTGACAGTCTCGTGCAGGTCGTCGAACAGGGCCCGGGCGCCGCCCAGGGTCAGCCGGCGGGCGCGCCAGAGCACGTCGGCTTCCATCAATGCCCTGATGCGGGGCCAGTGTTCGGCCAGCGCCAGATGCCAGTAGGCGTCGAGCGTGTCGGCGATGCGGTGGGCGGCGCCGGTCGGGTCGGCGCGGATGCGTCGCATGACGGGTGCCGGTAGGCCGTGGATCTCGGCAACGTCGGTGACCACCCGGCCCGCGGGGGTGTCTCGCAGCGCCTGCAGTTCGGCGGTGATGTCGGGCAGCGCGGATGCGGGTGGCGAGGTGAGGAAGTCGGCCGTGTCGCCGTGGACTGGGACGAGGGCGAACAGCTCGGTCAGGTCGAGGCCGGTCAGCCGGGGCCGGACCGCGTGAACCCAGGGCAGGTGCAGGGCGTGCCGTTCGGGTGCGCGCAACACGATCAGGCTGCGTACCAGTTCCGCCAGCGGGGAGAAGGCGAATCTGATCCGCGCGACGTCGTCCGGGGTGAATGTCCACTCGATCATGACGGCGCCACACCCCAACACGATTTAGTCATAGCTAAAAGCATCGCGAGATCCGGCACCCACGTCCAGAGTCGATCGGCAACGGCACCTACGTAGTTGGCAGAGGTTTGTGATGAACTGGACGAGTTCGAAGGACGGCACGTCGATCGCGTACGAACGTCTCGGAACCGGGCCTGCGCTCATCTTGACGGGCGGTTTGTTGGGCCGCTCGGAGAACGCGCCGCTCGCGACGGAACTCGCGGCGCACTTCACCGTGTACAACTACGACCAGCGCGGCCGGGGCGACAGCGGCGACACCCTGCCGTACGCCGTGGCCCGAGAGATCGAGGACATCGAGGCGATCCTGGCCGTGGCCGGCGGACCGGCGCATCTGTACGGCGTATCGGCCGGTGGTGCGCTCGCGCTGGAGGCCGCCGCGGCCGGAGTCGCGATCGACCGGCTCGCGGTGTACGAAGTGCCGTACGGCCTGGCGGGCAGCCCAGAGCGGTGGCGGGAGTACGTCGTGGAGCTTGACGCGCTGCTGGCCGAGGGTCGCCGTGGTGACGCGTTCGCGTTGTTCATGCGGACGGCGGGCGCACCCGAACAGGACATCGTGTCGGCACGAAACTCGCCTATGTGGCCCGACCTCGAAGCGGTTGCCCACACCTTGGCCTACGGCGCGGCCTGCCTGGCCGATGGCCAGCCACCGGCCGCCCGCCTGGCACGCATCACCCGGCCGACCCTGGTGGCCACGGGCTCGACGATCGACCCGCACATGAGCCGGCTACGTGCCGACGTCTTCGCCGAGGCCGCGGACGCCATCGCGGCGAGCATCCCGAACGCGCACCGCCAAACCATCGATGGCCAGACCCACATGGTCGACCCGAAAGCCCTCGCGCCCGTACTCGAACGGTTCTTCCGGCAATGACGGGCGGGCCGGACCCGTCGTTCGGACGCACGCGGTCAGCCGCGCCCGGCCGGGAACGACACGACCTGCTGGTACGTCGGGCGGTTCTGCCAGGCGATCGGCGGGTCGGTGATGCCACCGACCGGGGTCTGCACGATCGAGTCGGCGCACCACTGGTTACCGGCCGTCGTGCAGGTCGCGTCCGCCGGGTACACCTCGGTCGCCGGCTGTGCCGCGGCCTGGACCAGCGTCGAGGCCAGCACCTGCGCGCAGGCCGACAGGACTCCGTCGCCGCAGAAGGTCTTCGGAAACGCGGCCGCCACCGGGTCGCCGAGAACCGCGCGGATGTCCTTGTCGACGTAACCCCACCAGCCGTACTGGAATGACGAGCCCTTGTGGAGCTGCGCCTCGTTCGTCGACGTTGGCAGGTCGCTCACGTCGCCTTGCTGGCCACCGGACGGAGACTCGTTGATCTGCAGGGCGTCGACGAGGGCGGAATACAGATCGGCGCCGAGCGGTGCCTTGAACTCGCCGGCCACCAGCAGCGGGAACCACGCGTCGAAGATCCGGATCGCGTCGGCGTACCGGTAGACCTTGGAACCGGGTGAGGTCTCGATCCGCCTCGCGCCGGCCTGCCGCCACGCGGTCAGCTTCGCCACCGCGTCGGCCACCGCCGGATCGGTCGACGGCTGGCTGTTCAGCACGCGCAGCAGGTTGGGCAGGAGCCGTTCGGCCCGCAGGTCTACCGTGGCGGCGTCCTCGGCGATCCGGACCGTACCGGCCCGATCCAGTTTCGCGCCGCCGGCCAGGGCGGCCTTGACCCGTTCGTCGAGCAGGTCGCCACGGTGCACCGAACCGAAGCTGAAGTTACCGTCGGCCGCCGAGAAGTCCTTGGCCTGCTTGTTGTTCCAGCTGACGAAGTAGTCCTGGTCGATCGCGTGCGGATGCTGAGCCGCGGGCAGGTAGCTCGCCGAGTTGTCATCCGGATTCCAGCCCTCCCACTCGTACGCCGGGTCCGCGCGAGTCGGCAGGTTCGGGTCGGTGCGGTCATTGCGCATCGGGGTGAGGCCGGACGTGAAGTACGCGCTCTGGGCGGAGTTGACGTAGAACCAGTTGAACGCGTACCTGATCTCGGACGCCGAGTTCAGGAAGCCCACGGCCGTGCGCATCGACTCGGGGTCGTTGAACCGCTGCAGCCCCAGCGCCGAGTCCGCCTCGTGCTGGTACGTCGAGCGCAGGATCGTGAACGCGACCGGCTGACCGCCGACCTTGCCCCGCCACTGCACCAGTCCATACTTCGTACGCAACGTCCGCAGCCGGTACGACCCGGCTGGGGTACTATCGGCGACCGTCGGTGTCCACTTGTTGGTGTGCTCCAGCACGTCCATCGGCGTGCACGTGCCCCGCCACAGGTAGGCCTGCGAGTTCACGGTCGGGGTCGACCCGTCCGGCTCGCACAGTGGCACCGCGTACGTGTCGGTGACGTCGTGAATCGCGGATGTCGCGCTCCACGAGTAGTCGGGACCGCGGCCGATCAGGACGTACATGCTGAGCCCCGCGAACGCGATTCCGCGCGAGCTGATACCCGGTCCGTTCAACTCCTCGATCAGGAGCAGTTGCGGCGAGTAATAGCCGGTCTGCGGGCCGTACACCGCGATCGGGTGGCCGGTCGTCGACTTCGCGCCGGAGATGACGACCGCGTTGGACATGCCCTGGTGCGCGGTCCCGATGGTCAGGCCGGGAAGGACGCCGGTGCCGGCCGAGCCTGCGGCGGGGCTCGTGGCGGCGCTGCCGGTCCGGTCGTACACCAGTGGCTCGAACGTCGCGGTGCCGGCGTCGGGCATGGCCACCCCCGATTGGTCGGCCGGCGCGGCGCCGTACGGGAAGCTCTGTCCGTCGTGCAGGGTCAGTACGGCCTCGGGGTCGTTCTGTTCGCGGAAGCCCTGCCACACCTGATCGCCCACTGTCGTGCCGTACTTGGCGCGGGCGGCGATCCGGACCAGCGCGGATTGCATCTCGGCCCCACCGCCCCCGCCGAACAGGCCACCGATGACGGCCCCGATCGCGATCAGATCGGTGAGCGCGAACGGTTCGGGGCCGCCTTCGTTGGTGATGGCGTCGAGGTGTCCGGTGAGGACGTACTCGCCCGGGCAGTACACCGGGCGGGCGGTCATGCAGGCGGTGATGTACTGGTTGATGCCGGCCACGTAGTTGGTCGCGTCGTCGAAGAGCTGAGCTCCCTCGGCGCCCTGCTCGCGCAGCCGGTCGACCTGCGCCTGCAGGTCGGCCTCGCGGTAGGGAGCGGAGCGCCATAGGCTCTGCTCCAGCAACTGGTTGCCGGGTGCCCCGCCGGCGAACGGCGTCAGCTGGCCGCGTCCGATGTGGCGCAGCAGGTCCATGACGAACAGCCTGTCCTCAGCCCCCGCGAAGCCCGCGCCGAACATGGTGCCGGCCCGGGTGGTCCCGGTGATGTGCGGAATCCCGGTCGCCCGGTCGCGCACGATGGTGACGTCCGCGCGCGGTCGCTCGATACGTTCGACCTGCCAGGTCGGTACTCCGAGGGCGGCGCTGTTGTAGAAGTTGGTGAGCTGAGCGTCGGTCAGCCCGGCGTAGTTGTAGATCAGGTTGGCGTACTTGTCGAGCTGGTCCGCCGAGTGGGCGGGCCGGGTGCCGAGCGCCTTGTGCGCGAGGATGTCGAGGAGTGTGGCGTTGCCGTTCTGGCCCGGCGGGAGGATGTCGTTGCACTGGCCGCCGCAGTAGTCGGTGACAGCCGCCGGCCGGGCCGGCGCCGCGATCGACACGCCGGGCAACGCTCCGATCATGATCGCGGAGGCCGAGGCCACGGCCAGTGCCGCCCGCCCCCAGGTTCGCCTTCGACCAACAGGACGTGTTCGCATCGCGTTCCCTCCCATCGACGGCACCCGGTGGCTGACTGATACGAAAACGTTTCGTGTTACTGGATGGTAAATAAACGCTGAGAGTTCACCAGCCAATGCGCGGCATCTGCGCGACGACCCGAATGCCATGAAATCGGTCGCCGTCAATGCAGAGGCGCCAGCCGGTTGTTCGGAGTTGATTGATCGGGCGGTCGCGGCCCTGCTGGACAGCGCCTTCCGAGACGACGAGACCGCCGCCATGTGGAAGGTGGGTGCTAACGGAATTGTCCACGGGGGACGGCGCGGCCGGGCGTGGCTTCGGCAAGGTAGGTGCGATAGAGAGGCCTCGGCAGAGAGGCCGAAAGGCTGAGTCGCTCATCCGCTGCTGTCGGTCAGGACTTGCGCCAGCGCATGCGAGGTCTGCCGGACCATCCCGGGGTTCGTGTTCCAGTAGTACGCCAGCGCGGACACGGCCTGGCTGAGCGCCCAACCGCGGCCCCGCAACCACGAGGCGTCATCGACGTCGAGGTCGGCACGAAACCGCAGACGACTGTCGCCGGCGAAGACGTTCCACGCCGGTTGCAGGTCACACGCGGGATCGCCCACGTTGAGGCCACCGAAGTCGATGACCGCCGACAGGCGGCCGTCGACGACGAGCAGGTTGCCCGGCAGCAGGTCGCCGTGCACCCAGACCTCCGGACCGTCCCATTCGGGGGCGTCCAGCGACTCCTGCCACGAGCGGAGCGTGGCAGCGCCGTCGATCCGGCGGCCGAGCTGTGCGATCGACCGGCGAACCTGCTCATCGCTTTCCGCGAGTGGGCCGCCTCGACTATGCGGCGCACGCGGAAAGGCGCCGGTCGTGTCGATCCGGCGTAACGCGGTCACGAAGGCGGCCAGATCGACAGCGGCCTGATCCAGGTCGTCGATCGTGCCGTTGGCGTTCTCGCCGGGCAACCACTCGTAGATGGACCACTCGAAGGGGTAACCCTCCGCCGGATGCCCCATCGCCAGCTGCACCGGAAGCGCGAGCGGCAGGTGCGGCGCGAGCCTCGGCAGCCACTCCGCTTCCCGCGCCGCCTGCTTCGTTGCCCAGCCGATGCGCGGCAACCGAACGGCCAGATGCTCGCCGATCCGGTAGATGTCGTGATCGGTCCCGTACGACACGACGGGCTCGATCCGCAGACCGGCCCACTGCGGGAACTGCCCAGCGAGCAAGCGACGCACCATCTCGGCATCGGTCTCGATCTCGTCGGCATGCATCCGGATAGCGCACATCGCCGTCATCCTTGATCGGCCGCGGACACGGCGCGGCACGGTAAGGCGGTGTTCCTGGAACAGCCGATGGCCGGGGATATCGCCGGGGCCGAGGAACTGGCGGATGCGGTACAAGCCACGAAGGTGGTCTCGCAGCGGACGTTCGCTGCTGCGGGCATCAACCCGTCGGGCCTAACAACTTCCACCCCGACTGCCATGGCCACCCGTTGCGGGCATTCAGCGACATGTGCAGGAATGCCATCAGTTCCAACGCGCGTGCGGTCAGCAACTGCCCGGTGTCGATCGGGCGGAAGCCCATTGCCGCCAGCAGACCGGCCACCGTCTCCTTGGCGGCGGTGTCGTCGCCCGCGTAGTAGCCGTCCAGGGGTATCCCGTCGACGACGGGATAGTTGAGCCGGCTCGCGAAGACCGTGTTGAAGGCCTTGACGACCTTGGTGCCGGGCGCCAGCACGACCACCGCTTCCGCCAGCGACCCGGTCGCCCGCAGGATCACGTCCGGATCGTCGTCTGTCGGGTTGGTGGGGTCGACGACGATCTTGCCGACGATCAGCTCCCCGATTTCGTCCAGGATGGGCGCCACGGACTTCCCCGGCACCGCCAGCACCACCATGTCGGCGTCCTGCACCGCTTCGCTGTTGGTGTCCGCGGCGGTCACCCCGAGCACGTCGGCGATCTTGCTCGCGTGTGCGGGATGCCTGGCGCTCAGCACTATGTCATGGCCGGCCGTCTTGAAGGCCCGCGCCAAGGCGCTGCCGACATTGCCGCACCCGATGACCGCGATTCTCACGATGGCCGCCCTTCGGAGTTCTTACCGCCTGGTTTCCCATGCGGGGCTGCACCGGGTTGAACACGTCGGCCGCTCCCCGATTTCGGGCGCCTGATAGATGTAGCGGATGACGTCGGCACCAGGATCGTTGTCCGCGCCGCCGGGCCATTGACCGCCGGCATCGATGCCGACGACCTGCCGAGTGCTTGGACCGGCTCCTCGACCAGCGCCCACACCGAGACAGGGTACGACATAGTCCGTTCCGAACCGAACCGCCAACGCGCATACCACCCTGGCTGCGCCGGAACGATTTTCACGATCCTCTTCGAGCCGCTACCTTTCGATCTTCACATCAGCCTTCCCTGACTTCGATCTGCCGGGTTGGCTAGCCGCCCCGTGACCCGTGCCGGCCCTCACCTGTTCGGGCAGCTCACGTGCTCCTTCGTCGATCTAGAGCACCGCCGCTTCGCCGGTGGAGCCCGTCCTATCGGCCATATCTGGCGAGAGTGACGCCACATCGCTCTGTCGAACAGCCGTTCCGAAGGCACGATGCATCGCAGGCATCGACCGGAGGGAACCCGGCATGGAAGAAATCCATCATTTCGACTATGGATGGGTTACTCCTACTTTCAGCTAGGTGCTGTCCGCACTCGGTTCGCTGCTCGGCCCAATCTGCGCCGTCCGCTTGCGTTCGGCGCCGAGCGCCGGTTGGCGCGCCTGGTGGCTCAGCCTTGCGGCGGTCGCCATCGGCGGTACGGGGATCTGGGCGATGCACTTCGTGGCGATGCTCGGGTTCAGCGTGGTCGGCACACCGATCCGCTACGACGTGGGCGTGAATGCGGCGAGTGCAGCCATCGCCATCGTGGCGGTCGGCATCGGACTGATCGTCGTCTTCGTCGGGTCTAGGGCGAAGCTCGCCCGGATCGCCATCGGTGGGGTGATCGCCGGCCTCGGCGTGGGCGCGATGCACTACACCGGCATGGCCGCGATGCGCCTCGACGGCGACATCACCTATCGGAGCAGCCGGGTCGCGGAGTCGATCGCCATCGCCATCATCGCCCCACGGTCGCGCTGTGGCTGACCGCCACCGTGCAGCGGCCCGTGGTCATCGTGGCGTCCGAGCTGATCATGGGGATCGCGGTCAACGGTATGCACTTCACCGGCATGTCCGCCATGTCCGTGCACGAGCATGAACGGTCCGGCTCGCTGTCCGGCGCGACCGTCTCGAGCCTGCTGATCCCGATCGGGCTGGCCGTCGTCTTCGCGGTCATGGGTCTGATCTACGCCCTGATGGCGCCCCCCCAACGACCAGGACCGCGCCGGTGCGGCGTACCTGGCGGCTCGGTTGGCGGAAAAGGAGGCCGCACGCGGCCGTCCGCCCCCGAGCGTCAATTCGGTCCCATGACGGTCGCCGGGTCGAGCTCGAGCGCGCGCAGCACCGCACGCGCCGCGTTGCGCCCGGGCCGGCCGCTGACGCTTCCGCCCGGGTGGCTGGTGGAGCCGGTGAGGAAGAGGCCGTCGATCGAGGTGCCGTAGCTCGGCCAGCCGACCAGGATCTCGCCGTCCGGCATGGCGAACTCGCCGCCGTGGCAGGACCCGCCGAGGTTGTGTACGTTGTGGGCCGCGATGTCGACGGGGGACTCCGCGCGGACGGCCAGAATGTCGTCGACCGCCAGGCCGCGTACCCGGGCGCCGACGCGCTCGATGAGTTGGCCGGCGAACTCGTCCTTGGCGCGGGACCAGGGCCGGCCGTCGGCGCGGTCCCACGGCGCGATGGTGAGGATCTTGAACGTGCCGCCGCCGGGTGCGCGGGAATGGTCGACGACCGTCTGGTTCACGACGAGCAGCCATGGGTCGCGCGCGTCCGTTTCGCCCCGCCCGAACGCCTCCAGCTGCGCGGCCACACCCTCGGTGCTGCCGAGGCCGCCGGCGACCGACCGCAGGGACCGGCCCTGGCTGGAGAAGGCCAGATCGCCGCGCAGCGCCGCGTGCACGGCGAAGACGCTGAGCCCGGGCTGCCACGCGGCGCGGGCCGCGGCGATGTCGTCCGGTGCCCGTTCCAGGCCGCCGGGGCCGGTGAGCAGCTCCGGCAACCGAGCGAGATGGCTGCTGGCCACAACGGCCCGGCGGGCGCGGAGCCGGCGGCCGTCGGTGGTCCGGACCGCGACCGCCCGGCCGGAGCTCACCTCGATGCGGGACACCGGCGCGTCGCAGACGACCGAGCCGCCGCGCGCCTCCAGCAGGCGGACGAGCGCCGCGGGCAACGCACCCGACCCGCCGACCGGCGTCGACCAACCGAACCGCAAGCGCCCGGCCGCGATGGACGACGGGAGGACACCGGTCCCGGGACGGCGCGGGTCCTGGATGGTCGCCAACGACAGCCACAGCACCATCGAACGGATGGCGGGGTGCTGGAAGCGTTCGTGCACCACCGCCCACGCGGAACGCGCGCGCAGCTCCCGGTACGCGTCCGCGGCCGGCGAGTCACCCAGGGGCAGGGCCGACGACCAGCGGCCGTGCACGGCGGCCAAGCCGGCGGTCCATTCCTCGATCAGCTTGCGGAACGCCGCCGCGTCGGAGGCGGACCAGCGTCCGATCTCGTCGACCGTCGCCTCCAGGTCGCGGTGGATCACGAGGCTGTCGCCGTCCGGTTGCGGAAGGACGACCGCCGGGTCGGTGTGCACGTACTCCAGCCCCCAGCGCGAGATGAGTCCAAGCTCGTCGTCGGCTAGCAGCGGGTTGGACTGGATCAGTACGTGCGCGGAGGAGCAGGAATCGTGCGCGAATCCCGGAAGCGTGAGCTCCTCGGTCACCGTGTTACCGCCGACCAGCGGGCGCGCCTCCAGGACGACAACCTGCAACCCCGCCTCGGCGAGGTAACCGGCGCAGACGAGCCCGTTGTGCCCGGCACCGAGAACGACGACATCCGCTTCGTCCGGCAGGGAAACGGTCGCCATCGGTCCTCCGGCTGCGGTGGTGGACGGGGTGCAGATAGCATGACCTGGACTGCACTCGTTTGCAACCCGCGCCCGTTTCTCTCGCTGTGTATTCGCCATAGAACCATCGCAAACGATTGTTTCAGTTGGCCGGGGTCCTCTATGGTTCATTGATGACCATAACCGTCACCGTCGAGGGCGTCGGCCCGATCCCCGTCGAGGTCCACGACCAAGGCCGCGGGCACGCGTTCCTCCTGCTGCACGGTGGAGCAGGGCCACAGTCCGTCGCCGGCTTCGCCGATCTGCTCGCCGTTTCCCAGCCCGCCCGCGTACTCGTGCCGGTTCATCCCGGTTTCGACGGCAGCCGGCGCCCGGCCGGCGTGGACAGCATGAAGGGCCTGGCCGCGGTCTACACCGCGCTCCTCGACAAGCTCGACCTCGCCGACGTCACGGTCGTCGGCAACTCGATCGGTGGCTGGATCGCCGCGGAGATCGCGCTGCGCGACAGCCCGCGGATCAGCAGTGTGGTGCTGGTCGACGCGGTGGGCCTCGCGGTCGACGGCCATCCGATCGCGGACTTCTTCTCGCTGACGATGGACGAGGTGGCCGACCTCAGCTATTACCGCCCGGACGCGTTCCGCATCGACGTCGATGCGTTGCCCGACGCACAGAAGGCGCGGATGGCGGGGAACCGCGAGGCGCTGCGGACGTACGGCGGTACCGCCATGTCCGACCCCGGCCTGCTCGAGCGGCTACCCGAGATCACCATCCCGACGCTCGTGGTCTGGGGGGCAGCGGACCGGATCGTGCCGCCGGAGCATGGCCAGGAGTACGCGTCGGGGATCCCCGGCGCACGCGTCCACCTCATCGAGAACGCCGGTCACCTCCCGCAGATCGAGGCCCCGCAGGAACTCCTTCCGGTCGTCTGGGAATTCGCCGAGTCGCATTCCATCGCCCTGTGACGGGTGCAGCGGGGGGCGCGACGCGGCCCTAAGAGCGGGGCTGGATGAGCCATTCCCAGGCGCGCTTCAGCCCATTCTTCAGCCTGTCGTTGTCCACCACCTGGGCCGGGCCGTCCGCGCTCGGCTCGGCCAGCTGCGCGGCCGGCACGGCCACGATCACACCGCGCTCGAAGATGCCGTCGACCTGGTCGCTGGACGCGTACCGATGGCCGTCGTGGGTCTTGATGATCAGGCCGTGAAAGACGTCCTCCTGGTCGTCGGCGAGCACGTGCTCCACCGTGCCGACCCGGTCGCCGGCGCGGTCCCAGACGGGCGTGCCGTCCGCGAGCACCATGTACGAGACCGGCGCGCCGAGATCCTCGGGCGCTTCGTTGTTGTTGTCCGCCATTCTCGCCGGGGTACCCCAAGCGCAGTCGGCGTACACGGCCGGGCGGCTGCAGTCTGCCTCCGGAAGCACGGCGACCTCGCGGTAGAAGCGGTCGATCTGGCGCACCGTCGACTCGAAATCCTCCAGCCCGAACGGCTTGGTGACGTACGCGTTCGCCCGGTGCTGGTAGCTCGCCACGATGTCCGGCGTGGCGCTGGACGTGGTCAGGATGACGACCGGGATGGCCTTGAGCGTCTCGTCGGTCTTGATGGCGGCAAGCGTCTCGCGGCCGTCCATCCGCGGCATGTTGAGGTCCAGAAGGATCAGGTCGGGACGGTGCGCGTCCGAGAACCGGCCCTTGCGGCGCAGGTAATCCAGCGCCTCCTGACCGTCGACCACACGCCGGACGGTGGCGCGCGGCTCCGCGGTCTCGAGCGCCTCGGAGATCATGAGGGCATCGGCGTCGTCGTCGTCGACAACGAGGATCTGAAGGCTGCGCACGGAGGCCCCCCTTGTTTGCAGTGCGGCAAGCATAGGGGCTGGGGTCTCGCCGTACTACCGGTCGGCGGGAGGCGTTACCGATGTGCCGCATGAATCGAGACATGTCTCATAGGCGGTCCGTGCAACCTCGGTAAAAGGCCAGCTCAGATCATCCGTGACGAGATGCGTGCAGAGAGTGCCATGCCATCGGCTGCCACCGATCGATCGGTGGCTCCCGTCTTGGGGGGCATGGACCGGGAGGCGACGAGACCGAAGCGGCGGAGATGGCGGCGCGTGGCGGCACGGGCGTCGGTGCTTGTGCTGTTCTGGTGCGGCACGGGAGTGGCCGCGGCGGAGGCGTACGTGGACTCCGTGCCGCTGCCCGGGGGCGTACCGGATCCGCAGGCGTCGGTGCTCTACTACCGCGACGGCCGCACCATCCTCGCGCGGGTCGGGACCACCGACCACACCGACGTGCCGCTCTCCGCCGTGCCGGTCGCGGTCCGGCAGGCCGTGCTGGCCGCCGAGGACCGCGACTTCTACGGCCACTCGGGGATCTCGGTGCGAGGCGTCATGAGT
>DASYTU010000121.1:0-21014 GCA_036001925.1 Actinoplanes sp.
CCGGGGGCGCCCATCGCGCCACCGGCCGCGCCCATCGCCCCGCCGGCCGCGCCCATCGCCCCGCCAGCGGCACCTATCGCGCCGCCAGCCGCGGCGGCGGCGCCTCGTCCCGCCCGTCGCCCTGCGCCGCCCGGGCCGGCGGGACGCACCGGGGCCGCGCCGGCCCGACCGGAGAGGCCGGGCGCGCCGCCACCGGGCGTACCACCGGACATGGCACCGGGCATGCCGCCGGTCGAATCCTCGGTCGTGTCCCCGGGCCACTGCCCGGCGCGGTCGCGCGACGCATCGAACGACCGGCCGCGGCCGGCCGGGCTGACCGGATCGGACCGATGACCCGGGTCGGCTGAACCATGCCGGCCGCCCGAGCTGGTTGCACTGCCTGCGCCGGGATAGTCATCCGGCGCCGGATCACCGGGACGCGCGCGTCCCGGTGATCCGGCGTTGCGGGACCCGAAGGACGTGCCTTCCGGCGCGGGCACGGCCGAGACCGGCCGACCGGACCCGGCGGGCCGGCCGGCGGCGCGACCTGCGCCGGTGTCCCGCGGCCCAGGCTGCGGGAACTCGCCGCTCGGGTGGCCGGCCGCCCCAGCGCCGGTCTCCCCCAGGCCCGGATGCGAATAGTCGCCGTTGGTCTGGCTACGGTCGTGCCGCTCGGCGCGCCGACGACCACGGGAGACGGTCGGGGTCTCCGGCCGGGACTCGGCGGCACGGCTCCGGCGCGGCCGCACCTCCGACTGATCGCCACGCCGCTCGCCGTGCCGACCGTCGCCGTCGTACTCGCCCGGCGGGTCGGCATGCCGGCTACCGGTCGGCAGCTCACCGAGCGAGTCGCCACGGCGGCCGACCGCGGGGAATCCACCCGCGTCGCCGCGGCGGGCGGTCGACGAAAACTCACCCGAATCGCCATGCCGGCGAGCCGCGGGGAACTCACCCGAACCGCCGTGGCGGCCGGTGGTGGGAAACTCACCAGAGTCGCCATGCCGGCCAACCGGAGGGACCGTACCCGAACCGCCGTGCCGACCCGATGTGGGGAACTCACCAGAGTCGCCATGCCGGCCGGTCGACGAGAACTCGCCCGAGTCGCTGCGGCGGCCGGTCGACGAGAACTCACCCGAGCCGCCGTGCCGGCCAGCTGACGAGAACTCGCCCGAGTCCCCGCGGCGGCCGGTCGTGGAGAACTCGCCCGAATCGCCATGCCGGCCCACTGCGGGGCCCTCACCCGAGCCGCCACGGCGGCCGGTCGACGAGAACGTGCCCGAACCGCCGTGGCGGCCGGTTGACGAAGACTCGCCGGAGCCGCCGTGCCGGCCAGTTGAGGGCAACTCACCGGACCCGCCGTGCCGGCCAGTTGAGGGCAACTCGCCGGAGCCGCCGTGCCGGCCTGTCGAGGGGAACTCACCCGAGTCGTGCCTGCCCGCCGGCGGGTAGCCCGCGCGCGAGGCCGGAGGTCCGGAATAGCCCGCCGCCCCCGACTCGGGTCGCACATATCCGGACGGCTGCGGCTGGGGCGGCTCCTCCTTACCTGGCACGCGCTCGGTGCCGCGACCCCGCCGTGGCGGCGCGGGCGAGGTGGGTCGCGGCGGCGGCACCTCGGGGGCGTTGCCGGACACCGGCACGACCGAGATCGGGTCGGCGGTGGATGAGGCCTCGGCGCGGCCACCGAACTCGCCGCGAGCGATCTGCCGGCGCCCCTGGCCCGGCTCAGCGTCGGACACGGGCCGGCGCCCGGAGCCGGGCTCGGGTGGGTAGCGCCCGGGCTCGGGCGCCCCGCCAGCCGAGTGCCGCGAACCGGGCGGCGTCTGCCAGGAGCCGGAGTCTTCGCGCCACGACGCGGCGCGGTCCGCGCCGGCCCCGCCGCCGCTCGCTGGGGCCGCCGGCGAACCGCTGACCGGGCGCCCCACGACGCCGGACCGTCCGAAGGGCGAAGGCGCCGACGCAGGCGGGCCGCCATCCCGATAAGACCCGGCCGCTCCAGGCGGGCCGCCATCCCGATAAGGCGCAGCCGCTCGGGGCGCCCCACCATCGCGATAAGGCCCGGCCTCTCCGGGCGGGCCACCCTGCGAGTACGGCGCGCCCGTGGCATAAGGCCCGACGGCCGCAGGCGGGCCGCCCGGTCCACGCGGGGCGGGCGGTCCGCCCTGGGCGGGCGGTCTGCCTTGGGTAGGCGGCGCGGCCGGTCGGCCTGCGGGCGGCGGCGCGGCCGGTCGACCTACGGGAGGCGGTCCGCCTGCGGGAGGCGGCACGGCCGGTCGTCCGCCCGGGGGCGGCGCGGGCGATCGGCCTGCGGGAGGCGGTCCGCCTCCGGGAGGCGGCACGGGTGGTCCGCCTTGCGACGGAAGCACGGACGGTCCGCCGCGCGCGAACGGCGCGGCCAGTAGGCCGCGGGGCGGCGGCGCAGCCGGCGACGACGGGGCGGCCGCTGAGCCGAAGGGCGCGGCCGGTGAGCCGGACGGCCCGGCCGGCGGCGGCGCGGGGCGAGGCTCCCGTTCGCGCGGTGGCCCGGCGGGCGGGTTTCGGCGGCCGCGCGGACCGGCGTCCGCCTCTTCGAGGGACTGGTCCCGCGGACCGGGTGCCACCCGGCCGGACTTGCTGGTCCGGGCCTCGCCGGGGGCAGCGCCGGGTCCGATCGCGGCGCGCTGCTCCTTGGCGGTACGCAGGTCGTCGAGCCAGCCGGTCTCCTCCTGCGGCACCTCCCCGGGCACCGCCGCCTCCGCCCGTCCGCGCCCGAACAGCCGCCGGCTCCGGCCGGCCTGCTCGTCGCGCTGGTCGGCGTCGTCGTCGGGCCGATCGGCACCGCGCGATCTCACGGCTGTTCCTCCCCGGCCGGTGGGCCGCTGTCGTCGTTCCCTTCCGGACCGTCGGGCGACGGTCCGCCACCCCGCACGATCCTGCGCAGCCGGGGCAGCCGTTCACCGACCGCACGTTCGGCGCCGTGGTCGGTCGGGTGGTAATAGTCCACGCCGACCAGATCATCCGGCACATATTGCTGCGTCACAACACCACGGGGATCGTCATGCGGGTACCGATAGCCCTTGCCGTGACCAAGACCACGCGATCCCGGGTAATGGGAGTCGCGCAACGCCGGCGGCACGGCACCGCCCTTGCCGGCCCGGAGGTCGGCCATGGCCGCGCCGAGCGCCGTGGTGACGCTGTTGGACTTCGGAGCGGTGGCCATATGGACCACCGCCTGGGCCAGGTTGAGCTGCGCCTCGGGCAGGCCGACGTTCTGCACGGCCTCGGCCGCGGCCGTGGCGACGAGCAGCGCCTGCGGGTCGGCCATGCCGACGTCTTCGCTAGCGAAGATCACGATGCGCCGGGCGATGAAGCGCGGGTCCTCGCCCGCGACCAGCATGCGGGCCAGCCAGTGCAGCGCCGCATCCGGGTCGCTGCCCCGCATGCTCTTGATGAACGCGCTGGTCACGTCGTAATGCGCGTCGCCGTCCCGGTCGTAGCGGACCGCGGCGATGTCGACGGCCTTCTCCGCCATGGCCAGATCGATCTCGGTGACACCTTGCGCCCTCGCCGACGTCGCGGCCGCCTCCAGCGCGGTGAGTGCCTTGCGTACGTCACCGCCGGCAAGGCGTACCAGATGCTCCTCGGCCTCCGCGGTGAGCGTGAGCGCGCCGCCCAGGCCGCGCTCGTCGGTGATCGCGTGCCGGACCAGCCCGCGAACGTCGTCCGCGTCGAGGGCATGCAGCGTGAGCAGCACGCATCGGGACAGCAGCGGCGAGATGACCGAGAAGTAGGGGTTCTCGGTGGTCGCGGCGAGCAGCGTCACCACACGGTCCTCGACGGCCGCGAGCAGCGAGTCCTGCTGGGTCTTGCTGAACCGGTGCACCTCGTCGATGAACAGGACGGTGGGCGGGCCGCCGGCCCGGCGCTCGCGACGGGCCGCGTCGATGACCGCGCGGACGTCCTTCACTCCGGCCGACAGCGCGGACATGGCCACGAACCGCCGGTTGGTGGCGGCCGCGACCAGGTGCGCGATGGTGGTCTTGCCGCTGCCGGGCGGGCCCCAGAGGATCACCGACATCGGCGCGGTGCCGGTGACCAGCTGGCGCAGCGGGGCGCCGGGCGCGAGCAGATGGTCCTGCCCGACGAGCTCATCGAGGCTGGTCGGGCGCATCCGCACGGGCAGCGGCGAATCGGCGGTCGGAGCGCTGAAAGCCGCGGACTCCGCACCGGCCGGCCCCGCGGTACGAACGCCGCCCGGCTGGTTCAAGGGAAAGAGCCCGTCGAGTTCCATCGGCAACGACAGTACCGGCCCGCCCTCGGGTGCCCGAAATGCACCGAAGACGGGCCGTTTGTCGGCGGTAACGGTCAGCCGCGGCCGGGGCGACGACCGTAGAACCGGCGGCCGGCGCCAGTGCCGGTGCGCGGACCGGTGCCGATCCCCGCCAGGTAGAGCGAGAGCAGCAGGAATCCGATCGACGCCATGGTCGGGAAGTTGAACAGGTCTGGGGCGCCGAGGTCGGTGTCGAGCAGGTCGAGCAGCAGGTAGACGCCGAATACGACGGCCGCGATGATGGCGAGCATGAGTTCCTCCGGGGACGAGATCACGTGGCGTGCTGATACCCCGCCGACCGTCAGGTCGAAACTCCACCGTGGATCACCGTCACCGGGTCGACATCCGGAGTGACCGGCCGGGGTCGCCGGCGCGCGACCAGATACAGCGGCGCGGCCGCAGCCAGCACGGCCGCGCCCACCAGCATGGCGACGGTCACGCTCGCATGTGACGCGACCGCGGTCAGCACGACCAGGCCGAGCGCGCCCGCGGGCTGGCTCACCATCGAGTTCAGCGAGATCAGGCTGGCGCGGTACGGCCCCTCGACCTGCCGGTGCAACAACCCGGAGTGCACGGGGTTGGCGGCGCCGTGCACCGTGTAGCACAGCAGGTACGCGGCGACGACGCCGGCCGGCCCCGCCAACACCGCCATCCCCACGACGGCAACGCCCTGCAGGACACGCAGCACCGCACCCGTCCACGGGGCACCGATGCGCCGGGCCAGCAGCGGGATCAGCGCCGCACCCAGCGCCGACGCCAGCCAGGCCGCCGAGCCGGCCGGGCCCATCAGGGCGGACGCGTGCTCGGCGTCCCCGACGACCTCGGTGAGACGTACCGGCATCAGCCCTTCGAACGAGACCATGCCGAAGCCCCAGAACACCTCGACCGCGATCAGCGCCACGACGATCCGCGAGCGGCGGAGCAGGCCGACCGCACCGCCGACGGCTGCCGGCACGCTCCGTACCGAGGCGACCAGCGCGCCCATGCCGCGTCCGGTCCGCTCCTCGGTCATCAGTGTGGCGACGGCGATGATGGATACGACCTGCAACACCAGTGACGCCAGGATCGGGACCGTGAGGGCGGAGAACCGGCCCAGCGGCCCGAGCGCGACGAGGCCTCCGCCGAGCAGCGCGCCGCCCGCGATGGCCACGCCGATCACGATGCCGCTGCGGCTCAGCCCGGTCTCGATGTCCGCCTTCTCGTCAACGGCGAGCGCGTGGTCGACGTACCAGGCTTCCAGCGGGCCGCTGTCGAGGGCCCGGTAGATGCCCTGAAGCAGGTAGACGACGAAGAAGAGGACGACGGAGTCGGCGAACGTCAGCACCGTGAGCGAGGCCAGATCGACCGCGCCGGCGAGCAGCAGGACCGGCCGCCGGCCCAGCGCGTCGGACAGGCCGCCGGTGGGCAGCTCGAGAATCATGACCACGATGCCCTGGATCGCCGCGGCCAAGCCGTACTGGGCCAGCGTGAGGCCACGCTCCAGCGGCAGCAGCACCAGGACCGGGATCATCAGGCCGACCGGCAGCCAGCGCAGGCCGTGCAGCAGCAGGAAACGGCGCTGGACGCGGGTCGGGGTGAGCGTGCTCATGACGGATCCACCCGGGGTAGGCCGGCGACGTAGATCAGCACCTGCCGGGCATCTAGCGCCGGCGCGTCGGTGGCCGACCGGCGGTGCCGCTCGATGACCGCGTCGACCTCCTTGAGCAGCGCATCGAGCTGGCCCGGATTCAGCGTGAGGAAGTAGTCGGAAAATCCGGCCGCGTCGCGCCACGCGGCGGGCTCGCCCGGCGCCGCACGCTGCCACGCCTCGGCGCGGTCCACGAACGTGGTCAACTGGTAGCTGCTGAGCCAGTCCGCCGCGGCGGTGGCGTCGGGATCCCCGGCGTACGCGTTGCGCTGCCAACTACTCACGTCGTGGGCTGCACGCCACCAGCGCTCCCGGCCGCGCCCCGCGCCCTCCTCCTCGACGACCAGCCCGGCGTCGGCGAGCTGGCGCAGGTGATAGCTGGTCGCGCCGGTGTTCGTGCCGAGCGCCTCGGCCAGCTTCGTCGCGGTGGCCGGCCCGTCGAGACGCAGCTGGCCGAGCAGGCGGGCACGCAGCGGGTGGGCGAGCACCCTGATCTGCCGGGCATCGAGGTGGACCTGCCTGAGTTCGTCAGCCATGCCTCCATAATAGTTGTGCACAGAAATTATGCAAGACTTTTGTGGATAGGGTCCGAGCAGTCACTCCAACACGTTGACCGCCTCAGCGGGTGGCGATGGCGACAGCGGTCACTGCAGCGCGTTGACCGCCTTCGCGACCACCAGTGCCGCGGCGACCAGCGAGACGAGCGCCTGCGCCAGCAGCACGAACTTTCACCACCGCGACAGCGACAGCGTGTCCGTGGGACTGAACGCGGTGGATTTCGTGAACGCCAGGTATTCGAGGTGCCGCGGCTCCCAGGCCGGCGGCGCCATGCCCTGCGCCGTTATCTGGGGGAACAACAGGTCGGGATACTCGTAACTGCCCGCGCCCGCTCGGTCGGACGGCCGCGGTCGAACTCCCAGTACCACACCGAGAACGTCAGCACGTTGATCAGCCACATGTCGAGGCCGCTGGCGAGCAGCTGCGCCACACTACCCATGTCTTGACTCGTCGTGATGTCTAACTTTCCGCTCAGGGTTCTGACGAATCAGGGGGCGACGGATGCTTCGCTGTCCGGAACAGCGTCAGGCTCTGAACCGCCGTCGCTCACCGTTTCGGGACGGTCGGATGACGCGGTCGCCGTGGACGATCCGTCTCTCCCTTGCGGACCGTCCTGAGACGATATCGAGGTCGATACCAGGCTCTTGGTGACCGGCTCCACGACGATCGGCTCATCGGCAGATCGCAGTCGTGGCGGAGCGGCGATCCACGGCTTGAGATTCTGAAGCACCTGCTCATAGAAGTCATCGATAGCGGAGAGGAACGAGTCGATGAAAGAGCCGCGACCCGTGCCGCGCTTGGTCCCGGCCGCCGACGACTGAGCGACGCGGAACGACCTCAACTCTCTGGTGGTCTCACTGATCACGGCCATCGGGTTGTCACGCACGACCCTCAGTAGCTCAGCGGTTCCAGGACCGCGTGAGTGCATGGTGAACGCCTCGATCCGCAACGTCTCCGGTGCGTCCCTCAGTTGACGCACAAGCCAGTTCACCCGAGTCGTGACCCGGCCTTCCTTGGGTGCATCGACGTCGACCTGACAGATGATCTTCCCGGCGCGAAGGTCGGCGGTGATGAGCAGCGGCCCGACGGCTCCGGGAATCTTCAAGCCACCGGTCATCGTGCCGCCAGCCGTGAGTTGGGCGACGAGCGCTTGTGTGCGCGCTGCCGGATCAGCGAGGTCTCGCCGGCTCAACGCGGCTATCACCTCGATGCCCAGTTGACGGCCGAGCTTCAGGCTCGCATAACGTACGAGGGCGTCGAAGCGACCCGCAACCTCTGCTGCGTGGGCGTCAGCCGGACGCAGCGTTCCAGCGCCTATCGCTTCGCGGACCGGAACCCAGGCAGGCCCCATGTCGCTGAACTCCATCGCGCCGGACCGCGGATGCTCGAGGTAGCGGATGAGTTCGCCCAGGATCCAGGCCTGATCGGGATCAGCGACCCCGCGATACTCCTTCTGCATGACTGCGTGCGTCAGGATCTCGCTCCACGGCAGATGGTGAAGGGCCACCTTGCGCAACTTCCGCCTGTCGATCGCTGTGGGATGCTGACCGGCGACCGGCGGAATTTCGTTGGAAATGGTGATCAACGCATCGAAGCCATTCTCGCGAGCAATATCGAGGTAGCGCTCGAGCTGTTCAGCCTGTAATGCGTTACTGCCCGTCTTAACCTCCAGCAAGGCGGTCCACTGCCGCTGGCCACGCACAACGCGCAGGAGTCCGTCCGGGAAGCATTGCTTGTCGCCCTGCTTGAAGGGAACTTCGATGTATGTCTGCAACTGGCCGGCCGGAGCGCCGAGGGGTTGCGTGAGTACGCGACCAAACTCTCGGACTGATGTCATCACTGCCAACAGCGCAGACGTCGCCCGACGTTCTTGCTCGTCTGCTCCATTGATGCCGGAGGTGGGGATCAGTCGCGCGGCGAGCCAAGTTTCCTCAGACATCCATCACTCCTCGTAACGTAACCTGCACGCAACCTAACCCATCCTAGTTGCGGCAAACGGGCAGATCCGTCGAACAAGTACGTTGGAAAGACAAACCTCCGCGGCTTGAGGAAGCACCGATTCGGACATCGACAAACGCCGAATGGTCAAATCATGAGGGGCAAACGGAGCCCGTAATGTCGCCGGCAGCATCCCGGACGGTGAAGCTCGACTGCCGCCGGCGACGAATGTCCTAGTTGGAGTGCTCCACCGGGGCGGCGGTGCCGGTGGTGCCGGGAGAATGCGTACCGGCCTTCGGCTTGGCGTCGATACCGGCTTCCCGGCGCTGCTGCGGCGTGATCGGCGTGGGCGCGCCGGTCAGCGGGTCGAAGCCGCCGCGGGTCTTCGGGAACGCGATCACCTCGCGGATCGAGTCGTGGCCGGCGAGCAGCATGCAGGTGCGGTCCCAGCCGAGCGCGATTCCGGCGTGCGGCGGCGGCCCGTACTTGAACGCCTCCAGCAGGAAGCCGAACTTGTCCTCGGCCTCCTCGGGCGAGATGCCGAGCAGGTCGAAGACGCGCCTCTGTACATCGGCGCGGTAGATACGGACGGAGCCGCCGCCGATCTCGTTGCCGTTGGCGACGATGTCGTACGCGTACGCGAGTGCCTGGTCCGGCGCTTCCTCGAAGCGGTCCATCCACTCGGCGTTCGGCGACGTGAACGGGTGATGCACGGCCGTCCAACCGCCTTCGTCATTCCGCTCGAACATCGGCGCATCGACCACCCAGCAGAACGCCCACGACGACTCGTCCACCAGGCCGGCCCGGTTGGCGATCTCGATGCGGGCGGCGCCCAGCAGCTCCTGCGCCTCGCGCCGCTCGGTCGCCGCCGCGAAGAAGATGGCGTCGCCCGGCTTGGCGCCGACGACGTCACCCAGCCCCGACAGGTGCGCGGCGGACAGGTTCTTCGCGACCGGACCGCGCGGTTCGCCGGTCTCCGGGTCCAGCAGCACGTACGCCAGGCCCCGCGCGCCACGGGCCTTGGCCCACTCCTGCCAGCCATCCAGTTCCTTGCGGGTCTGCGACGCGCCGCCGGGCATGACCACCGCGCCCACGTAGCCACCGCCGTCGATCGCGTTGGCGAACACCCGGAACTCGGTGCCACGCAGGTAGTCGGTGAGTTCGGTGAGCTCTAGCCCGTACCGGAGATCGGGCTTGTCGGAACCGTAGCGCGACATCGCGTCGTGCCAGGTGATGCGCGGAATCGGGGTCTGCACCGTCACGCCGGCGAGCTCGCCCCAGAGCCTGCGCACGATCTCCTCGCCGAGCTCCAAGATGTCGTCCTGGGTCACGAACGACATCTCGATGTCCAGCTGGGTGAACTCGGGCTGCCGGTCGGCCCGGAAGTCCTCGTCCCGGTAACAGCGCGCGATCTGGTAGTAGCGCTCCATGCCCGCCATCATGAGCAGCTGCTTGAACAGCTGCGGCGACTGCGGCAGGGCGTACCAGGTGCCGGGCTGCAGCCGCACCGGGACCAGGAAGTCGCGAGCGCCCTCCGGGGTCGAGCGGGTCAGCGTCGGCGTCTCGATCTCGTGGAAGTCGCGGGCGTGCAACACCTCGCGGGCGATCTGGTTGGCGCGGCTGCGCAGCTTGAGCGCGTTGGCCGGCCCGGTGCGCCGCAGGTCGAGGTAGCGGTACTTGAGCCGCAGGTCGTCGCCGGCCTCGATGTTGTCGTCGACGGGGAGCGGGAGCGGCGCCGCCTCGGACAGCACGGTCAGATCGCTGGCCACGACTTCGACCTCGCCGGTGGCCAGGTCCGGGTTCTCGTTGCCCTCCGGGCGCCGGGTGACTTCCCCGGTGACCAGCACGCAGTACTCGTTGCGCAGCGCGTGTGCATCCTCCTCGCGGAACACCACCTGGACCACGCCGGACGCGTCGCGGAGGTCGACGAAGATGACGCCACCGTGGTCGCGCCGGCGGGCGACCCAGCCGGCGAGCGTCACCGTCGTGCCGGCGTCGCTCGCGCGGAGCGTGCCGGCGTTATGGGTACGGATCACGGAAACGTCTCTCCTCATCAGGGTTCATGGGCGGCGCCCGACATTCTGTCAGGGCAACCCCGCGGCCCACTCGCCAGGAGTGGCCTCCTCCGACGGTACGTCCTCGTCCGGCGAGGCCGGCATCGCACCGTCCGGCGGTGGGGCGGCGCCCGGCGGCGTCGCCCGATCCGGTGGCGCCCGCGCCGGCCGCCGGCGCTGTGCGAGGCTGGCGCGCATGACCACACCGGAATGGGAGCGGCAGATCGCCGACGCGTGGGCGTCGATCGAGGAGCGGGACGAGGCCGAGCTCCTCGCGCTCGTGCAGAAGCTCGTCGAGGAGCTGCCGCCCGGCGACCCGGTCGGCCTGTTCGAGCGGGCCGCGTCGCTGGACTCTACGGGGCACTCCGATCTCGCGGTGCCGCTGTACGAGCAGGCTCTCGCGGGCGGCCTGGCGGGCGAGCGGCGCCGGCGCGCGGTCATCCAGATGGCCAGCTCGCTGCGCAACCTCGGTCGCTCGCGGGAGAGCGTCGAGATGCTCACCGCGGAGGCGGAGAGGACCTCGGACCACCTCGACGACGCGGTGAAGACCGTACTCGCGCTGGCGTTGACCGACGTCGGCCGCGAGCGCGAAGCGGTGTCGATCGCGGTCGCGGCGCTGGCCGCGCACCTGCCGCGCTACCAGCGGTCGATGGCCAACTACGCCCGGCTGCTCGTCGAACCGGACCCGGATGCCAACCCGGAGAGCGACGTCAGGTCGTAGCGCCAGTCGTTGCAGCGGATCGGGTTGCCCTTCGGGTACTCGAAGTCGCTCTCGCCGAGCAGTTCGAAGCCGGCCTTGCGGCAGACCGCGTTGGACGGCGCGTTGTCCACCCTCGGGTACGCGTGTGCCCAATGGAGGCGGCGCTCGGCGGCGGCCAGGCCGACGGCGGCCAGGGTGGCGGCGACCGCGAGTCCGCGCCCCTGATAGCCGGGCAGCACTTTCCAGCCCATCTCGTAGACGGTCTCGCCACGCCATTCCTTCTCCCAGTAGCCGACCGATCCGGCCGGCTCGGCCTCGCCGGGAAGCATGATCAGGAACATCCGCCCCTTGCCGGTCGCCGCGTTGTCCAGGATGCGGGCGTGCCGGTCGAGGATCGCCGCCTCCGGCTCGGGACCGCCCAGATATACGGTCATCTCGGGGGTGTTGGCGCGCCGATCCAGCTCCAGGCCGCGATCGTCCCAGGGCTCGAGGCGCAGATCCGTCTTAGCTGCCATGCAGGACATGCTGCCGCGCGGGTACGACAATCTCGTGCGCCGTCGCTCTCACCGGCGCATCGCGATCCGGAACCAGGGCGAGGACGACGCCGGCCAGCGCCGCGAACGCGGTGACCGCGAACGCCCATCCGAAGCCGTGTCCGTCCAAGACCAGGGTGAGGACGGCGACGGTGACCGCCCCGGACACGTACTGCGACGTGGTCAGCAGCGACCCGGCCGCGCCCTGGTGGTCGGCCGGCACGTCGCGGGTGCCGATGATGAACATCGACGTATAGATGACGCCGTGGCCGAACCCGCTGATCAGCAGGCCGGGCAGCAGATCGGTCAGGTACGAGTCGCCACCGAGCGCCAACGCCAGCCAGCCGAGGCCGGCCGCGGCGATCGCGAATCCAACGGTGAGCACGGTCCGTGCGGGCAGGATGCGGACAGCTCGGCCGGCCGCCGCGCTGCCGGCCGTGACGAGCGCTGCCAGCGGCAGGAACGCGAGTCCCGCACGCAGCGGGCCGTACCCCTTGTCCGCCTGGAGCAGCAGCGTGACCAGGTAGAACTCCGAACCGACGCTGGCCATGTAGAGCGCCACGGCGACCGCGCCGAACCGCAACGACCGGATCCGCCGTACCGCGCGCGGGACGAGGACGTTCCGGGCGGCGCCCTCGTTGATCACAAAGGCCGCCGCCAGCACCGCAGCCGCCAGGAAGAACGGCCACGACCCCGCGGCGAGGCCGATCACCAGTGCGAGCACCGCGGCGGTGCCGAGCACCGACGCCACGATCGGCGTCGTAGCCGCCGCGGGTCGTGCGGGTCGGAAATACCGGACCGCACCCCACGCGGCGGCGGCGGTGAGCGGGACGTTGATGAGAAGCGTCCAGCGCCACGACGCCGTGGTTAGCACGCCACCGAGGATCGCGCCGGCCGCGAGCCCGGACGCGCCCACCGAACCCCACACCGCGAGCGCCCGGCTGCGCGCCGACCCCGCCGCGAACGTGGTCCCGAGCAGTGCCAGCACCGCGGGCTGCAGCAGCGCCGCGGCCAGGCCCTGCGCCCCACGCGCGGCCAGCAGCGTCGCCCCGTCCGGCGCGAACCCGCCGATCGCGCTGGTCGCACCGAACCCCACTACCGCCACGATGAACAGCCGTCGCGGCCCGTACCGGTCGGCGAGGCGGCCGCCCACCATCAGGAAGCCCGCGAACAACACCGCGTACGCGCTGATGACCCACTGTGCGAGCGCAGGCTCCAGGCCCAGGTCGCGGCCGATGCTCGGCAGCGCGACATAGACGATCGAGTAGTCCAAGGCGACCAGGAACTGCGCCAGGGACAGCACGACGAGGCTCATGCGGCCTATGCTCAAACCTTGACATCAATGTGAGGGCAACGAGAGGCGCGACACATGCTGATCGGGGAGCTCGCGGAGCGTACCGGGGTGCCGGCCCGGCTGTTGCGCTACTACGAGGAGCAGGGACTGCTCACGCCGGCGCGGGCCGCGAACGGCTACCGCGACTACGGCGAGCCGCTCGTCGACCGGGTGGGGCAGATCCGCGGGCTGCTCGACGCCGGGCTGCCGACCCGGATCATCCGGCAGATCCTGCCGTGCCTCGACGGCCCGCGCGAGATCATGTTCCCCGACGCTACGCCCGAGATGATCGCGACGCTGGAGCGCGAACGCGACGCGATCGACGCGCGGGTGCGCTGCCTGACCCGCAATCGCGACGCGATCACCGACTATCTGGCCGCCCTCAGGACGCGCGCCTGAGACCGCCGGTCAGAAGTAGGTGTGCAGCACGTCCACGACCCGGTGCTCGTCGTCGACCACCGGGATGTGGCGCCACTTGTCGAACGCCGTACAGGGATGGGAGATCCCGAAGCGCAGGAGGTCCCCCACCTCGACCTCGACGTCCACCTCGACCTGGACGTACGTGTGCTGGTCGTTGAGCTTCGTCACGGTCAGGCCGCTGATCGGCTGCAGCACACCGCCGCGCCGGACGTCGAACACGATCGGCAACCCCTCGTCGAACGGCGCGTCCCGCTTGCCCATGCCGACGATCGCCAGGCCCGGCTCCGGCGTCGAGATCACCTGTGCCCACAGGTCCAGCGCCGCGGTCAGCGGTCCCTCCCGCGGGATCCGGTGGAACGGCGTCTTCTCCCGGTAGTACCCGTCGTCGTGCGCGACGGACGCGCCGCTACGCAGGATCACCCGGCCCAGCTCGCCCGGCACCAGCTTCGCGGCGACCCGGTCGAACCACGCGCTGCCGCCGGCCGAGACCAGGGGCGGGTCGGGAAGGAGCCCGGCCGCCGAGAGCGACTTCACGCCCTCGGCGAGGTGGTCCAGGAAGCCGTCGACCGCGGCCGGATCTTCGAGCTGTCCCTCATACCCGGTGACCCCGACGAGTTCGAGCCGTTCGACGGCGGCGGCCGATCGCGCCACGATCTCGAGATCATTGAGCGTACGGCTGCCGGTGCGCCCGCCGAGATGGCCGAGCTCGACGAACACCCGCAGGCGGCCCTGTGTCGCGTCGAGGGCAGACGCGGCCGCGTCGACGCCCGCGATCGAGTCGACCTGGAAGTAGACCTCCCAGCCACGCGTGCCCTCCTCGGCGAGCCAGCGCAGCGCGGTAGGGTCGAGAACCTCGTTGGCGATGAACACCCGCGGAACGCCGAGGCGGCGCAAGACGAGCGCCTGGTTCGGGGTCGCGACGGTCATCCCCCACGCGCCGGCGTCGAGCTGGGCCGCGATCAGGCCCGGCGCCATCGTTGTCTTGGCGTGCGGCGCGTAGTCCAGGCCGTGCCGGGCGCAGTACGCCGCCATCGTGGCGATATTCGCCTCGGCCGCCGACCGGCGCAGCGTCAGCAGCGGCCACGTGAACCCGCCGTCGAAGAGCCCCGGCCGCCCCGCGGCGCTCCACGTCCCGTCCGGTACCCAGAATCCCTTGGCACGCCAGTCGACGGGCTCGTCGGGAATGTCGAGCGTCACAGTCGTCTCCCACCTTGACCGCCGGAACCCAGGTCGCGCACGCTGTGCAAGCTACTACGAACCCCGAGAATCCGGAGGCCGTCCGACGTGCCCGAGCCGTACGACCTGCTGTTCGTCGGCGGCGACGTCATTGACGTGGGCGGCGACCAGGTCGGCCGGCTCGACGTGGCGGTCCATGACGGCCGGATCGCGGCCGTGGCGCCGACCCTGCCCCGCGACGCCCGGCAGATCGTGGACGTCAGCGGCCGGCTCGTCACGCCCGGACTGATCGACCTGCATACGCACGTCTACTCGGGCGCCGGATATTGGGGCATCGATCCGGATCCCATCGCCTGGTACACCGGCGTCACCACCTGGGTCGACGCCGGCTCGGCCGGGGCCTACACGATCGACGGGCTGCGGGCCTCTTCGGCCGGCCGACAGGTGCGGGTGCCGGTGCTGCTCAACATCGCCGGCCAGGGTCTCGCGGCGCGTACCGGCGAAGGCCGCGACCTGGCCAACTGCGACGTCGACCTCGCCGTCGACGCCGTCCGACGCAACCGCGACCTGATCCGCGGTATCAAGGTGCGCATCGACGCCGAGACCACCGGCGACAACGGCGTCGAGCCGCTGCGCCGCGGCCTGTCCGCCGCGGCCGCCTGCGGCCTCCCGGTCATGGTCCACATCGGCACCACCCCGCCACCGCTCGCCGACGTCCTGGAGCTGGTACGGCCGGGCGACATCGTCACGCACTGCGCGAGCGGGATCGCCAGCCCGCTCGGTCCCGCGGTGCGGGACGCCCACGAACGCGGAGTGATCTTCGACGTCGGCCACGGCTCCGGCGGGTTCGCGTTCGACGTGCTGGAAAAGCAGCTCGCGGCCGGGCTGCGGCCGCACACGATCTCGACCGACCTGCATGCCCGGTCGTTGTACGGCCCGGCGTTCGACCTGCCCACGACGATGGCCAAGCTGCTCGCGGCCGGCATGTCCCTGCCCGACGTGATCGCCGCGGCGACCATGCGCCCGGCCCGGGCGCTCGGGCTAGCCGCCGGCACGCTGGTACCCGGAGCGGCCGCCGACCTGGCCGTGTTCGCGGTCGAGCCGGGACCGTTCGAGGTGGTGGACGCCCACCGCCAGACCCGGCGAGCGCCGCTGCGGCTGGTTAACGAGGCCACCTACCTCGCCGGCCGGAGGCTCGAGCCTCGACTGCCGGCACCGCCGCCCCCGTGGATCCCCCTCACCGGCGCGCAGCGGGCCGCGCTCGACCGCCGGGAACGCCAGGTCCGCGCCCTGCTCGGCGCGCCGCTCGTGGGCGTCGACGGACTCGACGAACAGTTTCCGCGACCGCCGTCAGCATGAGACAAGGAGTCAGCAATGCCCAAGCGCGCCGTTTCCACCGACCAGGCCACGCCCCCCGGTGGCCCGTACTCGCAGGCCGTCGTCGCCGGCGACACCGTCTACCTGGCCGGGGCGATCCCGGCGCTGCCCGACGGCACCCGGGTCACCGGCAGCTTCGCCGAGCAGGCGCACGCCGCGTTCCGCAACCTGGCCGCGGCCGCGGCGGCGGCCGGGGGCAGCCTGGACCAGGCCGTACGCGTCGGGGTCTACCTGCGCGATTTCGGCGACTTCGCCGAGATGAACGAGATCTTCGCGCAGTACCTGACCGGCGACCACCCGCCGGTGCGCACGACAATTCCGGTCGCTCTGGAAGGCATGGCCATCGAGGTCGACGCGGTGCTCTACCTGGGCTGACCGGCGCCGGTCCGTGCTGTGCCATGTCGGCCGGTTTCCAGGCTCCCGTGACTCGATCAGGTGGCTGGGGCCGTACATCGCGGGTAACACGCCGGAAACGTAGAGCTGCGAGCATGCGCTTGGCGGTCACGGGAGGTCTGTTTGTTCCTCAGCCAGCACGAGCAGGAACGCCTGCTCATCCACGTCGCGGCCGATGTCGCCCGGCGCCGGCGGGAGCGCGGCCTGCGGCTCAACTACCCCGAGGCGACCGCGATCATCACGGCCTTCCTGCTTGAGGGCGCCCGCGACGGACGGACGGTGGCCGACCTCATGGACGCCGGCCGCCGCGTGCTGACCCGCGAGGACGTGCTGGACGGCGTGCCCGAGATGCTGGTCGAGGTGCAGGTGGAGGCGACCTTCCCGGACGGCACGAAGCTGGTCACCGTACACGGGCCGATATCGTGACCGGGCCGGTCATTCCGGGTGAGGTCATCCCGGGCGACGGCGAGATCACGATCAACGCCGGACGGCCGGTGCTGACGCTGACCGTTCGCAACACCGGCGACCGGCCAGTGCAGGTGGGCTCGCACTACCATTTCGCCGATTCCAACGCCGCCCTGGAATTCGACCGCGGCGCCGCCTGGGGTCATCGCCTCGCCGTTCCGGCCGGGACGTCGGTGCGCTTCGAGCCCGGCATGCCGCGCGACGTGGAGCTCGTACCCTTGGCCGGTCGCCGGGTCGTGACCGGCCTGCGCGGCCTCACCGGAGGCCCGCTGGATGCGCCCCCGCTGCTCCCGCCGCCCGACCCGTCGGACATCGAACCGGCGGGGTCGCCGGACGAAGACTTCGCCGGTGTCCTTCCGGAGCATGGAAGCCCGCGGTGACCAGCCTCGATCGCCGGCGCTACGCCGCCCTGTACGGCCCCACCGTGGGTGATCGGATCCGGCTCGCCGACACCAACCTTCTCATCGAGGTCGAGCAGGACCGCAGCGCCGGACCGCTGCCGGGCGACGAGGTGGTGTTCGGCGGCGGCAAGGTGATCCGCGAGTCGATGGGCCAGTCCCGCGCCACCCGCGGCGACGGCTCGCCGGATACGGTGATCACGGGCGCGGTCGTGCTCGATCACTGGGGCGTTGTCAAGGCCGACATCGGCATCCGCGACGGCCGCATCGTCGCGCTCGGCAAGGCCGGCAACCCCGACACCATGGACGGCGTGCATCCCGACCTGGTCATCGGTCCGGGTACGGAGATCATCACGGGCAACGGCAGGATCCTCACGGCCGGCGCGATCGACTGCCACGTGCACCTGATCAGCCCCACGATCCTGGACACCGCACTGGCCGCCGGAATCACCACGATCATCGGCGGCGGCACCGGCCCGGCCGAGGGCACCAAGGCCACCACCGTCACGCCGAACTCCTGGTACCTGGCGCGGATGATCGAGGCGCTGGACACCTGGCCGATCAACGTGCTGCTACTCGGCAAGGGCAACACGATGTCCGAAGAGTCCATGTGGGAGCAGCTGCGCGGCGGCGCGGGCGGCTTCAAGCTGCACGAGGACTGGGGCACGACGCCGGCGGTCATCGACGCCTGCCTCAGGGTCGCCGACGCGTCCGGCGTGCAGGTCGCGATCCACACCGACACGCTGAACGAGGCCGGATTCGTGGACGAGACGCTGCGGGCGATCGCGGGCCGGTCGATCCACGCGTACCACACGGAGGGCGCCGGCGTCGGGCACGCGCCCGACATAACGGTCGCCTCGTACCCGAACGTGCTGCCCTCGTCCACCAACCCGACGCGGCCGTACACCCGCAACACGCTCAGCGAGCACCTCGACATGCTGATGGCCGGTCACCACCTGAACGCGGCGGTGCCCGAGGATCTCGCCTTCGCCGAGATCGGCATCCGCCCGTCCACCATGGCCGCCGGGGACCTGCTGCACGACCTCGGCGCGATCTCGATGATCGGGTCGGACTCGCAGGCCATGGGCCGCGTCGGCGAGGTGATCATACGGACGTGGCAGACCGCGCACGTCATGAAGGCGCGGCGCGGCGCCCTGCCCGGCGACGGTGCCGCGGACAACATGCGGGCCCGGCGCTACGTCGCGAAGTACACGATCTGCCCGGCCGTCACCCATGGCATAGCCGGGCAGATCGGCTCCGTCGAGCCCGGGAAGCTCGCCGACCTCGTACTCTGGGACCCCGCGTTCTTCGGGGTACGTCCGGCTCTGGTGATCAAGGGCGGCATGATCGCGTACGCCGAGATGGGCGACGCCAACGCCTCCATACCGACCCCGCAGCCGATGCTGCCCCGCCCGATGTTCGGCGCCTACGGTGCGGTGCCGGCGCAGACGTCGCTGGCGTTCGTCGCGCCCGCGGCGATCGACGCCATGGTCGGCGACCGGATCGGCTGCAAGCGCACGTTCGCGCCGGTCGACAACACCCGGTCCGTCGGCAAGGCGGACATGCCGCTGAACGATGCACTGCCGCGCATCGAGGTGGAGCCGGACACCTTCGCCGTCCGTATCGACGGCGAGGCCGTCGCACCTTCGCCGGCCGCCGAGCTGCCGATGGCGCAGCGTTACTTCCTCTTCTGACACAGGGTCCGCCAGCGCCGACATCGTCACCTACCATCACGGCAGGCGCGAGGACCCAAGCCAGCTCGCCAATCCGGCGGCCGTCGTGGCTGGTGGCACCCGGCTGCGATGAAGACGCCGCTCAGCTGGCAAAGTGCGGGTGCCGGGGCTCGGCCATCGCGTCGCTCAGCTCCGCGCGTACCCATGCCATGCGGCGTACGGCGGACTCGGGGTGGTCGCCGAACTCGGTAGCCACCCCCGCGGCACACCCGTCACTGCCGTAGCGAAGGATCATCGCGGTCACGGCCTCTTCGATCGCTCCGCGGCTCGGGCGCTCGGACGGCTGCAGGTACGAAACGAACAGTGCCTCCGCCGCCAGGTCCTGAACGGTGCTGATCATGTCGAACTCCCGATGTACGACGACGTGCTCTGTGATCCAGCCAACGTCCGCGCCGGTGCTGAAGAGAACCCTGCCAGGTGCGACCCGGTTGCACTTTCATCTTCCTCGCGCGCGTCAAGCCATTTCGCAGGCACGCCGAAGGGTTCTTGCCAGAATCGGCGTCGCGTACCCGGGAATTCGTCGCTCGTTCGGGGCCCGCTTGCGGCGGCCGCCCTACAGTGCGGATCGCGCCGGAAGGGATCCGCCGTACCTCAGGGCAACCCTGCCGCGGCGATCGGCCGGCGGACCGCAACTGCGGCCCCGCCGGCCGATCTTCGCACTCAGGTGCCGAGCGGTGGCGGTGGTGATCCCCCCGTGTCCAAGGGGTCGCCGCCGTTAGTCGGCAGGGTCGGCGGCGGCGTCGGAGGGGTCGTCGTCGGAGGGGCCGTCGTCGGAGGGGCCGTCGTAGTGGTGGTCGGCGGGTCAGGCGCGACCGTGTCCGCCTGCGTCGTCGGCGGGGTCGTCGTCGGCCGGGTCGTGCTGGTCGGTCCGGTCGGCGGCTTGGTGGTCGGCGTGACGTGGGCTATGCCCTTGGCGTCGATCGTGACCCCTGGGACTGGTGTGGATGTCGTCGGGATCGGGCCGAGGCGCACGGTGCCGTTCGAGAGGTGCTCGACCGGCCGGGACGGCGCGTTTGGCCTGCCGGACACGAACGTCTCGCACGTCTTCCCGTTGAGCTTGAACGCGAGCGGCGCGGCGTTGCTGGCCGTGTACCTGCCGTTGACCTGCAGGGTCGTCGTCTTCTGCGGGCTGAGCGTGTCGGCCGATGTGACCGTCACCTCCTTGCCCTGCTGGTCGAGCCGTACGTTCGGGGCGGTGATGGGCACGTCCTTGGCGCCGGCCACGTTGCGGGAGACGACCTGGTCGCCGTTCATGAGGAACCAGAGGCTCCAGTTCTTGATCGCAGCCTCGTCGCGATTCGCGACCGTGACCTGCGCCTTGAACCGGCCCCCCTCGTCCTCCCAGACCGCGTAGCTGACGACGCACTTGCCATCCGCCGCCAGGACGGTCGGTCCCGATGGCGAGTTGGCCGATGTCTTGTTCTGGCCGCCGACGGAGAGGCTCCATGCGTACACCCCGACGCCCAGGAGCACGACGGCGCCGGCCATGACCAGGACGCGACGGCCATGCGTATTGCCGGGACGGCCCTTGCCCGGGCCACCGGATCCGGCACCGCCGGGACGGTTGTCGTCCGGCGGCGGTGTGCCGCCGCCGGCAGGGCGCTGCGACGCCGGGGCCGGGTGGTCGTCCGGTCCGACGGCATGCCGGAGAGGCCCGGCCGACGCGGACATGGGAGCAGCGGCCGACGCCGACGTGGACGCAGCGGCCGACGCGGATGCGGGCGCAGCGGCCGGCGCCGACGCAGCGGCGGACGCGGCCGCCGAACGCGGCGTCGCCGCGAAGCGGTTGTTCCGCGCACCGGCGCCGTGAGCGGGACCGCGTCCGGCACCCGAAGGAGGAGCCGGCGGCACCTTTGCCGCCGCCGACCCGGAGGCGGAGCCAGAGGCCGGGCCGGCGGCAGAGCCAGAGGCCGGGCCGGCGGCAGAGCCGGAAGCCGGGCCGGCGGCAGAGCCAGAGGCCGGGCCGGCGGCAGAGCCGGAAGCCGGGCCGGCGGCAGAGCCAGAGGCCGGGCCGGCGGCAGAGC
>DASYTU010000122.1:0-48947 GCA_036001925.1 Actinoplanes sp.
CAAGCAGGTCGTGACCTCGCGAAACGTGCGCGGCGGGTGGCTCGTCAACACGGCGCTGGGCGGCCTCAACTACCAGATCGAACACCACCTGTTCCCGGGCATGCCCTCGCCGAATCTGAGCAAGGCGCAGCCGATCGTGCAGGCGTACTGCACCGAGATCGGTGTCCCCTACGAGCAGGCCGGCCTGATCGAGTCGTATCGCCAAGCCTTGCGCCACCTGCACGAGGTGGGCGCGCCGGCCCGCGCGGAACACGCGGCACGCTGAGCCCGGCCGAGGGCCCGCCACCCACTGGGTGGCGGGCCTGCGCTGTGAGAACGTGCATTGTCCGCCCCTGCACAAGAGATCGGGAGGCTCGGCATGGATCTGCAGCTCAAGGACAAGATCGCGGTTATCACCGGCGGGACCGTTGGGATCGGGCTGGCGATCGCCCGCGGCCTCGCGGCCGAGGGCACGCACCTCGCGTTGTGCGCCCGCGACGGGGACCGCCTCACCGCCGTCGCGGACACGATCAAGACCGATTTTTCCGTACGCGTATTGACCGTCCCCGCGGACATCGCCTCCCCGAGCGCGCCGGAGGCCGTGGCGTCCGCGGTCGGCGCGGAGTTCGGTGGCGCCGACATCCTGATCAACAACGCCGGCACCGGCAGCGAGGAGACCATCCTCGAGGCTCCGGACGAACGCTGGCAGGCGTACTGGGAATTGCACGTCATGGCCGCGGTCCGCCTGGCCCGCGCATTCGCGCCCGGCATGAAGGCCCGCGGCGGCGGGGTGATCCTGCACAACGCCTCGATCTGCGCGACACAGCCGCTCGGCTACGAGCCCATCTACAACGTCACCAAGGCGGCGCTGGTGATGTTCTCGAAGTGTCTGGCGAACGAGCTGATCGGCGACAACATCCGGGTCAACGCGGTCAATCCGGGACTGGTCATGACGCCCGACTGGCAGAAGACCGCGAAGCTGCTGACCGCCGGCACGGACACATCCTGGGAGGACTACCTGCGGAAGATCGCGAACGACAACGCGCCGATCGGCCGGTTCGCCGACCCCGAGGAGATCGCGAACCTGTTCGTGTTCCTCTGCTCCCCGCGGGCGAGCTATTGCGTCGGGTCCACCTACTACATCGATGGCGGATGGCTGAACGTCACCACATAGCGGCCCGCCGGCGTGGGAACGAGGGGCGGCGATCCGCCGCGTTGGCCGGGTAGCGCAAGTATTCCCCGCCAGCGAGCCCGGCGGTCGTCGTACCCGCCGCAGCCGGCCCGCGCCGGGCCGCCACCCCTCGTCCCCGCACCCGAGCGCCCGGCCGTCGGAGCCGCGAGAATGCAGTTCGCATCGTTATCGAGTTGTCGGAAACGCGGACACGAAAAAGCCGCCGGACCCGGGAGCGGGTGGGCGGCTGCGCCGTCACGACGTCAGCCGTGTCGCCTGTCCATCACCCTGGTCAGTGGCCGCGACATCTCGATCTCCTTGGTTCTCGGCATGCTCATGCGCGAACGCGTCACACGGTAGTGCCCACCGACGACGCGCACAATCCTTTATCGACGGTCGAGGGGTGCGTACCGCGATGCCGTCCCGCTCGGGCTTGCCAACCGGCAGACCCGGCGGGACGGCATCAGGATGTGGTTACTTGACCACCAGCGTTTTGACGATCTTGTCGGCCAGGGTCTGCTTCTTGGCATCCCAGAGCGGGAACAGGAAACCGATGTAGCAGATGATGGCGTCGATGAAGTGCGCCAGATCGCGCACGAACGCCATGCCGGGCCCGATCGGCTCGCCGGTCTGCTCGCTGACCAAGCGCAGGCCGAGCGCCTTCTTGCCCCAGCTCTGCCCGGTCTTGCCGGCCAGGTACCACCGGTTGTAACCGTTGAGCACCAGGCCGAGCAGGTAGAAGACAAAGTAGAGCGCGTTGATGTGGGTCAGGCCGTCGTCGCCCGTGCTCCGTCCGAAGATCGCGGCGAGGATGTAGAACGGGGCCGCGCAGAGGCCGTCGACCAGATAGGCGCCGACGCGCTGAATCCAGGTCGCGTACTGGACCGAGCCGTACGCGCCCGGCGCGCCGTAGGGAGGTTGGCCGTACTGGCCGTACGGCTGGTTAGGCGCGCCGTACACGGGCTGCTGGCCGTACTGCTGCTGGCCGGGTAGCGGGTTCTGCCCTTGGTACGGGTCCTGTCCCGGGTATGGGTTCTGTGGCGACGCAGGTGGATAAGACATTGCTCGTTGTTCCCCCAATGATGGGTCAGACGACGCCGACCCGGTGTAGTTGAAAGATCCAGCTCGCCAGGACGAGCGGGACGACGAACCACCCGATGCGCCGGCGCTGCCCGGGCGGCCAGGGCCGCGGCGGCCGGAGCACCCCGACCGCACGCAACGTGACCAGCGGCACCACCGCGACCGCAAGCGCGGCCAGGCAGAGAACCGCGGGGTTTGCGGCCAGCGCCGCACCGACGTGCCCACGAACCAGCGCAACTGCCGCGGTCGTCAGCCCGCACGCTGGACACGGCACGCCGGTCAACATCCGCAGCGGGCAGGGAAGCCCTGCCCCCGTACGGCTGGTGAAGGCCGGCCACACGAGTGCCGCAGCCCCGGCCAGTAGCCCGAAGCCGCCGATCCGCTCAGGGATGGAAAACGTACGCCGCACAACGCTCCGGACGTAGGTGGGATGGCGACTGATCATAAGGCCAAGCCGCCCCTCGAATGCACCTACCACCATGGCTCGTTCGAAATCGGAACGCAGTGAGGCGAAACTGCCAGGGTGCCAACCGATCGGTTCGGACCTCGTCGGATACCACGCGGCGAGCTCGGGTTCGGTCCGGCGGATCGGAGCGCCGAAGCCGAGCAGATCTTCGCCCAGCGCAGGCTCCGGCTCGTCCACCTCTTGCCGCCACCGTCGCCGGCGGACGGCGCTGACCGCCCTGGTCAACCGATCCGGTCCGGCGGCGAGCAAGATCCAGGCCAGCGGAACGACGGCGATCGCGGCGATCAGAGTTCCGACATGTCGCATACCGCGCACGGTAGCGTTTTGATCATGAAAAGGCTGCCGGGACAGATACCTTTCGTCCACATTGACGGTCCCATTTTCGGCTGATGCCAATCGCGCCCCGGGCGTGTAACGCCAGCGGCCGCTCCGACGCTGGGAGTGGCCCCGGCACACCATCACTTGCATATTGACGGTGAACAAATCGATGGGTACGTTCGCTCCATACAGTAAAGGTTCCTAAATGTCGAGGCGCCGCCACGCGCGGTCCTCGATACCCTCGCTCCACTCCCCGGCCTTCAGGTGCTTCTCCCCGACGCTCACACGGAGCCCTGCATGAGATTCCGAATCCCGCCAAAGCGCACCGCCGCCGCGGTCGCCCTCCTACTTCCGCTTTCCTTCGTCCTCGTGGCATCACCGGCGGCGTACGCCGCGTCCGCCCCGATCCGGGTCAACGCGAACGGGTCCTCCTTCACCGACAGCGGCGGCAAGGCCTGGTCGGCCGACCAGGCCTACAGTGCCGGGAGTTGGGGCTACGACACCATCTACGGTGCCGCTTCGACTCCCAACGCGATCGCTGGTACCACCGACGACGCGCTGTACCAGAGCTACAACCTGTTCAACAACTGGGCCGGCTACCGGTTCGACGTGCCCAACGGCACGTATCAGGTCGGCGTGAAGATGGTCGAGGACTGGGCCAACGCCGCCGGCCAACGCAAGTTCGACGTACGGATCGAGGGCGCGACGGTCCTGTCCGGGTTCGACATCTTCGCCTCGTGCGGTGCGTTCACCGCATGCGACCGCACCTTCACCGCGTCGGTGACCGACGGTCAGCTCAACGTCCAGTTCAACATGAACGGCGGCGCCAACTACGCGACCGTGTCCGCCATCGAGGTGACCGGCGGCGGCGGTGGCGGCGACACGACACCACCCAGCGCGCCGACCAACCTGCGGGTGACCGGCACCACCTCGTCGAGCATCTCGCTGGCATGGAACGCCTCGACCGACAACGTCGGTGTCACCGGCTACGACGTGTACCGGGGTGGGACCAGGGTCACGACCACCACCGGCACGTCCTACACCGACGGCGGGCTCGCGGCGAGCACCACGTACAGCTACACGGTGTACGCCCGTGACGCCGCCGGCAACGTCTCCGCGGTGAGCAACCAGGCGAGCGGGACCACCCAGGGCGGCGGTGGCGGCGACACGACGCCACCCAGCGCGCCCACCAACCTGCGCGTCACCGGCACCACCTCGTCGAGCATCTCGCTGGCGTGGAACGCCTCGACCGACAACGTCGGCGTCACCGGCTACGACGTGTACCGGGGCGGGACCAGGGTCACGACCACCACCGGCACGTCCTACACCGACGGCGGACTCGCCGCGAGCACCACGTACACCTACACCGTCTACGCCCGTGACGCCGCCGGCAACGTCTCCCCGGTGAGCAACCAGGCCAGCGGGACCACCCAGGGCGGCGGTGGCGGCGGCAACCGGATCATCGGCTACTTCGCCGAGTGGGGCGTCTACCAGCGCAACTACCACGTCAAGAACATCGATACGAGCGGATCGGCCGCAAAGCTGAACGTCATCAACTACGCGTTCGGCAACGTGACCAATGGCCAGTGCGCGATCGGTGACGCCTACGCCGACTACGACAAGTTCTACGACGCGGCGTCCAGTGTCGACGGTGTCGCGGACACCTGGGACGCCGGTGCGCTGCGCGGTAGCTTCAACCAACTCCGCAAGCTCAAGAAGAAGTACCCCAACATCAGGGTGGTCTGGTCGTTCGGTGGCTGGACGTGGTCCGGCGGCTTCGGCCAGGCCGCGGCCAATCCCGCCGCGTTCGCCGACTCCTGCTACCGGCTCGTCGAGGATCCGCGATGGGCTGATGTGTTCGACGGCATCGACATCGACTGGGAATACCCGAACGCCTGCGGCCTGAGCTGTGACACCAGCGGATTCGCCAGCTACCGCAACCTCATGTCGGCGCTGCGGTCGCGGTTCGGCTCCGGCAACCTGATCACCGCGGCGATCACCGCGGACGCGACCAGCGGTGGCAAGATCGACGCGGCCGACTACGGCGGCGCGGCGCAGTACGTCGACTGGTACAACGTGATGACGTACGACTTCTTCGGCGCGTGGGCAGCCACCGGCCCGACGGCGCCGCACTCCCCGCTCTACTCCTACAGCGGCATCCCGATCGCCGGGTTCTACTCCGACGCGGCGATCCAGAAGGTGAAGAGCAAGGGTGTGCCGTCGAGCAAGCTCCTCATCGGCATCGGCTTCTACGGGAGAGGCTGGACCGGCGTCACGCAGAGCGAGCCCGGCGGCTCGGCCAGCGGCCCCGCACCCGGCACGTACGAGCAGGGCGTGGAGGACTACAAGGTCCTCAAGGGCAGATGCCCATCGACCGGCACGGTGGCCGGTACGGCATACGCCAAGTGCGGCAGCGAATGGTGGAGCTACGACACGCCGGGCACCATCGGCGGGAAGATGAGCTACGCCAAGAGCCAAGGGCTCGCGGGTGCGTTCTTCTGGGAGCTCAGCGGTGATACGAGTGGTGGCGAACTCATCGGGGCCATGAGAAACGGCCTGGGATAACGCCATACGGTCAGCGGCCGGGGAGCATCCCCGGCCGCCGACCGCACCGCTTGACGGCGGGTCCACCCGGATTCACAATCAGGTCGCATTCTTGACAGTTGGGCCGGGCCGGGGGCTGGCTTCTCGCGCGCTGGAGGCATCATGCGCCGCACTACCGCCCTGGTCTCCCGTCCCCGTCGGGTCGTTGCCCGCCTAGCAGTCGTAGCGATGAGCGCAGGATTGTTGTCCTTCGCGGTCGCGTCGGCCCACCCGGCTTCCGCCGCGGCCGGATGCACGTCGACCGCCGACTGTCTGTCCAAAATGACGCTCGCCGAGAAGGCGGGGCAGATGACCCAGGTGGCCAACAGCTACATCAGGAACAAGAACGACATCACGACGTACGGGCTCGGCTCGGTGCTGAGCGGCGGCGGTGGCGGCCCGAACGGAGCCGGCGGAACGGCGGCGCAGTGGGCCGACATGGTCGACGACTTCCAGAGCTACGCCGTGAAGAGCAGGCTCGGGATCCCGCTGATCTACGGCGTCGACGCGGTACACGGGCACAACAATGTGCAGGGCGCCGTGCTGTTCCCGCACCACATCGGCATGGGCGCGACCCGCGACGCGGCGCTCGTCCAGCAGGTCGAGGACGTGACCCGGCAGGAGGTCCTCGGGACCGGCATCCATTGGACGTTCGCGCCGTGTGTCTGCGTGCCGCGGGACGACCGCTGGGGCCGGACCTACGAGGGCTACGGCGAGGACCCGTCGGTCGTCTCGCCACTGGGCCAGGCGGCCGTCAAGGGCTTCCAGGGACCCTCGCTCGGGACCAACTCGGTGCTCGCGACTGCCAAGCACTACATCGCCGACGGTGGCACCGCGTTCGGCACCGGCAGCAGCGGCTACCTCATCGACCAGGGTGACGCCCGGATCAGCGAGACCGAACTGCGGGCGGTCCACCTTCCCCCGTACCAGAGCGCGGTCGCGGCCGGGGCCGGCTCGGTCATGATCTCGTACAGCAGCTGGAACGGCGTGAAGGACCACGGCAACAGCTACCTGATCAACACGGTCCTCAAGGGCGAGCTGGGCTTCACGGGGTTCGTCGTGAGCGACTGGGGCGGCGTCAAGCAGTTGCCCGACTCGACCTACGCCGACCAGGTCGCGCACGCCGTCAACGCCGGCATCGACATGATCATGGTGCCGGACGACTACATCGGAACCATCAACGCCATCGTCAACGACGTCAACGCCGGCAAGATCAGCCAGGCGCGGATCGACGACGCCGTCACCCGCATCCTGAACGCCAAGTTCGCGCTCGATCTGTTCAACCATCCGTACGCCGACCGCACGTACACCGCACAGGTCGGTTCCGCCGCGCACCGCGCCATTGCCCAACAGGGCGTACGCGAGTCCCTGGTCCTGCTGAAGAACAACGGCGCGCTGCCGCTCTCCAAGACCGGCGCGTACAAGATCGTCGTCGGCGGAAAGTCCGTGGACAACCTCGGCTACCAGCTCGGCGGCTGGTCGATCAGCTGGCAGGGTGGCAGCGGGTCCACCACGACCGGCACCACGTTCTGGCAGGCGCTCCAGCAGGCGACCGCCGGAACGAACATCACGGTCCAGAACGTCGGCACGAAGACGAAGAGCCGCTATTCCGGCGACATCGGCATCTGGGTCGGTGGTGAGACGCCGTACGCCGAGGGCAAGGGCGACTCCTCGACACTGGCGTTCGGCAGCGACAACGCCAGCCAACTCAGCGACATCTGCGCGCGCGTCACGAAGTGCATCGCGATCCTCTACTCCGGACGGCCGGTCATCGTCACCGACCAACTACCGAAGGCGAACGCGTTCGTGGCGGCGTGGCTGCCCGGGACGGAGGGCCAGGGCATCACGGACGTACTGTTCGGCGCCGGTTTCACCGGCAAGCTCCCGGTCAGCTGGCCGACCGCCGTCACCGACGAGCCGATCAACAACGGCGACGGCAAGGCTCCACTCTTCCCGATGGGCTACGGGCTGAGCCCGTACTAGGGGACGGGAGTGACATCGCCTGGACCTGGGTATGACCGGTCCATGCGATACGTGGAGCTGCGTCGGCACACCGACAACGACGGAGACCGTCTCACCCCGCAGGGCGTGGCGGACGCCGAGATGATCGGTCGCGACCGGCTGCACCCGCCGTACGCCGCGTTCGTCTCCACCGGCGCCGCGCGGGCCACCGAGATGCTGGAGATCCTGCGGCGCGCCGCCGGCCAGGACGAAATACCCATTTCCGAAGCAACCGGATTGCGGTCCGTGGTCGAGGATCGCTGGCGCGAAGCGGCCAAGGCCGCCGGGAAGGGCGCGGACCTGGAGGCCATGCGGGCAGTCGACCCGGATCTGGTCGAGAGGGAGTCCTACCTGCTCGGGTCGGCGCTGCGACAGGTGGTGCGATCGTTACCGGAGGGCGGCCGGGCGCTCGTCGTGGGGCACAGCCCGACGAACGAGGCGGCCGTGCTGGGGCTGGCCGGTCAGGTCGTCCCCCCGCTGGGCAAGGGCGCAGGGGTCCTGGTGATCGAGGACGGCGGAGCGTTTCGGGTCGAGTCGCTGGGATAGCTCGCGGGTGTGAGCCGGGCCGGCCGCAGACCCAGCCGGCGCGGCGGTCCGCGTGAGAAGTAGTTGATTTATGTTTGTCAATGTGTATCTCATGTAGGCATTGATTGCCATGACTGCCTGCTCTCCGTGCGAGGTGCACATGGATGCGTTCCGTCGTCGTCACCCGTCCCGATGCGTCCGCGGCGCCGCCGCGGCCATCCTGCTCTGCGCCGCCGTTGTCTTCGCTGTCCCCACCACGCCCGCGGCCGCCGCATCCGAGGCCGTGGTGGACGGCAACGCGCGCTTCGCGGTGCTGACCCCGACGCTGATCCGGATGGAGTACGCCGGCGACGGCGCGTTCCAGGACGCCACCACGTTCAACGCGGTCAACCGGGCGTTCGTCCCGCCGCCGTACACGACCGGAATCACCGCGGACGGCTACCGCGAGATCCGCACCTCCGCCCTGACGCTGCGCTACCGGCGCAACAGCGGACCGTTCACGGCCGCGAACCTTTCGGTGGTGCTGACCGCCACGAACACGACCGCGAACCCGGTCTTCCCGTCGTACTGCGCCGTGTCCACGGCATGCGAGGCCGAGAACGCGCTGCTGCGGTGGCGCGCCGGGACGGCCCTTGACCACAGCGGGTACGCGGGTTCCGGCTTCGTCGCCGGGCTCGAGGACACCGGCAGCGGGATCGAACAGGACGTCTCGGCCGTGCCGGCGGCGGGCTCGTACCGCCTCGCCGTCAGGTATGCCAACGCTGTCGGAAGCGACGGGCAAAGCAGCACGCGCACGCTGTCCACACGGGTCAACGGCGCGTCCGGCCCGCGGCTCTCCTTCGCACCGACCGGCTCGTGGGACACCTGGGCGGTGGCGTCCGCGACCGTGAACCTGCGGGCCGGCACGAACACGATCGCCGTACAGCTGGACGCCGGGGACTCCGGAAAGGTCAACCTGGACAGCATCGCCGTCACGCCGACCGGCGCCAGCGGCTACCCGGCCGCCGCGACCGGGCTCGCGACCACCGGCTACGGCGCCGGGCCGACCAGCACGCTCGGCGGGTGGACGCGGTCGCTCGACAACCCGGCAGTCGTGCCGACGCCCGAGCATCCCGGCCTGCTGAACCGCGGCGGGTGGTACCTGCTCGACGATTCCCGGACCGCCCTGATGGCCGCCGACCACACCGTCACGGACCGTCCGGCGCACGGCACGCAGCCGTACCAGGACGGGTACTTCTTCGGGTACGGCAGCGACTACCGCCGCGCCCTGGGCGACCTGAACGCGCTCACCGGGCCGACCGCCCTGCTGCCGCAGTCGGCGTACGGCGTCTGGTTCTCCCGCTACTACGCCTACAGCGCCGCGGACTACCGGGCGCTGCTGACCCGGTTCCGTGGCTCGTACGTGCCGCTGGACTGGCTGGTCGTCGACACCGACTGGAAGTCGCCGAGCCAGTGGAACGGCTGGAACTGGAACACCACGCTGTTCCCGGACCCGCAGGGCTTCCTCGACTGGACCAAGCAGCAGGGCCTGTCGGTGTCGCTGAACATCCACCCCTCGATCGCCCCGAACGACCCGAAATACGCGGCGGCCAACGCACAGGCCGGCGGGCTGCTGCCCGATGGCGGCAACACCGCCTTCGACTGGTCCAAGCCCGCGCACCTCGCCGCCTACCTGAACCTGCACCGGCCCTTCGAGCAGCAGGGCGTACGCACCTGGTGGCTGGACTACTGCACGTTCTGCGGCGGCTCGCTCGCCTCGGATCCGCACGTCGCGCCGGACAACTTCATAAACCAGGCGTACGCCGACGAGTTCACCAACCGCGGCGTGCGCGGCTTCTCCTTCGCCCGGATCGGCGGTGCGGAACGGGCCGGCATCTCCGCCTCGTACCCGCTCGGTCCCTGGTCGGAGCGGCGTACCACGATGCACTTCACCGGCGACACGCCGGCGACCTGGCAGATGCTCGCGTACGAGGCGCGGTACACCGCCGACGAGGCCGCGGCGGGCATCTCCAACGTCAGCCACGACATCGGCAGCTTCCACGGCGGCCATCTCGCCGACGACCTGTACGCGCGCTGGGTGCAGCTCGGCACGTTCCAGCCTGTCGACCGGCTGCACTCCGACCACGGCGACCGCCTCCCGTGGGACTACACCGGCGATGCGGCGGCCAGCGCACAGCGGTTCCTGCGGCTGCGCGAGGCTCTGGTGCCATACACGTACACGGCCGCTCGGCAGGCCAACCTGACCGGCGTACCGATCGTGCGCCCGCTCTACCTGGACTATCCGGCCAGCGCGGACGCGTACAGCGCCGGCGGTGAATATCTCTACGGCGACAACCTGCTCGTAGCGCCGATCACCAGCCCCAACGACGCCTCGGGCAACGGCTCGGCGTCGGTGTGGATCCCGCCGGGCAGCTGGACCGACTGGTTCACCGGCACCACGTACGCCGGTCCGGCGACCGTCACCATCACCGCGCCGCTGTCGCGGATGCCGGTTCTGGTCAAGGCAGGCGGCATCGTGCCGACACGGACCGACTACGTGGAGAACGCCGCGCAGCGGCCGGTGACGCAGCTGACCGTGAACCTCGCCGGCGGCGCCGACGGTGCCTACTCGCTCCACCAGGACGCCGGGGACGGTCCCGGGTTCCGCTCCGGGCAGTCGGCTATGACGGCGTTCTCGTGGCGCGACGCCACCCGCACACTGACCATCGGCGCCGTGGCCGGCACGTATCCGGGTGCGCCGACCGCGCGGGCGTACACGGTGCGGCTGTCGAACTCGGTAGCGCCCACCGCCGTGTTCGTGGACGGCGTGCAGGTGCCGGAGACCGCGTGGGCGTACAACGCGGACCGGCGGATGGTCACCGTGACGACGGATTCGCTACCGCTCGGCGCCCAGCACACGGTCACGCTCAGCGGCACGGCCGCCGGCAACCCGGCGACCGGCGAGGTCATCGGCGTTGGCGGCCTCTGCCTCGACGTCCGCGGCGGCATCGCGGCGGACGGCCAGCCGGTGCAGCTCTACACCTGTAACCACAGCGCGGCCCAGCAGGCCGGCTACTCCAGCGACGGCACGGTACGGCTGCTGGGCCGATGCCTGACCGCGGCGGGCACGGGCAACGGCAGCCCGGTCACGATCTCCACCTGCGCCGGAACGGGCGGGCAGTCCTGGGCCCGCCAGTCGAACGGCGCTCTCACCAACATCGCGTCGGGCCGCTGCCTCGACGTGCCGAACGGCAACATCACGCCCGGCGCGGTGCAACTCCAGCTCTACGACTGCAATGGCTCCGCGGCACAATCGTGGCGGCCGCCACCCGGACCGATCGCCGGCCCGGCCGGCTTGTGTACGGACGTGGCCGACGCCGACCCCACGTCGGGGACGCCGGTACAGCTGTGGACCTGCAACGGCAGCGACGCGCAACGCTGGTCGGCACCGGGCGACCGTTCGCTGCGCGCGTTCGGCAAGTGCCTCGACGTGCGCGACGCCGGCACGGCCAACGCGACGCCGGTGCAGCTGTTCGACTGCAACGGCACCGCCGCGCAGGAGTGGGTGACCAGGACCGACGGCACGATATTGAACCCGCGGTCGGGCCGCTGCCTCGACGACCAGGGCGGCCTCCAGCGGGCCGGCGACCGGCTGCAGATCTACGACTGCAACGGCACCCCGGCGCAGCGATTCCGCCTGGCCTGATCGCGGCCACGCGCCGCCACCCGCTCCGGGGTGGCGGCGCGACCGCGACAGGCGCAGGCTGACCACGATCGGCCCTGTCGTGGAGGAGGAACCGTGACCGGTGAGGGCACTGCGGCGTTCCGCGAGGCGCGCGACTTTCTGCTGGACCACCGCGAGGACTACGCCGAGGCGTACGCGCAGTTCGGCTGGCCGCGGCTGGGCGCTTTCAACTGGGCGCTGGACTGGTTCGACGTGATCGCCGCGGGCAACGACAGCCCCGCGCTGTGGATCGTCGAGGAGGACGGGTCGGAGCAGCGCCTCACGTTCGCGGAGATGGCGACACGATCCAACCAGGTCGCGAACTGGCTGCGCGCGCAGGGCGTGCACCGGGGCGACCGGGTGGTGCTCATGCTGGGCAACCAGGTCGAGCTGTGGGAGACGATCCTCGCGCTGATGAAGCTGGGTGCGATCATCATCCCGGCGACGCCGCTGCTCGGCCCGGCCGACGCCCGCGACCGGGTGACCCGTGGCGGAGCGCAGCACGTGATCGTCACGGCCGGGGCTACATCCCGCTTCGCCGGGATCGACGCGTCGGTCACCCGCATCGCGGTCGGCACGGGCGTCGAGGGCTGGCGCAGCTTCGCCGACGCGTACTCCGAATCCAGCGACTTCACGCCCGACGGGGTGACGCAGGCGAGCGACACGCTGCTGCTCTACTTCACGTCCGGTACCACGGCACGACCGAAGCTGGTCGAGCACACCCACGCGTCTTACCCGGTCGGGCACCTGTCCACCATGTACTGGATCGGGCTGCGCCCGGGCGATGTCCACCTCAACATCTCGTCACCCGGCTGGGCCAAGCACGCCTGGAGCAACGTCTTCGCGCCCTGGAACGCGCAGGCGTGCGTGTTCATCCACAACTACACCCGGTTCGACGCGCAGCGGCTGCTCAGCGAGATGCAGCGGTGCGGCGTGACCAGCTTCTGCGCGCCGCCGACCGTGTGGCGGATGCTCATCCAGTCCGACCTGACCGCGCTGAAGAACCCGCCGAAGCTCGCGGTCGGCGCCGGCGAGCCGCTCAATCCCGAGGTCATCGAGCAGGTGCAGAAGTCGTGGGGGGTGACGATCCGCGACGGCTTCGGGCAGACCGAGACGACCGTGATGATCGCCAACACTCCCGGGCAGCCCGTACGGCCGGGTTCGATGGGGCGGCCGGTGCCGGGGTACCACGTCGCGCTGATCGACCCGCTCACCGGAGAGCACGCCGACGAGGGCGAGATCTGCGTCGACCTGGACCCGCGGCCGCTCGGGCTGATGGCCGGCTACCACGGCGACGAGGAGCTCACCGCGGAGCGGATGGCCGGCGGCTACTACCACACCGGTGACATCGGCTCCCGCGACGCCGACGGCTACATCACCTATGTCGGGCGCACCGACGACGTGTTCAAGTCGTCGGACTACCGGATCTCGCCGTTCGAGCTGGAGAGCGTGCTGATCCAGCACGAAGCTGTGGTGGAGGCCGCCGTCGTGCCGTCGCCGGACGAGCTGCGCCTGGCCGTGCCGAAGGCGTACGTGGTGCTGGCCGAGGGCTGGGCGCCGGACGCGGAGACCGCACGCGCGATCTTCGCGCACTGCCGGGAGCACCTGTCGCCGTACGCCCGGGTGCGGCGGATCGAGTTCGCCGAGCTGCCCAAGACCATCTCCGGCAAGATCCGCCGGGTGCAGCTGCGCGAGGCGGAGAAGGAGAAGCACGAGTCCCCGAACGCGATGCCGCCCGGTGAGTTCCGGGATCAGTGAACCCGCTCAGGCCTTGCGGATGCCGGCCGCGTCGTGCAGGTCGAGTATGTCGACGGCCCGCTCGCGCATCTCCACCTTGCGCACCTTGCCGGTGACCGTTATCGGGAAGCCGTCGACGACGTGGACATACCGCGGGATCTTGAAGTGCGCCAGCTTGCCGGCGCAGAACGCCCGCACCGCCTCGGCCGTCAACGGCTCGGCGCCCGGCCGCATCACGACCCAGGCCATGAGCTCCTCGCCGTACTTGGCGTCGGGCACGCCGATCACCTGCACGTCCGCGACGTCCGGGTGGGCGTACAGGAACTCCTCGATCTCCCGCGGGTACACGTTCTCGCCGCCGCGGATCACCAGGTCCTTGATGCGGCCGACGATGTTGACGTAGCCGTCGGAGTCCATGGTCGCGAGGTCGCCGGTGTGCATCCAGCGCGCAGTGTCGATCGCCTCCGCGGTGGCCTCCGGCTGGTCCCAGTAGCCGAGCATCACCGAGTAGCCGCGGGTGCACAGCTCACCCGGCTCGCCGCGGCGCAGGACCAGGCCGGTGGCCGGGTCGACGACCTTGGACTCGAGGTGCGGCATCACGCGGCCGACCGTCTCGGTACGGCGGGCCAGACCGTCGTCGCTGCGGGTCATCGTGGAGACCGGGGACGTCTCGGTCATGCCGTAGCAGATCGCCACCTCGGTCATGTGCATCTCGGCAACGACGCGCTTCATCACCTCGACCGGGCACGGCGAACCGGCCATGATGCCGGTCCGCAAGCTGGACAGGTCGTACTCGGCGAAGTCGGGCAGGCCCAGTTCGGCGATGAACATGGTCGGCACGCCGTACAACGATGTGACCTTCTCCTGTGCGACGGCTCGCAGGGTGGCCGCCGGATCGAAGCCCGGCGCCGGCAGGACGACGCACGCGCCGTGCGAGGTCGCGCCGAGATTGCCCATCACCATGCCGAAGCAATGGTAAAGCGGTACGGGCAGGCAGACCCGGTCCTGCTCGGTGTAGCCGATCAGCTCGCCGACGAAGTAGCCGTTGTTGAGGATGTTGTGATGCGACAGCGTCGCGCCCTTCGGAAACCCGGTGGTGCCCGACGTGTACTGGATATTGATGGGGTCGTCGAACGCCAGCGTCGCCGCCCGCTCGGCCAGCAAAGAGGGATCGCCACCGGTGGCGACCAGGTCGTCCCAGCCCGGCTCCCCGATAAAGATAGCGTCGGCGAAGCCGATCTCCGCGATCATCGTCCGGTAGTCGCTGGTCTTGAAGCTCACGGCGCTGATCAACAGCCGCATGCCGGACTGCTTCACGACATAGTCCAGCTCATGCGTCCGGTACGCCGGGTTGACGTTGACCAGGATGGCGCCGATCTTCGCGGTGGCGTACTGGACGATGACCCACTCGGCGCAGTTCGGGGCCCAGATGCCGACCCGGTCACCCTTCTCGATGCCGCGCGCCAGCAACCCCAGTGCGACCTCATTCACGGCGGCGTCGAATTCGTGGTACGTCCAGCGGGTGCCGGCCGCGACGTCAACTAGGGCCTCGCGGGAGCCGAAGCGGGCCACGGTGCGTTCGAGGTTCTCACCGATCGTCTCGCCGAGCAGCGGCCGGTCGGAGATCCCGGAGGCATAGGACAGCATTCCTGCAGCATGGGCCACCGAGCCTCGCGCCACCACCCCCGTTCCGGGATGCGCGCCTAGCGGGTGGTCTTTCCGCCGGGCATTGCGCGCCGGGCCCGCCGGACCACGCGGCCGGCCTTGCGCCGCAGGCGCTGCCGGAGCGGCAGCGGCGGTGGAGGGGGCGGCGGGGGCGGCGGGGTCGCGCCGAGCGGCTGCATGGGCGCCACGGGGGGCGGGGCCGGCTCCGCGGCTGGTGCGCCAACACTGGACCGCACCGGCGGCGGCGGTTCACCGCCCGGCTTGCGGGCCCGGAAGGAGAAATGCCCGCAGTACTGCAGTTTCCGGAAGTTGGTGTACTTGGCTTCGCGCCGCCGCGCGGCGTCTTCCTGGTCGATCTGCCGATTGAGCGGCGACAACTTGAACCAGGCGCCGTGCTCCGGGCGCCGGCCGAACCACTGGCGCTGCACCAGCGAGATGCCGTCGATCCCGGGTCGGACCTGCTCGAGGGCCAATCCGGCGTCCTCCACCAGCACCTTGAAGCCGTAGATGGTGTAGTTCCACAGGCTCCCCGCGTGGTAGGGCTCGAGCTGCGAGGTGCTGCCGATGAAGACGCCACCCGGCTGGAGGACCCGCCTGACCTCGCGCAGCAGCGGCTCGGGGTGGCGCACGTGCTCCATCACCTGGCTGGAGTAGATGAGCGGGATCGAGTCGTCGGCGAACGGCAGGTTGACGCCGTCGTAGAGCAGGACCTGTTCGTTGGCGACCTTCTTGGCGTAGGTGGACGACATGATGTCGACCCCCACCCAACTGATGTTTGGTTTATACTGCTTCGCGAACTTTGCCGAGCGGCCGTCTCCGCAGCCTAGGTCGACCATGAGGGTCGGCGCGTCGGGCGCGGTCATCGCTTCACGCAGGTAATCCTGTGAGTGGTACTGGCGGGCATGGTCATCGGGGATCTGGTCGCCGACCAGTTGCCAGAGAGTGTCCACGGCAAAATCATAGGAACGCCCACCCCGGCCGCTCATCGGCGGGGTCCGAGACCGCCCCGCGGGCTCGATCATGTCACCGGAGACACGGGCTAGCGTCGGCGCTATGAGCGTTGGGTCTGTGCCGGTGTCGATGCGCCGGGTCGTTGTCACGGCGGACGGCGTCCGCGTCGTCCAGGCGGGCACGCCCCGGCCCGGACCGCGCGAGGTCCTGGTGCGTACGGTGGTGGCCGGCGTCTGCGGCTCGGACACCCACGCGCTGCACGGCCGGCACCCGTTCATCACGCTGCCGTATGCCCCCGGCCACGAGGTGTCCGGCGTCGTCGTGGACGGTGCGCTCCCGGCCGGCCTGCGGGTGACCGTCGAACCGGACCTGCCGTGCTGGAATTGCAAGCAGTGCGCCGCCGGACGGCAGAACGTGTGCGAGCGCCTCCGCTTCTTCGGCTGCGCCCACGACCAGGGCGGGATGGCCGAGTTCTTCACGATCGACGAGCGCCGGCTGCATGCCGTCCCGGACGAGCTGGACTGGCGTACGGCGGCGCTGATCGAGCCGCTGTCCACGCCGGTACATGCCATCCGGCTGGCCGGGGACGTCCGGGATCGGGCCGTGGCGATCCTCGGTGCCGGCACCATCGGCCTGCTCATGCTGCGAGTCGCCCGTGCCAACGGCGCCCGCCGGATCGTGATGACCGCGCGATCGCAGCGCAACCGCGACCGGGCGGAGGCGTTCGGCGCGGACGCGGCGGTGCCTCCGTCCGCCGAGCTGGTACGGGAAGCGCTCGGCGAGAGCGCGGATGTCGCCTTCGACTGCGTGGCCGAGCAATCCACCATGTCGGAGGCGATCGCGGTGGCGAACAAGGCCGGCACGGTGGTCGTCGTGGGGGTACCGCCGGCCGACGTGGTCATCCCGCTGTCGATGATCCAGGACAGCCAGATCCGGATCCAGGGCAGCGCCACCTACCTACCGGAGGACTACGCGGACGCGATGCGGTTGCTCCGTGCCGGCACGGTGTCGGCGGCCGACTTCGTCACCGCGGTCCACCCGCTGGCCGACGCGGCGGCCGCGTTCCGCGACGCCGACAGCGGGCGGCACATCAAGGTCCTGATCGCCCCCGACCTGGGCGCGCTCTAACAAACCGGCAGCGCGGTGCCACAGTATCGGGGTGAACGATTACGACATCGTCGTCGTGGGCAGCGGCTTCGGCGGCAGCGTCAGCGCGCTGCGGCTGTCGGAGAAGGGATACCGGGTCGGCGTGCTGGAGGCCGGCCGGCGCTTCACGCCGGAGACGCTGCCCAGGACGTCGTGGGACCTGCGCAACTTCCTGTGGGCGCCGCGGCTCGGGCTGCGTGGCATCCAGCGGATCACGCTGCTCAAGGACATCGTGGTGCTGTCGGCCGCGGGCGTCGGCGGCGGATCTCTGGTGTACGCGAACACGCTGTACCGCCCACCGCGGTCATTCTTCGACGACCCGCGCTGGTCCGGCATCACCGACTGGGCCACCGAGCTCGAGCCCCACTACGACCAGGCGTCCCGGATGCTCGGTGTCACCGTGCAGCCGTCGATGACCCCGTCCGACGTCGTGATCGAAAAGGTCGCGCACGACATGGGCGTGGGCGCGACGTTCCGCCGCACGCCGGTCGGCGTGTTCTTCGGCGAGCCCGGCAAGACCGTGCCGGACCCGTACTTCGGCGGGGCTGGCCCGGCGCGGACCGGGTGCATCGAGTGCGGCAACTGCATGATCGGCTGCCGGTTCGGTGCGAAAAACCGTCTCGACCTCAACTACCTGCACCTGGCCGAGCGGGCGGGCGCCGTGATCCACCCCGACACGACGGTGACCGCCCTGCGCCCGCTGGAGCGCGGCTGGGAGGTACGAGCCGGCAAGCGGACGTGGACCTGTGACCAGGTCGTGCTGGCGGCCGGGGCGCTCGGCACGCAGCGGCTGCTGCACGCCATGCGGGACACCGGCGTGCTGCCGGAGGTGTCGCCGCGGCTGGGCTCGCTGACCCGTACCAACTCCGAGGCGCTGCTCGGCGCGCAGGCTCGTGCCGTACCGGAAAAGCCCTTCTCGCATGGTGTCGCGATCACGTCGAGCTTCCACCCGGACACCGACACGCACATCGAGCCGGTCCGGTACGGAGCCGGCAGCAACGCGATGGGCCTGCTGTCGACGCTCCTGGTGGACGGCGGCGGCCGCGTGCCGCGGCCGGTCCGCTTCCTCGGCCAGGCTCTGCGGCATCCGGTTCTGCTGCTGCGGTCGCTGTGGAAGCAGCGGTGGAGCGAGCGCACGATCATCGCGCTGGTTATGCAGTCGCTGGACAATTCCCTGACGGTGCGGCGCACGCGCAGCGGCCGGCTCACCACCGGGCCGGGGCACGGGCCGGCGAATCCGCGCTGGATTCCGGTCGGGCACGAGGCGGTACGGCGGATCGCCGCGATAATCGGCGGCTTTCCGGGTGGCACCGTCGGCGACGTGTTCGACGTCCCGATGACCGCACACATTCTGGGCGGGGCGACGATCGGCGAGTCGCCGGAATCCGGCGTCGTCGACGCCTATCACCGTGTCTTCGGATATCCGGGGCTGCATGTCGTGGACGGCTCGGCGGTTCCGGCGAATCTGGGCGTCAATCCGTCGCTGACCATCACGGCGCTGGCGGAACGGGCCATGTCGCTGTGGCCGAACAAAGACGAATCGGATCCCCGCCCGGCACTGGGATCGCCCTATGCGCGGCTTGATCCGATTGCCCCGCGCTCCCCCGCGGTCCCGGCCCACGCACCCGCGGCGCTGCGGATCGAAAGGTGATGGCCGGACCACGGGCCGCGGCCGCGCGGGGCGAATAATGCGACATGCGGATCCGGTAATTTGCACTGACCGGGGTGGGGGGACAGAATGAAACCGGTACTCAATTCGGCACCAACGCCCCGTAGGTAGAGCCGTTACACAATGACACCGTTGCAGGAGTAAGAACATCATGGCCAAGCAAGTAATAACCCTCCTTACCGACGATCTCGACGGCGGCGAAGCCGACCGGACGGTCGAGTTTGGACTCGACGGTGTCAACTACACCATTGACCTGTCGGAAAAGAACGCCGGCAAACTCCGCAAGGCGCTGGACCCGTATCTGTCGGTAGCGACCCGGGTCGGCCGCAGCGGCTCCGACGCCCGCGGCGGCCGTCGCAGCGCGGCGGTCAGCACGGGCCGGGCCAGCCGGGATCAGAACCAGGCGATCCGCGAGTGGGCCAGCAAGAACGGCTACGAGGTCTCCGAACGCGGTCGCATCCCGAGCTCGATCGTGGAGGCGTACCACAACAGGCGATAGATTTGTCGCCCGCGGGAGAAAGAAACGGCGTCGCCGTCCCGGCGACGCCGTTTCCTTGCAGTGTGGGGGGAACATGCCGGTTGTCATCGTGACGGGCGCGTCGAGCGGGATCGGCGAGGCCATCGCGCTCCGGCTCGGCCGCGCCGGAATGGTCGTCGTGCTCGCCGCCCGGCGTGCCGAGGAATTGGCGGCCGTCGCCCAGCGGATCGAGGCGCAGGGCGGCAGCTCGGTGGTCGCGCCCACCGACGTCCGCGACCCGGCGGACGTCGCGGCGCTCGTCGAGCGGGCGGTCGCGGTCAACGGACGGATCGACGCGCTGGTCAACAACGCCGGCGTCGGCGGCGCGGCTTCCGTGCTCGCCGATGACGCCGCGGTCGACACCATGCTGGACGTGAACCTACGCGCCCCGATCCGGCTGATGCGCGCGGTCGTACCGATCATGGTGGCCCAGCGGGCGGGCGCGATCGTCAACATCGGCTCGGTGGCCGGCGAGGTCGGCATCAGCGGGACGTACTCGGCGACGAAGTTCGCGCTGCGCGGGATGACCGACTCGGTACGCCGGGAGCTGGCCGGTACGGGCGTCGGCGTGACGCTGATCGAACCCGGCTACATCGCGACGCCGTTCAACGCCCATCGCCGCGGCCTGCCGGGACCGGAGATCGTCGCGGCCGCGGTGGAGCGCGCCCTGAAGCGGCCGCGCCGGCGCGTCATCGTGCCGTTCCGGTACCGCGGGGCGGTCCTGCTCGCGAACGCGTTTCCGGGGATCGCGGACCGCATCTACGCGGGCCGGGCGGCAGGCGGACGGCAGCTCAAGGCGCGGCGGTAGCTACCAGGATTCAACCCTGGGCCCACGGGTACGCCAGGACGATGCGCGTGGTGATCGTCGGAGCGACGGGGAACGCCGGAACGGCCTTGTTGCGCCGCCTGGGATCCGAGTCCGACATCGAGCTCGTGGGCGTGGCCCGGCGGCTTCCGGCGCCGGATCCGCCGTACGACCGGGCCGAATGGCGGTCCTGCGACATCGGCGCGGCGGACGCCCCGGCGAAGCTGGGCGCGATCGTCGCGGGGGCCGACGCGGTTGTGCACCTGGCCTGGCAGATCCAGCCCAGCCACGACCTGCGGCAGCTCTACCGGACGAACGTGCTGGGCAGCCGCGCGGTGACCGAGGCCGTGGTCGACGCGGGAGTGCCGAGCCTGGTGTACGCGTCCTCCATCGGCGTGTACGCACCCGGCCCGAAGCACGCGTACGTGAAGGAGAACTGGCCCCGGACGGGCGTACTCGAGTCCTCCTACAGCCGGCACAAGGCGCTGGTGGAGGCGCTACTGGATCGGGTCGAATGCGATCATCCGGCGCTGCGCGTGGTCCGGCTGCGGCCCGGCCTGATCTTCCAACGCGATGTCGGCACCGAGATCGGCCGGTACTTCGCCGGGCCGCTGCTACCCGCGAGACTGCTGCGCTACGGCCGCATCCCGATCGTCCCCTCGCACCCGGCGCTGCGCATGCAGGCGGTACACGCCGACGATGTGGCCGACGCGTACGCGCGGGTGCTGCGCTCGGACGTGCGCGGCGCGTTCAACGTCGCCGCCGGCCCGGTACTGGACCCGTCCGTGGTGGCCAAGGCGTTCCGGGGCGTCGAGGTGCCGATCCCCGGCTCCCTGCTCAAGGCCGCGGCGACGCTGTCCTGGTGGTTGCGGCTGCAGCCGATCGACGGCGGCTGGGTCGAGCTCGCGCTCAAGGCGCCGCTGATGTCCTGCGACCGGATCGCGGCCGAGCTGGAGTGGCGACCGCTCCTGGACTCCGTGACCGCGCTGAGGGAACTGCTCCGGGGACTGGCGGACCGGGCCCACACGGACAGTCCGCCGCTGTCCGCCGACCCGCACCTGCCCGGGCGCCTGGGCGGAGCGCTCCGCGGCCGGCTGCCCGGCTCCGGCAACCCGTACTGAGCCATCCGGCTCAGGAGCCGGTAGCCCATAACTGAGCGAAACGGGCACAATCTCGGTGTGCCCGCCGACTTCGTCCGCGCCCATACCCGCCTGGCGCCGGTGCCGCTCGTGCCCGAACTGGTCCTGCACCAGGCCGACGAGCCGATTTCGCTCTGGGTGGAGACGGAGGCCGGTGGCCGGGAGCAGCCCCCGCCGTTCTGGGCGTTCGCGTGGGCAGGCGGCCAGGCGCTGGCCCGGCACGTGCTCGACGCGCCGGAGCTCGTCGCCGGCCGCGACGTGCTCGATCTGGCGACCGGCTCGGGGCTGGTCGCGATCGCGGCGGCCCGCGCCGGGGCGCGGCGGGTCACCGCCAACGACATCGATCCGCTCTCGCTGGCCGCGGCGCGGGCCAACGCTGCGGCCAACGGCGTCGACGTGCGGTTCGTCGAGGGCGATCTCCTGGAGACCGATGGCCGGTACGCCGTGATCCTGGCCGGCGATGTCTTCTACAGCCGGGAGATGTCCGGCCGGGTGCTGCCGTTCCTGCGCCGGGCCGCCGCCCGGGGCGCGCTGGTGCTCGTCGGCGACCCGGGACGGGCGTACCTGCCCACCGACGGCATGATCGAGCGGACGTCCTACGACGTTCCCGTGCCGGAGTCGCTGGAGAGCGTCGCGGTACGGTACACCACCGTGTGGCAGGTGCGGGCGGCCTAGCCGATCGCCCGGCGCAGCAGGCGTAGCAGGCCGAAGCCGTCCTCGACAGTCACGTCGGGCGCGGGCCACTTCCCCGCGTCCTCGCGGTCGGTGCGCGGCGAATGCATCAGGATGGCCGTGCCCACGTCGGCGCGGCGGGCGCAGGCGATGTCGCGGCGCCGGCTGTCGCCCGCGAACCAGCACGCCTCGGTCGGCACACCCAGCTCGTCGGTGGCGTTCCAGATCATCTGCGGGTTCGGCTTGCGTACCCCGACCTCGTCGCTGTAGATCTGCGCGCTGAACAGCTGGCCGACCTCGGTCTTGGCGAGGAAGTCCCGGTGCGCCGCGCCGGAGATGGTGTTGCTGACCACGGCCAGCGGCACGCCCGCCGACGCGGCCGCGTGCAGCGCCTCCGGTATGCCCGGCCGCAGCGCCCAGTTGTTGCGCCACGCCCAGTCATAGCTCAGCTTCGAGATCGCCGACCGCACGGCGGCCTGGGCGAGCCTGGGCCAGCCGCCGATGACGAACCGCTCCCACACCTCGGCCTGGGTGAGCTCGTCGGGATGGTCCTCGTCGCGCCACCGGGCCCAAGCCGCCGCGCCCTGGCTGAGCGACCCCTGGATCTGCCCCGGCGTCAGTGCCGACCCGATCAGGTTGTAGAGGCGCAGCACCAGCTCCGGTGGGGGATTCCGCTGCGGCGGGGCGTCCGCGATGACGCCGCCGAAGTCGAGGAGCAGCGCGGCCGGAGGCGACATGCATCCACCGTATCGAGGGCCGGTCAGCCTCCCGTGCCCAGCGTCCAGGCGCGGACGCCGCCGACGAGGGCGGCCGTGTTCGGCACCACTACGACGTCGTCGCCCATCCGGGCCAGCTGCGTCGGGCTGATCAGCCGCGAGTTGCCGCCGCCCAGATAGAGACGGTCCCAGAGAAAGACGGGCCGGAGCCCGTCGACGACGTTGCGCACCCGGCGCGACCACAGCGCATCGCCCAGCCGCCGCCGTTCATGTTCGCCGATGTACGTGTCGTAGCTCATCCCCCAGCGCACCGGCGCCTGCGACATCTCCAGGTGCGGGGCGAGCTGACCGCCGTCGAACAGCGCGCAGCCCAGGCCCGTACCGAGGGTCAGAATCACTTCGCAGCCCGTCCCCGCGACCACGCCGGCACCGTGGACCTCGGCGTCGTTCAGCACGAGCGTCGGGAGGCCGAACGCCTCCACGAGCGCGGTCCGCGCGTCGAAACCGTCCCACGCGTCGACCAGCTCGGGGTCGACGCGGGTCCGCGGCCCACTCCGGGTCACGTAGTGCGGCGTGGCCACCACGACCCCGTGCCGCAGCATGCCGGGCATGCCCACGGTCACCCGATCCGCGGTCGGCAGCCGCGAGCCCAGCCCGATCAGCGTCTTGACGAAAAGATCGGGATGCAAGGGGTACGGCGTGGGCACGCGCAACGGGTGCGCCCGCATCGTGCCGGCCTCGTCGAGGACGCAGCCCTTGATGCCGCCGCCGCCGCAGTCGATCGTCAACGTGAATGCCACACCCCAGTCTGCAACGATGGGCTGGCTACGGCACAGCGATTGTGACCCAAGCCCGGCGGTAGGGTCGGCGACGATGTCCAGGTCCATGCGTGTGACGACGCGCAACGCGAGTTTCCAGCAGTGGCAGGCGCTACTGACGAACCGCAACAAGCGGCAACGGGCCGGCGAGTTCCTGGTGCAGGGCGTGCGCCCGATCACGCTGGCGATCGAGCACGGCTGGACGATCAACGCGCTGATCCATGCAGACGGGCCGGCATTGTCGGCCTGGGCCCGCGACATGCTCGACCGCACCGCGGCGACGCACGTCGCGATGGCTCCGGAGCTGCTGAGCGAGCTGGCGGACAAGGAGTCCCCGGAGCTGCTGGCGGTGGTCGCGCTCCCCGAGGACCGCCTCGACCAGATCCCGGCCGGACCGCGGTTGCTGGCCGTCGTCTTCGACCGGCCGTCGACGCCCGGCAACGTGGGCACGCTGATCCGTTCGGCCGACGCCTTCGGCGCCTCGGCCGTGATCATCACCGGCCACGCCGCGGACCCCTACGACCCGAGATCGGTACGCGCCAGCACCGGCTCGATCTTCGCGGTGCCGGTGGTTCGCGCCGAGTCGCACCGCACGGTCGTGGACTGGGTCGCCGGCCTGCGGGCGAGCGGTTCCCCGGTGGAGATCGTCGGCATGGACGAGCGCGGCGCGGCGGATGTCGCCGGCTACGACCTGACGGGCCCGCGGGTCATCCTGGTCGGCAACGAGACGACCGGCCTCAGCGCGGGCTGGCGCCAGTCCTGCGACGGGATGGTTCGCATCCCGATCACGGGCGCGGCCAGCTCGCTCAACGCGGCATCGGCCGCCACGGTGGTCCTCTACGAGGCGGCCCGCCAGCGGAGCGCGCTCAGTCGTCGTCCTCGGCATGCCGGGCACGGGCGCGCAACCGGACCCCGGTGATGGCGCGGCCGGTCACCTCGACCACCTCGGCCGTGAACTGTGGCAGCGTCACCACCTCCCCCGGTGCGGTGGGGATGTGGCCCAGCGCGGCCAGCACCATGCCGGCGATCGTCGTGTACTCCCCCTCGTCGGGTGCCGCGCCGTCGAAGCCGATGTCGGGCAGGTCGTGAATCGGGAACGAGCCCGGCATCAGCAGTGCGCCGTCCGGCTCGTGGACGACCGCCTGGACGTCCCGGTCCGTCTCGTCGTAGATCTCGCCGACGATCTCCTCGACCAGGTCTTCCATGGTGACGATGCCATCGATCGCGCCGCGTTCGTCCACCACGAACGCGATCTGCTGGTGCTCCAGGCGCAGCTGCAGCATCGCGTCCGACACCCGCAGCGTCTCGGGCAGGAACAGCCCCGGCCGGGCCTGCGCGTCCACCGGACCGGTCGCGTCGACGAGGTCGCGCAGGTGTACGACGCCGATCACGTCGTCCAGGCCGGCCGAGCCGACGACCGGCGCGCGGGAGTGGCCGCCGTCGATCAGCAGCCGCAGCGCCTCGTGGGCGGGCGTGCCGGTCGGCAGCGCCAGCACGTCCCGGCGCGGCACCAGGATCTCCCGCAGGATCCGATCGGCGATCTCGAACGCGCCGCTGATGATCGTCCGCTGTTCGGCCGAGAACTCCTGCTGAGCGGCCACCAGGTCGCGGATCTCCTCGGTGGTCACCTCCTCGCGTTGGGCGTACGGGTCGCCGCCGGCCAGCCTGACCACGAGGTTGGTGGACGCGCCGAGCAGCCAGACCGCCGGCCGGGCGAACACCGATAGCACGTCGAGCGGCCGGGCCACGAGCAGTGCCCAGCCCTCGCTGCGCTGCATCGCGATGCGTTTCGGGGCGAGCTCGCCGATCACCAGGGTGACGAACGTCAGCACCACGGTGACGATGAGGATCGAGACCGGTTCGGCCGCCGCACCCAGGAAGCTCAACGGCTTGACCAGCGGCCGGGACAGCGACACCGCGGCCGCCGCCGACGCCAGGAATCCGGCCAGCGTGATGCCGATCTGGATGGTCGCGAGGAACCGGTTCGGGTCCCGGGTGAGCCGGGCCAGCACCCGGCCACGCCGCGACTGCCGCTCGAGGCGATGCACCTGGCTGTCCCGCAGCGAGACCAGCGCCATCTCGCTGCCCGCGAAGGCCGCGTTCACCAACACCAGGACCAACACGAGGAGGACCTCGCCGCCTACGCCACCCATCCGTCACGTCCCTCGGCGTTTCGATCAAGTGTCGGCAACGGTAGCGACCGGACGCTGCGGCCGCTCGGCGCCGGGGCGCAAAGACCCGTGGCGCACCGACTCCGTCAGAACCTCGCGAAGCTGCGGATGGGCATGCGAGGGCCGAAGCGCGGCGCGCCGATCCCGCCGGCGGCCAGCAGGTCGCAGACCCGGCCCCGATGCCCCGCGTACGGCTCGAGCAGCTCCAGCATGCGCTCGTCGCTTCCGCGCGGTTCTCCGGCGAGGGCCCAGGCGACCGTGTGGGGGATGTGGAGGTCGCCGACGCTGACCGCGTCCGCGTCGCCGTACGCGATCCGGACCACCTCGGCCGCGGTCCACGCCCCGATGCCGGGGATCGCGGTCAGCCGCCGGGTCGCCTCCGCGGAGTCGGCACAGCGTTCCAGCCGTTCCGCTTCGACGGCGGCGCGCAGCAGCGTCTGGGTACGGCGCTGCTCTACACCGAAGGGATGGAACCTCCAGTACGGCGTCGCGGCCACCGCTGCCGGATCCGGCGGCAGCGTCAGCTCGACCGGGCCGGGCGCCGGCTCGCCGAAGTGCCGCACGATCGCCCGGTACGCCCGGTGTGCCTCCTTGCCGCTGACCTTCTGCTCGAGGATCGCCCGCAGCACCCGCGGGAAGACCAGGCGGGTGGCGGGCATCCGTACCCCGAGGAAGGTCTTGGCCAGCCGCGCGACCAGCGGATGGTGCGCCGCGAGCGCCGGGAAGCCGCTCACGTCGTCGCGCAGGCCCGCGACGGCGTCGGCCCGGTCGACAATCCAGGCCGCGCCGGGGCCGTGGCCCGTGGCGACCAACTCCGTGCCCTCGCGGGCCAGATGCAGGGTGGCCGGACCGTCCGGGGTGCGCGCCGCGAGCCACAAGTCGCCACCGGCGAAGCGGCCGCACGGGTCGTAGCGGCTGATGATGAGGGGGCCGACCGAGCCGGCAAGGTGGAAGCGCTCCGGCGGCGCCATCCGTCGCGTCACCGTCGTTTCCACCCGCGTCACTGTGCCACCTCGGCGCGGACTTTCCCAACCTGGGCCCCGTCGTGTCGTTCGCGAGCATGCCGATGGCCCTGACCGCGCTCCCGGTCAGGGCCATCGGTTGGGCGACTGGCGGACACCCGAGTCGGTCCGTGTCACCCAGGTGCCGGAGCTGCCGGCCCGGCTCGAGTCGGTCCCGCGCCTCCTTTCGACAGCCGATTCCTTTGCTCGAGCCGCCTGCCGCGGGTGCCGTCCTCAGGGGGGTGGACGGCCGCCGGGACCGACGGGGGGTCCCGCGCGGGACGGCGTCATCCTCCGATCACGCCGTCCCGCGGGGTTCGGATCCCGGGTTGCGGCAGGGCTCCGTACTCAGTTGGTGTTAGGCGCCGCCCTATTGGCCGCTACGGACCTGGATGCGGACCGCGTCGAAGGCGGGGGTCTGGTTGGCGCGCTCCATCATCGGAATCCGGTGCGAACCGTCACCGGCCCACGACGCGCACTGCGCGGTACCCGTGGTCGGCAGACCCGGCACGTTGATCGTCACCGTGTCCGGCGTCCGACCGCCCTGCTTGTCCTCGGTGGCCACGAAGAACGCCGGCACCGGGTCCGGCACAGGCGCCTCGGTCCTGCTCGCCAGCATCCGGCACGCGGTGTGGAAGTGACCGCGGACGATGCCGTCCTGCAGCACCGAGCTCTCCACGTAGTAGCCACCCTGACCCGCGGCCAGGAACCGGTCCCGGATCAAGTTGCGGGTGGACACCTTCAGCTGGAACGCGGTGTTCACCGCGACCGACCGCGGCGCGCTGGTGATCAGCAGCGACGGGTTGTTCGCCGCCGAGCCGACCTCGCCGAACTCCGTCGAGACGCACCGGTCGCCCTTCTGGAAACCGTCGTGCGGGGGCAGCGTGCTGGTGTCGCAGCTGTTGGTCAGGACGCCGAGCCCGGCTCCGGGCGGGGGCGTCGCACCACCGGCGGGTGGCGTCGTGGCTTGGGTCGGCGGCGTCGTGGCTCCGGCGCTGGCGCTGGGGTCGCCGGCACTGGCGCTGGGGTCGCCCGCGCTGGCGCTGGGGTCGGCGGCGCCGGGTGCGCTGGCGCTGGGGTCGCCCGCCTGGACGCTGGCGCTCGCGGGCGGCTGAGTCTGGCCGCCGGTGTTGTTGCCGGCGTTCTGCATGACCCAGTCACGGCAGCGTTGCCGCATCTCGGCCGCGGTCGGGACGTCTCCGGCGCCGTCGTCGGGGTGCTGGGTCACGGTGCCGTGGTTGGTGGTGTACGTACCCCTCCTGGTCTGGGTCGACAGCCTTGTCATCCGGGGCGCTTCGATGCGGTCACAGGCGCTGAGGGCGCGCCGGGTGGATCGCGTGCTCGCGTCGGAGATCTGCGTGACCGTGACGATCCCGCCGAAGGCGACCAGGGTGGCCACCACGGCGATGATCCGTCGCCGGCCGCTGAACCACTTTGAATGCTGGGATTCGCGACGGTACTTCGCCCTTCGCATGGGTGACACCTTTCTCTAACCGTGGCAGGCGGTGGGCCAGCCGAGGGTGCTGCCTACGGCCTGGTCGGCTGGCCAGGTCGGGCCGTGCGCGGATTACCGCGCCCGGAAGATGCGCATAGTGGTGATGACGCCGGCGACGAGCGCGACGGCGAGGACGATCAGGACGATGGACGTGTTGACGCCCGGGGCTCCGCTGCTGCTGGCCGCGGCGAGCATCTGCCCGTCGACGGGCACCGGGCCCTTGCCGGCCGCCGGCGGCGGCGCTGTCGGGAGCGCCCCGTAGTCGACGATGCCGCTGCTCTCCAGCAGGGTGATGTGGGTGAGAACGAACTGGTTCGCCTGCTGCGCGAGCTTGCGCACCGAGTCGTTGCGGGTGCTCGCCCGGATGGTGGCGATGGCCGGGAAGATCTTGCCGTGTGCGGCGCGCAGCCGATCGATGTAGATCTGGTCGAACTCGGTGCTGGTCGCGGCGTTCCGCATCTCGCTCAGCCAGAATTGCTGGTCTCCATTCGGCTGATTGGGCAGGTCGATGCCGAGCTTCTTGGCCGCGTCGCGGTCCATCTTGTCCAGCACGACGTGCTGCGCCGCGATGGCCTTGCCGATGTTGACCACGCGCGGGTCGTCGGATTTCTTCTGGGCCATGTTGCTGGCCGGGATCTCCCAGAGGCCGGCCAACCGCACCTTGATGACGAAGTCCCGGTCGGCGGCGCTCAGTGCGCCGGCGCCCTTGTCGGTCAACCCGGTATCGGGCGGGACCGGCACGTCGTCCGCGGCGTGCGCCGCGCCGGCCGGGGCCAGCAAGGCCAACAGGACCATTGCCAGAATGCCCACGAGCCAGCGGTGAAGCCGGCGCGAGGAGCGGACGGCAATCATTCCTTGTCACCTCCGACGACGGATCAACAAATCGTTTCGGACGGGCCGCTTCGAGGTTGGGCGAAACGCTAGAAGTAAGGCTCGTGTCAATGCAATGCGTGGACCGAGAAATGTGGAACTCTTAGGCCCGACTTAAAGAGAATTTGTGGAGTCGGCGCTCACCCGTCGGCATCGTCCGAACGGATGATGCCGCGGGTTCAAACCGTTGCCGAGAACCTTCTTCGCACGTCGTAGATCAGTAGCTGTAGTCCGCACCACCACTGCCGGAGTCGGTGCCGGTCGCGTCGCCGCCGCCCCCTTCGTCCGCGGGCGGCGCGACCGGCTTGGAGATGGCCGGGAGGCAGGTCAGGTTCTTGGTGCCGTCGGGCTTGATGACGAACCAGGTGCCGCCGACGTTCTGGCCCTTCCAGGTGCCGGGCTTCCTGTCGCCCAGGTACCGGTACAGCGGCCAGCCGGCGACGGTGAGCTGCTTGGATCCGTCCGCTCGGGTTACCGTGCCGACCAGCTTCTTGTCGACGCCCTTGAGCGTTGGCTTGCCGTCGTTGGTCAGCGCCGGCGGCCACACCTTGGCGCAGTCGCCCTCACAGTTCGACTTGGATTTCGGCTTGGCCACATCCCGGTCGAAGCGGTAGAGCACCCAGCCGCCCTCGTCCTCGATGACCGCGCCCATCCGCGGCACCTTGGTGCCGGTCAGCTTGTCGGTGGTTTCCTTTTCGGTGAGCGCGGGCGCGTCGTTCTCGACCGTGCCGTCGTCGCTCTCCTGCGCCGGGTCGGCGCTTGGCGAGGCGTCACCGGCGTTGGCCGCCGGCTGGGCGCCGCCGCTGTAGTCCGCCGGGTTATAGCCGGCCGGGGCACAACCCGGCAGCACGAACGCCGCCGCGATGGCCGCGCCGATGACCATCAACCTTCGCTTCTCCGCGACCACGGTGCCCTCCAGCTATGTCTTCATCCTCGTTTCCGCGCAGTAGTACGCGCGCTGGGCACCGCTCGGTTGAAGAATCGTGTCAATCAATTTCTCTGATTTCGTTTGAACCCTACGGGCCGGTAATCCGTGAATTAAAGGACCCGCCGCGCGATTTCGTCGCAGGCCGTGGCGGACAATTCGCGGTGCGTGAAAAGAGGTCCGACCGATCGGCCGGACCTCGTGCGTTCCTCAGGGCTCGGTCAGGGGACGCGGACCAGCGTCTCCGGGTTGCCGTTGGTGTCCACGGACTGCACCTGCAGGTGAGCGATGTCGTCGCGCGGTGTCGCGGTCACCGACTGCAGCAGCAACGGCGACGGGTTGGCGCTCGTGCCCCACCCCTTGTCGCCGACCGTCCAGGTCGACAGCACCTCGGAGCTGCCGTCCGTCCGTACGGCCACGAGCCGGCAGGTCAGCGGGCCCTTCACGTTGGACACCGCGAACGAGACCTGGGTACCCCAGTCCTTCTTCTCCAACCCGGCGTCCAGCCGGACGCCGGTCCGCGGATCCGAGCCGCCGTACCGCTCCCCGGGCAGATCCGGGCCGCCGATGCCGGCACCCCCGTCCGACAGCGGCAGCGGATCGAGTTGTGTGCTCGAGCGCTGCGCCGTCGTCGCCGGCGCATTCTCCTGCGCGGGCGCGAACCACTTGGCGCCGGCGAACAGCGCGCCGATCGAGAGCATGGCGAACACGATCACCGCCGCCGCAAGGGAGTAGAGGCGCCGGCTGTTGGCCTGCTTCCGTTCCTTCTTGACCTCGCCGATCATCGCCTGTAGCACGACACCGTCGCGCTGCGACTGCTCCGTGGCCACCAGCGCATCGGCGTCCACGTCGGCCAGGATGTCGACCACCGGCAGGAACGTCTCGAGTTCGAGCGCGCAAGTGGGGCACTCGATGAGATGATCCTCGAACCGGGCCGCGTCCCGCTCGTCCAGGACACCGAGCGCGTACGCCGCCACGTCGAAATGTTGTTCCTGCATCATTCCGTCACCCCCCGCTGCTGCAGGGCGGTACGCAGGGCCCGCAGCGCGTAGTACACGCGGGACTTGGCGGTGCCCAGCGGCAGGCCGAGCACCTCCGCCGCTTCCGGAACGGTCCGGCCGCGGAAGTACGTCTCCACAAGTATCTCCCGGTGCGACTGGCTCAAGGTGCGGAGCGCATCGGTCACGGTCATGAGCTGCAACACCCGGTCGGTGTCGTCCGCCGTGCTCGGGAAGCTCTCCAGCTCGCGGTCGTACGTCTCCGGTGGCCGGGCGCTCACGCTGCGGTGGTCGTCGATCGCGATCCGCCGCGCCACCGTCACCAGCCAGGGGCGCAACGACTGCTGGCCCTGGGCGCCGAGGCGGTGGGCGTTACGCCACGCTCGCAGCAGCGTCTCCTGGACGATGTCCTCGGCGCGTTGCCGATCGCCCCCGGTCAGCCGGAGCACGAACATCAGCAGGGGTCCTGCGTGCTCCTCGTAGAGCATCCGGACCAGGGTGTCTTCGTGGTTCGCGGTAGTCGACGCGGCCTCATGGCGAGGCGCCTGTCGTGGAATCACCGCATCATCCTTGTCCGCACCACGGCCTCCGTCGAGAGCACGCCATCGGCCACCGGATCGCTGCTGCGTCATCACGCACGCCCTGTCCGGCGTGAACCGATCCTCGGCCAACGCGTGCATCGATACCTCCTGCCGGTGCAATCCCCGTCACCCGGTATACGGGTGGGGACCCCGGCCTGGATCAACGCGTACGGGAAAATTTCCGGGCGCGCGGCGTTGCGTAACCTCAAGATTCCTCCGTGTATCGGCGGGGGGACCGCGCAGCTAGATGATCGAATTCATCCATCTGCACCGATATGCGCGGCAGGGCACGCGAATAATACTCAGCAAACCCCGTCCGCGGAAACCGCTCTCACAAGCAGGTGCCTAGCGCTCACCGGCTGTGCACGGTGGCCTGCGTGAGCGCTCGGTGAAGCACCCGGGTGTCGCCGAGGAGGCCCCGCAGCCGCCGCTCCAGGCCCGCGATCGGCACCAGATTCTGCGGCGCCCGCGGATCCTTGTAGGCCGACGAGGCGAACCGCGGCAACGTCGCGCCGGACAGTTCGGCCAGCTCGACGGCCTGCTCGATGGCCAGGTCGGGGGAACACTCGACCCGGACGATGCCCGACCACGGCGCACCCGTCGCGCCCGGGAGCCGTAGATACCAGGACCAGCCGCCCCAGACCGTACCGAGGTGGAAGACCGGCGTCCGCTGGCCCGGTCGTAGCGAGGTCACCACCGGCGTGAGCGCCGCGGGCAGGTACTGCTTCTGCTGCGTCTTGACGTAGCCGACCGTTCGCGGCAGCTGCCGCCGGTTGCGCAGCGGGCCGTCCACGACGAGCAGGTCGGCGTCGTCGTCGCGGGCCATCGAAGAGATCTCGATCTCCAGAGCGGTCAGCGGGCCCTGGACCGCGGCGGGGAGTTTGCTGGCCTCGCCGGTGCCGTTGACGCGGTGGATCTCGTAGCGTACCGAGCCCGCCACCAGGTCGCCGGCCGACGGGCTGGCCGTGAACAGCCCCCGGCCGACCCGGGAGCCGGCCAGCTCGGCCACGCCGCGACGCAGGTCACAGCGGACCACCCCGGCGGCGTACGAGGCGGCGAGACCCGCGTACGACTGGCCGTCGTCCTCCGCGGTCCAGAGGCCGGCGTCGTTGCGTCGCACGCCGTCGACCAGCAGCACGACATCCGGACAGCGGACGCCGGGATGGACGTCGATCGGGGCCCACTGCGCCGCCGGCACCTCCGCGTCCGTGTCGACCTGGGCGCTGCTCGGCGCGGCCGGACCATCCGACTCGCCGCCCTCGAAGGCAGAGCCGTAAGACGGATCCCAGGCGTCGACGAACATCCGCGTCACAGGCCGACCCTCTCCACGTAGGCCGTGCGCGCGTCCTTGTGCACCTCGAAGCGGACCGGCACCCGGTCGGCGAGGGCGGGCACGTGGGTGACCACGCCGACCATCCGGTCGCCGCGGGCCGCGAGGTTCTCCAGCGTCGCCGCCACGACGTCCAGCGTGGCCGCGTCCAGCGTGCCGAAGCCCTCGTCCAGCACGATCGACTCCAGGCTCGCGGCCGTCGTCGACATGCCGGCGAGCTGCTCGGACAGCGCCAGCGCGAGCGCCAGCGACGCCTGGAACGTCTCCCCGCCCGACAGCGTCCGCACGCCGCGGCGCAGACCCGCGTCGTGGTGGTCCACGACGAAGAACTCGCCCTTGTCGTGGATCAGCTCGTACTGCCCGGCGGTCAGCTCGCGCAGGATCCGTGAGCCGCCGTCGACCAGCAGGTCGAGTGCCTCCTCGAGCAGCCAGCGCTCGAAGTTGTTGGCCCGCAGGTGCCCGGCCAGCGACTTGGCGACGCGATGGTCGCGGAGCAGGCCGGCCCGCTGCTCGGTGAGCTCGCGCGCCTGCTCGCGCCGGTCGACCAGGCGCTGCCAAGAGGCTTCCGCGCGTTCGGCCGCCACGGCCGCGGCCCGGATGAGGTCGGCGTCGCCGCCGGCCGCGCGCCGGGCGCCGCGCGGCCGGGACGGCGTCGCCGGCGGGAGCGCCGGCGCCGCCAACCCCGCGGTGGTGAACAGTGCCGTGATCGCGTCGTGCGCGCGTACGGTCGCGTCGTGCGCAGCGGCGACCGCGGCGTCTGCCTCGGCGCGCGCGTCCGCCCGGCGCCGGGTTTCGGCCTGGGCCCACTCCACCAGCGCCGCCCACGCACCGGCGAGGTCGTCCCGATCGGCTGGCGGCGGCGAGAACCGCGCGACCGCGTCCCGGGCGGCGTCGAATGCCCGCCATGCCGTCCGCTGCCGCTCGTCGGCCACGGCTGCGGCGCGTTGCGCGCGGCGCTGAGCCTCGCGAGCCGTGCGCAGCGCCACGCCCGCATCGTCGAGTCGCCGCTGCAGGGCGGCAAGCTCGGCCTGGCGCCGCCGCAGCGCCTCCACGCCCGGGGAGTCGGCGAGCGCGGCGGTGACCTCGGCGAGCCGGGCGACGGCCTGCTCGTGCTGGGCGCGGCGGCGCTCCACCGCGCGTTCGAGCTCGCGCGCCACCGCGTCGCGCTCCCGGAACGCTTGCTGCGCGGCCTCGGCCGCGCCCCGGGCCGCCCTGCCGTTCACCTCGGCGGCATGCACCGCCGACCCGTGCGGCATCGCGGGCAGGACCTCGAGCGGTCGCTCGCAGACCGGGCAGTCGTCGCCGACCTTGAGGTGCATCCGGAGCGCCGCGGCCCGGTCCAGTTGCTCCGCGTCGCGATACTCCTGGCGCGCCCGCTCGAGCAGTTGCTCGGCGCCGGCGCGCGCGGACTGGGCCAGCTCGAGAGCGGCGACCGCGTCGCGGTGCTCGACCTCGGCAACCGAGAGCTTGCCCGCGTGCCACTCCACCTGGTCGGTGAGCCGGTCGAACTCCGCATGCCGTTCGAGCAGGAGGCTGAGCGACGCGAGGTCGCCGGCCGCCGACAGCTCACCGCGGACCTTCTCCTCGCGTTCCTCGGCGGCGCGCACGCCGTCGGCCGCCTCGGCCGCCTCGTCGCGGGCCTTCGTCACGGCGTCGGCGACCTCGGTGCTGCCCGCAGGCATGCGCACCTTGGCCAGTTCCGTGAGCTCGTCGTCCAGCGCGTCCCGGGCGGCGGCCGCCTGTTCCTCACGCTCACGGCTCTCGCGCAACCCCGGCACGGCGCGCTCTACCGCGGCGGTCAGCTCGCGCATGGCGACCAGGCGCCGTTCGGCCGCGGCCACGGCATCGTCATCGGCGTCCACGAGCCCGGCGAGCACCTGATCCACGGTGGCCAGTTGCGCCTCCGCCTTGGTGGCTCGGGTGGACGCGAGCGCCTGCACATCCTCGTAGACCTGCAGGCCGAGCAGGTTGACCAGGATCTGCTGCCGGGTAGCGGGCTTGGCGTGCAGGAAGTCGGCGAACTGACCCTGTGGCAGCACCACACAGCTGGTGAACTGCTCGTACGGCAAGCCGACCGCGTGGACGACGGCCTGATCCATCTCGGCCGGCGTGCCCGCGAGCACCTCGCCCAGGTCGTCGAGGCTCATCCCGGTGTCCAGCCGGGTCACGTCGAAGCCGGGTGGCATGAGTTGCAGGCCGGCACCGGCCGTCTTGACGTTGCCGCGGCCGTCGCGGCGCACCACGCGAGTCGCCACGTAACGCGCGCCGGCCGACTCGAACACCAGCCGGACCCGCGCCTCGGTGGCCGACGGCGCGAGAGCGTTGACGATGCCGCGGGTGCCGCCCCAGCGCGGGACCGTGCCGTAGAGCGCGAAGCAGATGCCGTCGAGCACCGTCGACTTGCCCGAGCCGGTGGGCCCGACCAGGGCGAAGTAGTCGGCGTCGGTGAAGTCCACGGTCGTCTCCTCCCGGAACACCGTGAACCCGGCCATATCGAGTCGCAGTGGCCTCATGTCCCGTCCTCGCTTCGCTCGGTCGGGCCAGAGGCCAGGGCGCTGAACAGCCTGCGCTCGCTCCGCTCGCTCATGACCGGCAGCTCACCTCGTCGTACAGCTCGTCGAAGAGCTCGCGGACCCCGTCCTCGGTGATGCCACGGCTGTCCAGGTAGTCGCCGAACAGCTGCCTGGGTGAGCGCCCCGCGCGCTGCGCCATCTGCGCCTTCTTCTCCGGTACCAGGTCCGGGTCGATCCGCACCTCCAGCGCGTTCGGCAGCAGCTCCTGCACGTCCTCGCGCAGGCCGGCCCGTGGCGCTTCGCGGACGAACACCCGCAGCCACGCTTCCGGCAGCTGGACCGTGGCCAGCTGCTCCAGCGTCCCCCGGACCGTACGGAGCTCCTTCGCCGACCGCACCGGCACGTCCCGCACCTGCGCCGCCTTGTCCGTACCGACGTCGACGACCGACACCGCGGGGATGTTCTCCTCCTCGCCGAAGTCGACGGCGAGCGGACTCCCGCAATACCGGACCGGACTTGGCCCGATGACCCGCTGCGAGCGGTGCAGGTGGCCCAGTGCCACGTAATGGGCGTGCGCGGGGAAGACCGTGGCCGGCACCGCGTACCCCATCACCGTGTGTGCCTCCCGCTCGCCGCCGCCGGTGCTCGCGCCCACGACCGTGAGGTGGGCGGTAAGCAGGTTGACCGCACCCGGCTCGGCGAAGCTCTCGCTGAGCCGGCCGATGAGCCGGGCGATGTGGTCCGCGTACGTCTGGCTCGCCTCAGCGGCGGTCAGCTCGTACATCTCGGCCGCCCGGATCGCGTACCGCTGGGAGAGGAACGGCAGCGCGACCAGCCGCCATCGCTCGCCGCCCGCGGTGGTGCCAGTGATCAGCAGCTCGTCGGGGTTGTCGCGGACCGCGCCGCGGAGCACGATCCCGGCCGCCTCGGCCCACGGGCGCAGCGCGTCCAGCGCCGGGCCGTTGTCGTGGTTGCCACCGATCGCGACCACCTGCGCGCCGGTCTGCCGCAACGCGGACAGCGCCCGGGTCACCACCCGGATGGAATCCGGGGTCGGCGCACCGGTGTCGTAGAGGTCGCCGGCGACGATCACCAGGTCGGGCCGCTCGGCGCGGGCGATCTCGACGACCTCGGCCAGCACGCGGATGTGCTCCTTGTGGCGGGTCCGGCCCTTGAGGACCTTCCCGACGTGCCAGTCGGACGTGTGCAGGATGCGCATCGCAGGAACCCTAGAACGGGATGTCGTCGTCGGACGAACCGCCGCGCCCGCCGACGACCGCGAACGGGTCGGCGCCCTGCACGATGGACCGCATCGTGCCGGACGGCGGCGGACCGGCCTCGGAATGCCGCGTCGCCCACGCCGGGAACGGGAACTCCACGCACAGCGGCATCGGGATGTCCGGCTGGTTGACGAACATCGTGCCGGGGCGGGCCAGCAGCGCGCGCTGCCGCATCGCCGGAGGCAGGAACCCGTACTCGGGGCGGGACGCCTCCCCCGGGTCGAGGCGGCCGACGACGCGGATCGCCGAGTTCGTCACGATGCGGCGCTCCACCTCGCTCGCGGTCTGCTGCGCGCCGATGAGGATCACGCCGAGCGAACGACCCCGCTCCGCGATGTCGAGCAGCACCTCCTTGATCGGCGAGGTGCCCTCCCGCGGCGCGTACTTGTTGAGCTCGTCGAGCACGACGAACAGCAGCGGCTTGCCGGTACCGGCCTTCTCCTTTTCCTCGAACTCCGTCTTGAGCGTCACGCCGACCACGAACCGCTGCGCCCGGTCGGGCAGGTTGTGCAGGTCCACGACCGTGACCTGGGCGCTTTCCGCAGTCTTGATCTTGTGGGGCCGCCGGGCCGCGAGATCGCCGCGGATGAGCCGCGCCAGATCCCGCTTGCTGCTGATCAGGCGCCGGGCGAACGCGTTGACCGTGCCCATGTTGATCGCACTGCCCGCCCAGGTGGAGCGGGTCTCGTCGTCGGTGAGCTGGTCGACCACGTGGTCCACGAGATCGCCGTACGACCCGATGCGGACGCCGTCGATGCTGATGCCGCCGTCGGCCGGCACCGCGTGCCGGGCGAGGTGGGCGGTCACCGAATGTACGACCATGGTGTATTGCTGCCGCTCGTCGTCGGCGTCCGCGAAGACATACGGCAGGAGGCGCCCGGCGCAGAACTCCTCGAGCGTCCAGTAGAAGCTGTCCACGCCGGTCAGGCGGCTGGTCACGTCCGGCGCGCCGGAACCGTCGCCGGCCCGCGGGGGCGCGTAGACCCGCACGTCGGGAAACGCCGTCGCGGGCAGCTCGAGCAGCTTGTAAGCCGCCGTGGTCGGCTCGTCCAGCCTGGTGTTGGGGTGGTCGAGGAACAGCAGGTCCTCGCCCTTGACGTTGAAGATCAGCGCACGCGCGTTGACCCCGGAAGCGCCCAGCGCGCCCGCCCGGAACACCGAGTAGAGCAGGAACGTGGCGAAGCTCGTCTTCGTGGCCACCCCCGAGATGCCGGAGATGGACACGTGCGCGCCGCGGGTGCCGTCCAGGAAGTCGGCGTTCAGGAACACCGGCACGCCATCGCGGCCGGTCCCCATCGGCACCCGGCGCTCCATCCGGTCGAAATGCAGCGCCGCGTCGCGGGCACTGCCGGACGCGCGGCGCACCACCGCGCCCGGCGCGGGCGGCACGTACAGCTCGGGGTCTACCCGGGTGGTGGTGATCTCGGCCGCCTCCTGCACGAGCGCGGGCAGCATGCCCTCGGCGATGGCGAAGACGTCGGAGTCGAACTGGGCGCCCTCGTGCCGCGCGCGGACCTGGGTGACCACGCCGGCGATGGTCACCGGCTCGCGGTCGGGCAGGTCCCGCCGGGTCTCCACGACGTCGTCAAGCTGCAGGTAGCTGCCCGGCGTCACCGCCGTCCAGAACTGCAACGGGGTGGCGTCGGCGGTGCCGAGCACGCGCCCGACCGGATCGGCCGCATCGGAGGAACGATCGTCATCCACGCCGATCATGTTGCACCAGGTGTACGACAAGAGACGGACGGCGCGTCGGTTGGCACTCGTTTTCCACAACTTCTAGGGGCCGTCCACAGCCTTGTCCACAAGAACTAGATGCTCCGGACGTACCGGAGGAAGAGCGTGCCATCGCTCGACAGGACGTGCCGCAGCGACATCTCCCGCGGCGGGCCGTCCGGCCCGGTCGAGATCCGGCCGGCGTCGCCGCCGGCGAGCAGTGGCGAGACCGTCAGACAGAACTCGTCGACGAGATCGGCCGCGATGAGCGCGCCGAGCAGCTGCGGGCCGCCCTCGCTGAGCAGCTGGGTTGCGCCGCGACGGCGCAGGTCGGCGACCGCCGCCGCCAGGTCGACGTCGCCGTCGCCGGCGATGACGACGTCCGCGACCTTGCCGATCATGGAACGCCGGTCGGCGGGCGCGCTCGCGTGCGTGACCACGATCGGCCGGATCGGCGCGTCGGAGAAGATCTCCTGCTCGGGGTCGAGATCGAGCGACCGCGAGACGACCACCATGAGCGGGAACTCGGGCAGCCCGTGTGCACGGCGCCAGGCCCGGCGACCGGCATCGAGACGCAACGCGTCATACTTCTCCGTCCTGACCGTGCCGGCCCCGACGACCAGCGCGTCGCAGACCATGCGCAGCGTGCCGAAGATCAGCTTGTCGGCCGGCCCGGACAGCCCGGCCGAGTAGCCGTCGATGGTCACGGCACCGTCGACGCTGGTGACGAAGTTGACCCGCATCGTGGGACCGGGATTGCGGGGATAGCGGACGGCCAGCGCCTCGCCGTCGAGTGGCCGGGCATCGGCGGACGGCCGGAGCTCGACGATCCTCACGGCGACGCCGGCCCGGTGACCGGCGGGGTCGGTACGACGGGCCGGTGCTGGCAGTCGCACCACGACCGGCCACGGCAGTCCTCGTGCCGCCGCTCACGGCACGCGCGACAGATCATGTGAAGACCCTATGCGGTACGGCCGGAAGTCGCGCGAGACACCGGTGCCGGTACGGACGATAATGCGCGCAGGCACCGCCGCTCAGCAGCCGCGCGTGCAGGGGAAGGGTAGCCATGACCGAGTGCACCGAGCGCAGCGAGGGCCAGGCGGGCATGGCGAAGGTGGCGCTGCCATGACCAGGCGGCCGCTCCGGTCGCCGGGACGCCCGACGCTCGACGCCGTCGCGGCCCGGGCCGGCGTCGGCCGCGGCACGGCCTCCCGGGTCCTCAACGGGTCGCCGCAGGTCAGCCCCCAGGCGAAGGCGGCGGTCGAAGCGGCGATCTCGGCGCTCGGGTACGTGCCGAACCGCGCCGCCCGCCCGGTGGTCACCCGGCGCACCGACTCCGTTGCCGTGGTCGTCTCGGAGACGCTGGAGCGGGTCCTCGGCGAACGGTTCTTCGCCGCCGTGCTGCGGGGCGTCGACTCCGCGCTGAACGAGACGCGGCTGCAGCTCTGGCTCGCCATGGCCGCGCGACCCGTGCAACGACAGCGCATCGAACACCAGCTCACCAAACAGCACGTCGACGGCGTCCTGCTGCTCTCGCTGCACGACGACGACCCGCTGCCCGGCCGGCTCCGCCGGCGGCAGATGCCGTTCGTGCTCGGCGGCCGGCCAGCCCACCCGGACCCGAGCGATGCGTTCGTCGACGTGAACAACGAGGCCGGCGCGCGGCAGGCGGTCGAATACCTGCTCGCCCGCGGCGCCCGCCGGGTCGCTACGGTCGCCGGCCCGCAGGACGCGGAGGTCGCGCGGGCCCGGCTGGCCGGCTACCGCGCGGCCGTGACCGGTCCGGATCTTGTCGCATACGGCGACTTCAGCGAGGCCGGCGGCATCGCGGCGATGAAGACGCTGCTGGAGCGCGATACCGACCTCGACGCCGTGTTCGCCGCGTCCGACCTGATGGCCGCCGGGGCGCTGCGGGCACTGCGCGAGGCGGGCCTGCGGGTGCCCCAGGACGTCGCGCTGGTCGGCTTCGAGGACGCGCCGGTGGCCCGCCAGATCGAGCCGCAGCTGACCACTGTGCACCAGCCGGTCGAGGAGATGGGCCGCAGGATGGCCAAACTCCTGATCGCGCTCATCGGCCGCGAACCGGTGGCGGATTCGCACGTTCTGCTCGACACTCACCTCGTCCGTCGAGCCTCCGCCTGAGGAGTCATAGGCTGGCCTTATCGACTGGGACACGGCCCTGCAACAGGTGTGAAACGCCTCGTTGTCAGGCTGTACGCCTCAGCGACGGCACCGCCGTGCCGTCTTCAGACGGGAGGAGTTGCATGTTGCTGCGGGTACGGGTCACCTTGCCGGACCGTCCTGGCGCTCTGGGACAGGTGGCGCGCACGCTCGGCGTCGCCGGTGCCGACATCGTCCAGGTCGTGGTGCTGGAGCGACTCGGCGGTCGGGCCGTCGACGACTTCACGGTCATCTGGCCGGGCGCCTCCCGCGTGGAACGCCTGATGGCCGGCCTCGCCGCCATCCCGGGTGTACAGGTCGACGGCATCTGGAAGGCCATCGGCGCGCCGGTCTCCGGCGGGCACGACGCCGAACTACTCGCTCAGGTCGCCGCTAACCCGGCGGACGGGCTCGCCATCCTGGTCGACGCCGTGCCGGGCCTGCTCGCCGCCGACTGGGCGGCCGCCGCGGTGGTGCCGGCCGACTGGGCCGCCCGCTCCGGCGCGGCCCCGCGCCCCCTCCCCGACGAGCCGACGTTGCACCTCGGCAGCGAGCCGGCGACCGCGTACGCGAGCTGGCGGGCCCCGTCACCGCTGCGGCTTCCCGAGGTCACCCCGCTGCGGGCCCGCCCGATGACCGGCCCGGACGGTACCCGCTACGCGGTCGCGCCGTTCGGCCGCGCCGGACTGGTGCTCGTGGTCGCCCGGGTTGACGACGACGATCTGCCCGCTGCCGCGTTCCACGTCACCGAGGTTGACCGCGTCGCCCAGCTGGTCCGGGCCGCCGCGGTGATCCTGGGCGACCGGCTCGATCACGCCGGCGCGCCGCCGGTTGTGATTGAACACTCATAGTCACGCCAGCTCAGGCAACGTCTGAGCAACACGGGCGAGGCACGCTTGGGTCCGATCCAGTGATCCGATCCGAAGGGAAACGCCTCCGATGGCACTGTGGCGGATCCGGGCGACGGTTGAAGACCGGCCGGGCTATCTCTCCGTCCTCACCGCGAGCCTCGCGCTCCGGTCGGTGAACATCCTCGCCGTCCAGGTGCACACCACCGAGGACGGCGCGGTGGACGACTTCCTCGTGGACGCGCCGGAGACCCTCTCGGAGGCCGACCTCCGCACCGCGGTGACCCGCGGCCGCGGGCGGGACGCCTTCATCGCCCGCGCCGAGGCCGAGGGGCTGGCCGACCAGCCGACCCGGGCGCTCGCGCTGGCCGGACGGCTCGTACACGACCCGGACGCGCTGGGCGAGGCGCTTGACACGCTGCTCGAAGCGACCGAGGTGCGGTGGCGCCCGGAGGATCCGGCCGTCCGGCCGCGCCTCGCCGGTCAGCGAATGACGCTGGCGGACCCGGCCGGCGGATCGTTCGAGGTGCTACGCGGCGCGCCCGTGTTCACGCCGGCCGAGTACGCCCGGGCGCAGGCCCTGGTCGAGGTGTGCGGCGCACTGCTGCGGCAAAACGAGGAGCGCATCACGCTGTTGCTGCCGGATGGCGCCGAGTTGGTCATCCGGCCCGCGACCGGCGACGACGCCGAGGCCGTACGCGGGCTGCACGAACGCAGCTCCGCGGCGACGCGGCAGCGACGCTACCTCGGCGGCGCGCCGGGCCTGACGGACGCCCGGCTGCGGCGCCTCCTGACCCCGGCGAGTGGCCTCGCGCTGGTGGTGGAGCAGGGTGACGACGTCGTGGCGATGGCGAATCTGCTGGTCGAGGGTGACCTGGGCGAGGTGGCGCTGCTGGTGGAGGACGCCTGGCAACGCCGGGGCATCGGCACGGCGCTGCTACGGCGCCTACTCGCGTACGCGGAGCGAGCGGGCTTGACGGCGGTCGTGGCGCACACCGGGGCGGACAACGTGGCGATGTTGCGCACGCTGCGCCGCGTCGGCACGGGTACGGCGTGGCGCGACGGCGCGATGCACAGCGTGACGCTGCCGATCGCCGATCGCCGCCCGGCCCCCGACGAGACGCCGGCCACCTCGGGGTAGGGCTGGTCAGGAGCTCCGGACGCCGTGCGCCACGCACGTCGCGGTCCAGCCCGTGGGCAACACCTGCACCTTCATCCGGCGGCGGCAGTCCGGGCAGAACCGGGGCGGCTCGTACCGCCGCGCCGCCATGCACGCCGTGTGATCGCCCGCGGCGACGGCCTCGCCGCACCGGTCGCACCAGGGCGCCGTCACCGTTGAGTCGCCGCCCGCCATCACGACCGTCACAGCGTCGCCGACAGAGCCTTGACCGGCATCTTCAGCTCGGCGAGCAGCTCCAAGTCTTCGGTCGCCGGCCGGCCCAGCGTGGTCAGGTAGTTGCCGACGATCACCGCGTTGATGCCGCCGAGGAGTCCGTCCCGAGTGCCCAGATCGCCGAGTGTGATCTCGCGGCCGCCCGCGTACCGAAGAATGGTCTTGGGCATGGCCAGCCGGAACGCGGCGATCGCGCGCAGCGCGTCCTTGCCTTCCACCACCGGGCGGTCGCCGAGCGGCGTGCCGGGCCGGGGATTGAGGAAGTTGAGCGGGACCTCGTGCGGATCCAGCTCGGCGAGTTGCGCCGCGAACTCGGCGCGCTGCTCGGTCGTCTCGCCGAGGCCCAGGATGCCGCCGCAGCAGACTTCCATTCCGGAGTCGCGGACCATCTTGAGCGTGTCCCAGCGCTCTTCCCACGAGTGGGTGGTCACCACGTTGGGGAAGTAGCTGCGGCACGTCTCGAGGTTGTGGTTGTAGCGATGCACGCCCGTCTCGACCAGATCGTCGACCTGATCCTGGGTGAGCATGCCGAGGCTGGCCGCGACCTGGATGTCGACCGCGGCCTTGATCGCCGCGACACCCTCACGCATCTGCGCCATCAGCCGCTTGTCCGGTCCGCGTACCGCGGCCACGATGCAGAACTCCGTCGCGCCCGTGGCGGCCGTCTGCTTCGCGGCCTCGACCAATGACGGGATGTCCAGCCACACCGACCGCACCGGCGACGTGAACAGGCCCGACTGCGAGCAGAAGTGGCAGTCCTCGGGGCAGCCGCCGGTCTTCAGCGACACGATGCCCTCGACCTCGACCTCCGGGCCGCACCACGCCATCCGGACCTCGTGAGCCAGCTGCAGCAACTCCGGCAGATCGTCGTCGGGCAGGCGCAGCACCTGAAGGATCTCGGCCTCGTCAAGGCCGGCACCGTCTGCGAGCACCCGGGCGCGGGCACGGTCGAGGATCTCGGGCATTGCCGTACCCTACAGCTCGCCGCCGACCGGAATCCGGCCCCGCCAGGGCTGTCGGGCAGGGGTGGTAGTTTGCCGATCTAAGTCGGATCGGGCGATTGCGAGGCGGCGTTGGCGGGCTGGTTGGAGGCGCTGGAGCGCCTGGCCCGCAGCCGGGCCAAGGCCGGACTCAGCCGCCAGCTGCGCCCGCGTGCGGCCGGCGACCAGGTCGTCGACCTGGCCGGCAACGACTACCTCGGCCTGGCCCGCCACCCCGCGGTGATCGCGGCGTCGGCAAATGCCCTGGAGGGGTACGGGCTGGGCGCCACCGGCTCGCGCCTGGTGCGCGGGTCCACCGACGAACACGCGGCGCTCGAGGCGGATCTGGCCGACTGGCTCGGCGCGGAACAGGCGCTGGTCTTCTCGTCCGGCTATCTCGCCAATCTGGGCGCGATCCGCGCGCTCGCCACGCGCGAAACGCTGGTCCTGAGCGATGCCTACAACCACGCCTCGCTGATCGACGGTTGCAAGATCTCGGGTGCGGAGACGGTGGTCGCTCCGCACGCCGACCCGGCCGCGGCCTCCGCGCTGCTCGACGCCGCGCCCGGCCGTCCCGCGGTGGTGGTCACCGAGTCGGTGTTCTCCGTGGACGGTGATGTGGCCCCGCTCGCCGCACTGCACGAGGTGACATCGGCGCGCGGCGCCTTGCTGGTGGTGGACGACGCCCACGCGGTCGGCCTCCTGGGGCCGTCCGGCGCGGGCGGAGTCGCGGCGGCGCGGCTCGCGGGTGCCCCCGACGTGGTGGTCACCGCCACGCTGTCCAAGTCGCTCGGCGGCGCCGGCGGCGTGGTGGCCGGGCCGGCCGCGTTCATCCGGCATCTGGTCGACACCAGCCGCACCTTCATCTACGACACCGCGCCGCCACCGGCCGTTGTCGCGGGCGTGCACGCGGCGCTGCGGGTGGCCCGGCACGCGGACGATCGGCGGACCATCCTGGCGGCCCGCGCGCAGCTGTCCGTCCGGCGGCTCCGCGCGGCCGGGTTCGACGTCGCCAAGCCGGCGGCCGCCGTGCTCTCCGTGCTGGCGCCCGGCCCGGAGGCCGCGGTGGCGTGGGCCGCCGACTGCCGCGATCGTGGCGTCGCCGTGGGATGCTTCCGCCCGCCGTCAACGCCGGACGGTTCGTCCCGGTTGCGCCTGACGCTGAACGCGGGCGTGGCGGAGGCCGACTTCGCCCGTGCCCTGGATGTGATCGTGGAGTGCGCCCCATGACCACGAATCCCCAGTCTTCACCGCCGGGCGAGGCCGGCGACGAGGTCGGTGCCGAGTCGCCGGAGCCACCGCGCAAGCCCGAGGCCGGCGAGTGGCGCGGCGTCGTGCTCGTCACCGGCACCGACACCGATGTCGGCAAGACGATCGTCACGGCGGCGATCGCGGCCGCGGCGCAGGCCGCGGGCCTGCGGGTCGCGGTGGTCAAGCCGGGACAGACCGGCACCTCCGGCGGCCGGCCGACCGACATCGACCTGGTCAACCGCCTGGCGGCGCCGCACACCGCGCGTACGCTCGCGTCCTACCCGGAACCGCTGGCGCCGCTCGCGGCCGCGCGGGTCGCCAACCTGCCGCCACTCGAGCTCTACGAGGTCGTGGACGCGATACGGGCCGAGTCGGCCAAACACGACCTGGTGCTCGTCGAGGGAGCGGGCGGCCTGCTCGTACCGATGGGCGTGCGCCCGTCCGGCGAACCGTGGACGCTCGCCGACCTGGCCACCACGCTCGGCGTCGGCACGATCGTGGTGTCGCGTGCCGGTCTGGGCACGCTGAACCACACCGCGCTGACGCTCGAGGCTCTGGCCCGCCGCGGTGTGCCGGCGGGCGTCGTGCTCGGTGCGTGGCCCGCCGAGCCCGAACTCGTGCACTGGGCCAACCTCAGCGAGCTCGTCCCGCACCTGGTAGGCGCACTGCCGGACGGCGCCGGCGCGATGGAGCCCGGCGTCTTCCGCCGCTCCGCGCCGGGTTGGCTCACCCCGGCCCTCTACGGCGTCCTCGATGACTGGCGCGTGTGGGCCGACGAGGTCAGCTGACCACCGGCGCCGGCGCGGACGACTCGCACCGCCCCGGTCGTGCAAGGAGCCAGGTCGGCTTGGACAAACACCAAGTCCGCCGCTGGGACTCCTGACACCGCTTCACCACCCTGGTCATCCCGGCGCGCCGCGGAACGAGGGCCACTGACGTAGCGGGAAGCACGTCTTGCAGGCCCACCATGAGCGGCTTGGCGGGGCCGCGGCGGGCAGTTGGTGTTGGCTATCATCCCCCTCTTACAGGGAGGTATGTCGATGAGTCAATCGCCGGAGGACCTGCTGCGCTCATTCGAGCTGCAGGCCACAGAGCACGCCGAGCGTGCGCGAGAGTTGGGTGAGCGCATCGAGCAGATCTCAGCAGCGGTGCAGTCGGCGGGCGGTGAAGTGCGGGTCACCGTCGACTCGACCGGGGGCCTGTCCAGCCTCACCTTCGGATCACCCGCTCGCGGTATCGCCTTGGACCAACTCGCGGAGTTGGTGATGCAGTCCTCACGTCAGGCGCAGGCAAGGCTCGCCGCCTCGATAGGCGAGCTTGTGTCGCAGATATACGGGCCTGGCTCAGAGACCGCGAACTTCGTCTCGCGTACGTACGCCGAGCGGTTCCCCACGCCAGAAGCCAACGAGGACGGCAAGAGCCGATGACGCAGCCCGACATCAAGCTGTCATCCGATGAGGTTCGCAAGCACGCCCGCACGGTCGAGGAGGCCAGCGACATGATCGATGAGGGCCTGGCCGGGGCTGCCTATGTGCGGGCTAGCAACGAATCCTACGGCAGGCTCGTCGGTCCGCTGTTCACCAGCATCCTCAACCCGTTCCAGGACCATGCCGTCGGCGAGCTGAAGAGCGCGGTAACGGCTACCCAGAATCTCGCTGACACGCTGCGCGCGATGGCCGACGACTTCGATCTCAGCGACGCTGAAGCCGCCCGCCGACTTGGAGGCAAGTGATGAGCGACTTGGCGTTCACCCGGGCCGGCGTCGTGGCTCCGGAGGCCTCGACAAGCTGGTACGAGGGCACCGGCATCGTCGAGTCCGTGATGGGCGTCGTCGACGGCTTCAGCAGTGGTGACTGGCTGGGCATGGGAGGCAACCTGTTGTCGACCGGCTTGTCCGCAATCGGCGCCATCATGGACCCCTTCCAGGCCATCTTCGCCGCGGGCGTGGGCTGGCTGATGGAACACGTGTCGTTCCTGCGCGAGCCGCTCGATTGGCTGTGCGGCGACCCGAAGGAGATCGAGGGGCATGCCAACACGTGGCGCAACATCGGCCAGCGCATCAACGCGGCCGCCGAGTATTACGTCGACGCGGTCAAGACTTCTACCGTCCACTGGACCACTCTGGCCGCAGACGCCTACCGGGCCCGTGCAGGTCGGCACGTACAGGACGTTCGAGCGCTCAGCGCTATTAGCGAGGGCCTGGCCAAGATGACGCTGATCGCCGGGGCGATGGTCGGCGTGGTGCGCAACACCGTTCGGGACCTCATCGCCGAGGTCGTCGGTGCCGCCGTGTCCAAGGCCGTGCAAGCGGTGCTCGTGGTCACGATCCCCAAAGTTGTCGCCGAGGTGGGGCTCCTGGTCGCCGAATGCACCACGAAGATCATGAACCTGCTCAAGCGCTTGGTGGCCGCGGTCTCCAGGCTGACCGGCGACATCCACGCTATGTCCGGCCTGCTGGAACGCATCTCCCACTCGCTCAAAGAAGGCACGGACACCGCGCTCATCATGGGCGCCTACCGTGCCCAGGCCGGAGGCGAGATGATGGAACGCGGCACCGTCACCGGCCTGAAGAACAACTGGGCCGCCTACAAGGGCGCCTACCACATTTTGGACCAGGGCCACACCGCCGCCCACGGCACCACCACAGCGGTGGCCAACGAGACGCTCAAGAGTGCGTCGGTCAACAACAGTGTGCAGAACGCCGGGGTAACCGGCGACAAACTCCCCGACACCAGCGACGACCAACCAATTCACCTACCCCTGTGACGTGAAGGGCCGACTGCGGTGAGCGACGACCGGGAACGCATCCGTCAGATCCAGGACCGCCTCGCTGACCTGCAGCGCGACAACCAGGCGTCGGATTCGCAGGCCCTGTCCAACCGGGCAGATCACCGCTCTACCGTGTCACCGGTCGCGCCTGCCCGACAGCGCGGAAAACGCCACGGCTGGCCGTTCATCCTGTGTCTACTGGTGATCGTCTTTGTCTTCGGGGAACTGGCCCTCACCGTTCAGGGGTACAGCGGCTCGGACTTCAACGACGCCACCCGGGTCGGCCATGCCACCGTCGTGTCTTGCAAGCGGCGCGGCCCGATCGGGCTTGGGTTCGGCTACTGGGACCAGTGCGCCGCGGACATCAGGTGGGACGGCGGCTTCACCCAACGGCATACCTTCAACCGCCGCAACTTCCTGCACGCCGACGAAGTCGGTCAGACCGTCACCGTCGGCCAAGGCACCGGTTTCCGTGGTGGCGGCACCACATACTCTCGACCCGAACTGCCACACCGGCCCTTGGTTGTCGCCGCCGGCGTGATCCTGGCCATCACGGCGGGCATCCCCGCCCTGTTCCTCCTGGCCACACTGCTGTTCGCCGTACGCGACGGCATCCGGCGGCGGCCAAGGCATTGAGTTCGGAGAATTCCTAGCCCCGCACGCGCTCGCCTTCTACCGCTGCTGGAACCCGTGACCGGTCACCCTCGCCCAACTCGTACGCGTGGCCCGGAATCCGCTGGAGCGTCGAGGAAGCGTTCCACGCCACAACGCTGCGTCAGAGTCGCTTCCGCAGCGCGGCGGCCCGGTCGCGTAGCGCCGCCTCGGAAAGGGCGGGGCGGCCGCTCGGGTACCCGACCGTCGCGCCCGCCGCCGCGACCGCCCAGCACGCCGCATCGGGATAGTCCTCGCCGCGCAGCAGAGCGTCGGTCAGGGCCGCGACGAGCGCGTCGCCGGCACCCGTGGTGTCCACGACGTCGTCGTCCGTCAACGGCACGAGCACGTGCCCGT
>DASYTU010000123.1:0-11103 GCA_036001925.1 Actinoplanes sp.
GCTTCGAGATGAGGTATCCCACCACCATCGAGTGGGTAAGGCCCCCAGCCAGACCACTGGGTTGATAGGCCGGAAATGTAAGCCAGGTAACTGGTTCAGTTGACCGGTACTAATAGGCCGAGGGCTTAACCACACCAACACAAAGCAAGGCCAGCGTCCACTGTGCGATTCACAACACACAAACACCCCACCCGTGTGGTCGAAGGTGCTTGTCGGTTGAATAGTGTTACGGCGGTCATAGCGGTGGGGAAACGCCCGGTCCCATTCCGAACCCGGAAGCTAAGCCCACCAGCGCCGATGGTACTGCACCCGGGAGGGTGTGGGAGAGTAGGACACCGCCGGACTCAACGTACAGTCGAGGGCCACCCCGAATGGGGTCGGCCCTCGATTGCATTTGTGCGTACGCCGGCTAGTAGCTTGGAACGTTGGGGTGTGCCCCGGTGTCGAGGGCTCGCCGTATCGGAAGGATTGACCCGTGACTACAGGACCGCAGGACGGCGGCTCCAGCAACCGCGACGACGAAGGCCGGGCCGGCCGCGGTCGCGACGGAGGCGGCGACGCGACCCCTCGTGGCAGCGGGGGCGGCCGAGGTGGCGACCGCGGCCGGGACGGCGAGCGCAGCGGCGGCTTCCGCGGCGACCGTGACCGCGGTGGCCAGGGCGGTGACCGTGGTGGGTTCCGCGGTGGCGACCGTGACCGTGGCGGGTATCAGGGCGGCGGTGACCGTGGCGGATATCGCGGCGGTGACCGCGACCGCGGCGGCTACGCCGGGGGCGACCGGGGCGGGTTCCGTGACGGTGACCGTCCGCGGGGCGGTGGCTTCCGCGGCGACCGGGACCGTGGTGAATACCGCGGCGGCGACCGTGACCGCGGTGGCCAGGGCGGCGGATATCGCGGCGACCGGGACCGCGGTGGCTTCCAGGGCGGCGGATACGGCGACGACCGGGACCGTGGCGGGTACCAGGGCGGATACCGCGGCGGTGACCGGGACCGTGGTGGCGACCAGGGTGGATATCGCGGTGACCGTGGCGGCCATGCCGGCGGTGACCGCGGCGGATCCCGTGGCGGCGACCGTCCGCAGGGCGGCGGCTTCCGGGGCGACCGGGACCGTGGTGGCTACCGGGGCGGCGCCGACAAGGGGGGATTCCGCAGCGACCGTCCGCAGGGCGGTGCTTTCCGCGGCGATCGGGATCGCGGTGGTTACCAGGGCGGCGCCGATCGAGGATCCGACCGGGGCGGCTTCCAGGGCTATGACCGTGGGAGCTCGGAGCGAGGCAGCTCCCGTGGCGGGGACCGTGAGCGCGGCGGTTACCAGGGTGGATATCGCGGTGACCGGGACCGTGGCGGCTACTCCGGCGGCGACCGCGGCGGGCGTGGCGGCTACTCCGGCGACCGGGACCGTGGCGGCTACCCCGGCGACCGCGGCGGGCGTGGCGGCTACCCCGGCGACCGCGGTGGATACCGCGGCGGCCAGGGCGAAGGCGGAGGATTCCGGGGCGACCGGTCCGAGGGCGGTGCACGGGGAAGCTACCAGGGTGGCTCGGGCGGCTTCCGCGGCGACCGCGAGCGCGGCGGCCAGGGCGGCGGCTTCCGCGGCGACCGTGACCGCGGCGGCCAAGGCGGCTTCCGCGGCGACCGCGGTGGGTTCCGTAGCGGCGATCGCCCCCAGGGGGGCGGCTTCCGCGCCAACCGTGACCGCGGCGACCGGGCTCCTGGTGACCGGGCTCCTGGTGACCGGGACCGGGGAGGCGCCGGCGACCGCGGCGGCTACGGCGACCGGCGCTCCTTCCGAGACGACCGCGGTGGGTTCCGCGGCGGCGACCGACCGGGCAACCGCGGCGGTAGCGGATATCGCGGTGACCGGGACCGCCCCTACGGCGACCGGCCGCAGGCCGACCGGCCGCAGGGCGACCGGCCGCAGGCCGACCGGCCGCAGGGCGACCGGCCGCAGGGCGGCAGCTTCCGCAGCGACCGGGATCGTGGTGGTTACCAGGGCGGTGGCGACCGTGGGTACCGGGACGATCGCGACCGCGGGGGATATCACGGTCCGCGTGACGGCGCCCGGGGGCCGGCGGACCGGGGCGACCGGCGCGACGGGCCAAGCGCGCGCGACGACCAGGGGCGCGACGAGCGGGCGGGCGGCGACCAGCTGCCCGCGTTCCAGGCGCCTGAGATTCCCGAGAACATCGTGGCGAGCGACCTCGACAAGGACGTTCGATCCGAGCTGCTGACGCTGTCACGGGATATCGCCGACCGCGTCGCCCGGCACCTGGTGGCGGCTGGACAGATCATCGACGAGGACGCCGACCTGGCGCTCTCCCACGCAGTGGCGGCGCGCCGGCTGGCCTCGCGGATCGCCGTGGTACGGGAAGCGGTCGGGCTGGCCGCGTACGCCGCCGGGGACTGGGCGACCGCGATCGCGGAGCTGCGTACGTACCATCGCATGACGGGGCGGCAGACCCACCTGGCCGAGATTGCGGACTCTGAGCGCGCGCTGGGTCGCCCGGAACGGGCGATCGATCTCTATCGCGGCGCGGACCGCGACGCGCTCGACAACGCCGGGGCGATCGAGCTTCTGATCGTCGCGGCCGGGGCGCGGGGCGATCTCGGACAGCACGACGCGGCCGTGGCGATGCTGCAGGTCCGCGAGCTGACCGCGGACGAGGACGCGGAGTGGGCCGCGCGGCTGCGGTATGCGTACGCGGATGCGTTGCTGGCGGCCGGGCGGCGCGAGGAGGCGCGGGAGTGGTTCGCCCGGGCCGCGGCGGTCGACCATGACGATGTGACCGATGCCGCCGAACGGCTGCTCGACCTCGACGGCGTGACGCTTGAGGACGACTCGGCCGACGCCGCGGACGAGGAGGGCGACGAGGCCGCGTGGGCCGACGAAGAGTCCGATGAGGACGGTGGCGGGCGAGCCCGGCGGACCGACGACGAGGACGACGGCGTGCGGACCGCGTGGGGCGATGACGAGTTCGACGCGGACGATGACGTGCAGGCTGCGCGCATCCGCGAGTCCGACGAGGACGATCTGGTGGGCGAGGATCCGGCCGACGAGGAGTGGTCCGAGGAACACGAGGATGCGGCACGTTCGCGGGCGGTCGCATTCGTGGAGGGGGTCGAGACGGGGCTCGACGAGGACGACCTCGACGACGAGGACGACCTGGCCGACGAGGACGACCTGGCCGACGAGGACGACCTGCGCGAGGCCGCCACCACCGGCGACGCAGCCTCCGCCGGCATCGACGGACCCACTCCCTCGCGAGCGGCCAGGGACAACGACGACGAGGACGACGAGAAGACCGCCGGGGACGAGTTCGTGGCCGCGGCGGACGAGGACGATCCGGCCGAAACCGGGGACGGCGCCGACAAGAAGCGGCCGCAGGCGTGAGCGGTCGGCTGGTCGACCGCTACGACCTGGTCATCTTCGACCTGGACGGCGTGATCTACCTGATCGACAAGCCGATCCCAGGGGCCGCCGAGACCGTCGATCGGCTACGGGCCGAGGGCACTCCGGTCGCGTTCGCGACGAACAACGCGTCGCGCCGTGCCGCTGATGTCGCGGCGCTGCTGTGGGGGATGGGGGTGGCCGCAACGCCGGGCGAGGTGCTCACCTCGGCCGGCGCGTCGGCGACGCTGCTCGCCGAGCGGTTGCCCGCCGGTGCGCCCGTGCTGGTCGTCGGCGCGGAGGCGCTGCGGGCCGAAGTACGGGACGTCGGGCTGGCGCCGGTGGAGACGTTCGAGGACAAGCCGGCCGCGGTCGTGCAGGGCTACGGACCGGACGTCGGCTGGAAGATCCTCGCCGAGGCTTCGCTGTCGGTACGGGCCGGCGCGTACTGGATGGCCACGAACACCGACCGCACGCTGCCGAGCGCACGGGGACCGTTGCCGGGCAACGGTTCGCTGGTGGCGGTGCTGCGGACCGCGCTGGACCGGGAGCCGGACATCGTCGTCGGCAAGCCCCAGCCGGCGTTGTTCACGACGGCGGCGTCGCAGGCCGAGGCGCGCCGCCCGATCGTGGTCGGTGATCGCCTCGACACCGACATCGAGGGCGCGGTCGGCGCGGACATGGACAGCTTGCTGGTGCTGTCGGGGATCAGCGGACCGGCCGAGTTGCTGGCCGCGCCGGCGCGGCGCCGACCGACCTATGTGGCCGCCGACGTGACCGCGCTGCTCGGGCCGGAGGACGCCGCGCGCGTGCCGCTGAAGGACCAGGACGCCGCCGGTGGCTGGCGGCTCACGCGGGACGGCGACCAGGTCCGTCTCGAGGGCGACGGCGACCGGCTCGATGCCCTGCGGCTGCTCTGCGGGGTCTGCTGGGACGGCGTGGATCCAGCCGACGTGCACGCCGGCTCGGACCGGGCGAGCGAGGTGCTGAGCAGCTGGGGCCTCGACGGCTGAACAGCGCTGGGCTCAGGTCGGTCAATCGACCAGGCCGGACTGGTAGGCGAAGACGACCAGCTGGGCGCGGTCGCGGGCACCCAGCTTCACCATCGCGCGGCTGACGTGCGTACGGGCCGTCGCCGGGCTGACCACGAGCCGTTCCGCGATCTCCTCGTTGCTCAGGCCTTCGCCGACGAGGCCCACGATCTCGCGCTCCCGGTCGGTGAGCGCGTCGAGTCGCGGATGCGGGCGCAGCACCCGTGCCGGCCGTGATGCGAACTCCCGTACGACCCGCCGGGTCACGGACGGCGACAGCAGCGCCTCGCCGTCCGCGACGAGGCGGATCGCCCGGATCAGCTCCGCCGGCTTGGTGTCCTTGGTGAGGAAGCCGCTGGCGCCGTGCCGGAGCGCGTCGAACACGTACGCGTCGACCTCGAACGTGGTCAGCACGACCACGCGGGTCCCGGCGAGTGACGGGTCGGCGGCGATGCGGCGGGTGGCCTCGATGCCGTCGATGCCGGGCATGCGCACGTCCATCAGGACGACGTCGGGCCGGTGCTCGCGGGCCCGGTCGACCGCGGCGAGCCCGTCGGCGGCCTCGGCCACGACCGTCATGCCGTCCTCGCTGTCCAGCAGCGTTCGCAGCCCGAGCCGCACCAGATCCTGGTCGTCCGCCACGACCACACGGATGGGCGGGGTGCTCATCGGCGTACCGGAATGGTCGCCGTCACCGCGAACCCGCCGCCCGGCAGCGGACCCGCGCTCAGCTCGCCGCCCAGCGCGGTCACCCGCTCCCGCATCCCCGCCAGGCCGTGGCCCCCGGCCGGCACCGCCGGATCGCCGCCGCGGCCGGTGTCGGTCACCGACACCGTGAGGTCGCCGTCCGTCAGGGCGATGCGGACGGCGGCGGTGGCCGCGCCGGCGTGCCGCAGCACGTTGGTCAGAGACTCCTGCACGATCCGGTACGCGGCCAGATCCACCGCGGCCGGCAGCTTCGACACCGGACCGTCCACGTCGACCGACACCGGCACGCCGACCGCACGGGTACGGTCCACCAGCGCATCGAGGCGCGCCAGCCCCGGCCCGGGCGTGCGATCGTCCAGGTCGCCGCCGCGCCGGACGGCACCGAGCGTCGCGCGCAGCTCGTCCAGCGACTCGCGGCTGGTGCGGCTGATCGCGGTGAGTGCCGCCTCGGCCTGGCTGGGCTGGCGTCCCAGCAGGTGCAGGGCGATCTCCGCCTGCATGTTGATCGCCGCGAGCCCGTGGCCCACCACGTCGTGCACCTCCTGTGCGACCCGTAGCCGTTCCGCGTCGGCCTGCCGCCGGGCCTCGTCGCGGCGCGCCTGCACCACCTGTTCGCGGCCCACCCGGACGGTGACGCCGATGGCGAGCGGAATCGCCACCCATGCGCCGATCGGGCCGACCGTGTCCGCGCCGTAGCCCGACCCGATCAGCCCGCAGACCAGCAGGACGGTGAAGACCACGCCGGCAGCGGGCGCCGCCAGCCGCAGCGGCCGATGCGCGGCCACGGTGTAAAGCGCCACGGCGAGGCTGAACATGACAGGGCCGTAGGGATAGCCGGCGAGCAGATAGGCGCCCGTTCCGGCCGTACAGACCGCGAGCACCGTCGTGGGCAGGCGCCGCCGGAGGGCCACGGCCACCGCCCCGACGCCCACGAGGATGTACGCCCACGCGCCGGGTTCCGGCCTGCCCTGCGTGTGCGCGGCGGGCGCGGTGCCGAGCAGGCCGACCGCCAGTAGCACCAGCGCGAGCAGTCCGTCGATGGCGTGGATGCGTACCCGTTTCATCTCGCTCACAGAACTGATGGTTCGCTCCCTCGTGCGGCGCTGGAAGGCGACGTCTTCGCTCCGCTGCGCTCCGCTCCAGCCGACACCGCGCCAACTCGGTCGCTCACAGGATGTCACGATGGCGCAGGACCGCGCCGCCGAGCGCGGCGAAGGCGACGGCGTACACGGCCAGCACCAGGGCGGCCTGCGCGCCGCCGACCACGGCCTGGACGCCGGGCGTGTCCGTGCCCGCACCCAGCGCGGCCACCAGGGAGCCGGCGTTCGGCCCGGGCAGGCCCTTCTGCAGCTGCGCGACCCAGGTGAGCAACGGCGCGGCGATGAGCGCCAGGAGGTTCTGCACGGCAAGCAGCCAGACGAGCCCCAACCCGACCGGCAGGGCGACGCCCCGCATGACGACGGCGAGCAGCGCGCCCAGCACCGTCCACATCGCCGCGATCAGCCAGCCCGCGCCGATCCCCTCGAGGATGTCGCCGGCGCCGGGCCAGTCGAGCGGCCGATCCTGGGCCAGCGCGATCAGCGCGCTGGCGACCGCGCCGGCCGCGAAGACGGCGAGCACGCCGGCCAGCGCCGCGAGTCCGGCCACGACGAGCTTCGCGCCGTAGACCCGCACCCGGGACGGATCCTGGACCAGCACGGTCTTCCACGTGCCCCAGGCGTATTCGCTGCCGACCGCCAGCACACCGAGGATCAGCATGAGCGAGCCCAGGAAGACCGGCAAGCCGCCGATGGAGTTGCCGACCAGCCGGTCCGGCAGCATCGCCGCCAGGCCCCGGTCGGCGCGGACGCCGCCGGTGCCCCCGGCGTATCCCGCGTACGGGATGAGGTACGTGAACGTGAGGCTCAGCGCCAGCGCGATGCCGAGGAGCGTCCAGATCGCGGGACGCCGAACCAGTTTGCTGCCCTCGGCGCGGATGTCGTCAAGCATGGTCCTGCCCTCCGGTGAGGTCGAAGAAGGCACGTTCGAGGCTGCGCTCGCGTACGCCGAGCTCGCTGACCGCGATCCCGGCGCCCACCAGTTCGGCGTTGACCGCTGCCGCGTTTTCGGGTGCCACGGCCACGTCCAGACCGCCGTCGACGACCTGGACGGCGTCCTCGCCGAAGCGCGCGCGGATGCGGGAAGCGGCCTGGTCGAGCGGGTTCGCGACGACGCGCAGCCGGCGGTCACCCCGCAGCTCCGCCACCGTGTTCTCGGCGACCAGCCGGCCCCGGACCACGATCCCGACCCGGTCGCACAGCTCCTGCACCTCCGTCATGAGGTGGCTGGAGAGCAGGACCGTGCAACCGGCGGCGCCGAGGCGCCGCACCAGCATGCGCATGTCGGCCATGCCGGCCGGGTCCAGGCCGTTCGTGGGTTCATCCAGTACGACCAGACGCGGGTCCTTGAGCAACGCGGCAGCCACGCCGAGCCGCTGCTTCATGCCCAGCGAGTACGCGGAATACCGGTCGCCGGCTCGGTCGGTCAACTCCACCAGGTCTAGCGCGGCCGGGATCCGGGACGGAGCCACGCGGGCGTGCCGCGCCATCACGCGCAGATTGTCCCGGCCGCTGAGGTACGGGTAGAAGGCCGGGCCCTCGACCAGCGCGCCGACCCGGGCCAGGTGGCCCGGCTGTCCCGGGGCGCGCCCGAACAGCCGTACCTCTCCGGACGTTGGTTTGACCAGGCCGAGCAGCATGCGCAGCGTGGTGGTCTTGCCGGCGCCGTTGGGGCCGAGGAAGCCGTAGACCTCGCCCGCGCGCACGGTCAGATCGAGCGCGTCGACCGCGGTCAGCTTCGCGTAGCGCTTGGTGAGTCGTCTCGTTTCGACGGGTGCTGTCATACGTCGAGCGTGGCCCCGCGGCGGGCGGCGAGCGTCCGTCCGCACGCGGCTCCCCGCGTACGTCCGCTGACGTACGGCTCAGAGCAGCTTGCGCAGCTTGAGCAGGTCGAACGGGTTGGCCCGGATGGAAACCTGACGGGATGCGATGGCCCGGGTGAGGTCCAGCCGGCCATCCACCATCGCTACCAGGTCGTCGCTGCTGGTGATCAGCGCGATCTTCGCCTTCGGGTCGTCGCCGTCGGCGATGTCGACCAACCGGCCGCCGGTCAGCCTGCAGTGGAATGCCGTCTGCAGGTCGGTGATCCGGCACGCCAAGGTCCGGTCGAGGTCAATCCTGCCGCGGGCATCCGCGTTCTCGTCGAGCCGTGCGGCGAGGTCGTGCAGCGCCCGCCGGCAGTCGTCCACGCTAGCCATGGACACTCCTCCTCCGCAACGCCATCCTGGCGTACGGCACGGTACATCACGAGGCCCGGCACGCTGCCCGGTAGCGTGACACTTGACGCGAGCCGGCGGAGGGGAGCGGACATGACGGACGCATGGCGGGCGTATCTGGAGATGGCGCTCGGGTTGGCGGAGGCGCCGCGCAAGAAGGCCCAGAAAGCGGTGGGTGATCTGGTGAGCCGCGGCGGGGCGACGGCCGCGCAGTTGCAGGGACTCGCCGAGGATCTGATGTCGGTCGGCATGGCGAACCGGGAAGCCCTGACCAACATCGTCCGGTACGAGGTGGATCGCGCGCTCGGCGTCGTCGGCCTCGCCACCGTCGAGGAAGTGTCGGAACTGACCGCTCGCGTCCGCGACCTCGAGCGGCAGCTGCGCGAGGCGGAGGCTCGAGCGACCCCGGCGGCGGCCGGCTCCGCGGGCGCGGGCCTGGGCGGCGACCGGCTCGACCAGCCTGCGCCGCTGCCCGGCAAGGCGGCCAAGAAGACCGTGGCGAAGGAGGCCCCGAAGAAGGCGACCCCGAACGCGATGCCGGCCGCGGCGACCGCGCCGCCGGCGCCGGCCAAGGAGGCCGCGGCGAAGGCAGCCGCAGCCAACGCCGCGCCTGCCAAGGCTGCATCCGCTAAGGCCGCGCCCGCAAAGGCGGCGTCCACCAAGGCGGCGTCCACCAAGGCGGCGTCCACCAAGGCGGCGTCCACCAAGGCGGCGTCCACCAAGGCGGCGTCCACCAAGGCGGCGTCGACCAAGGCGGCGCCCGCCAAGGCCGCGAGCCCGGCCGGCACGGCCGAGGCGCCGACCGCGCCCGTGAAGCAGGCCGCGGCCGCGACCGAAATGCCACCGGCGTCGGGCACCGCGCCGGCCAAGAAGGCGACCAAGACGGCCGCCGCCAAGAATGCACCGGCCAAGCGGGCACCCGCCAAGGAGGCGACGGGCCGCACGACGACCAATCCCAGCGCTCCCGGAGGCGCGACGCCGTGACGTACCCATATTCGCCACAGCCGGCACCGCGCCCAGGACCGCCGCCCGGCGGCTCTGGCGCCCACCAGCGCACGCCGCAACAAGCGGAAGCCGCGCAGCCTGAGACGCCGCCGGTCGGCAACGGCACCGGACACCCGGCCGTCGACGCCGTACTGCAATCGCTCGCCAACGCGACGCGGCTCGCCCCGGCGGACCAGATCGCCGAGTACGAGGCCGCACACCGGGTACTCCAAGAGACCCTGGCGAGCATCGACGGCTGAGTCCTCGTACCGGAAAAGGTCTTGATCTGATGGCGCGCCGCGCACGTCTCGACGCCGAGCTGGTCCGCCGCAAGCTGGCCCGGTCCCGCGAGCAGGCGGCCGCGCTGGTCGCGGCCGGCCGAGTGCAGGTCCGGGGCACGGTGGCGCGCAAGGTCGCCGCCATGATCGACCCGGCCGATCCGGTCGTCGTCTCCGGCGACGACCCGGCGGCGGACTATGTGTCGCGCGGCGGGCACAAGCTCGCCGGCGCGCTCGCTGCCTTCGGCCCCGACGGCCTGGCGGTCGACGGGCGCCGGTGTCTCGACGCGGGCGCGTCCACCGGCGGATTCACCGACGTGCTGCTGCGCGCCGGCGCGCGCGAGGTGGTGGCGGTCGACGTCGGGTACGGGCAGCTCGCCTGGCCGTTGCGCACGAACGGCAAGGTAGTCGTGCTGGAGCGCACCAACGTGCGCACGCTCGCGCCGGACGCGATCGGCGGCCCGGTGGATCTGACCGTGGCGGATCTGTCGTTCATCTCGCTGCGGCTGGTGCTGCCCGCGCTGGCCGCTTGCACCGCGCCCGGCGGCGACCTGGTTCTCATGGTGAAGCCGCAGTTCGAGGTGGGCCGGGAACGCGTCGGCGTCGGCGGCGTGGTGCGCGACCCCGCGCTGCGGGCCGAGGCGGTCCTCGGCGTGGCCGCGGCCGCCGCGGAACTGGGCCTCGGCGTTGCCGGGGTGACCGCGAGCCCGCTGCCCGGGCCCAGCGGCAACGTGGAGTTCTTCGTGTGGTTCCGGCGTGGCGCGCCGACGGCCGACCCCGATCGGGTACGTGCTGTGGTCGCCGCCGGGCCGTCCGGCACGGTAGCTTCTGCCGCGTCGCCTTCGGTAGAGGATTCCCCATGACTCGCTCGGCCCTCGTGGTCACGCACACCGGGCGCCGGCAGAGCGCGCAGCACGCCATGGCCGTCGCGCGGGACCTGCTCGCGGCCGGGTTCGAGGTACGGGTCGTGGCCGAAGAGATCGACGACCTCGACTTGCCGGACGGCGTCACCCCGGTCGTCGGTCCGGCCGCCGCGGAAGGCGTCGAGATCGTCTTCGCGCTCGGCGGCGACGGCACGTTCCTACGCGCCGCCGAGCTGGCTCGGCCCGCCAAGGCACCGATGCTTGGCATCAACCTCGGCAAGGTCGGCTTCCTCGCGGTGGCCGAGACCGGCGACATCGACAAGGCCGTACGCGAGGTAGTCGAGGGCACCTACACCGTGCACGAGCGGCTCACGCTTGACGTGCGGGCCGAGTACGAAGGGCGGCTGATCGCCGAGTCGTGGGCGCTCAACGAGGTCAGCGTCGAGAAGGGACAGCGGGCGCAGATGCTTGAGCTGCTCGTCGACGTGGACGGGCGGCCACTGTCCCGGTACGGCTGCGACGGCGTCGTGTGCGCCAC
>DASYTU010000124.1:0-22802 GCA_036001925.1 Actinoplanes sp.
CCGCCTGGCCCTGCTCGGTTGCGGCACGGTCGGCTCCGAGGTGGTCCGGCTGCTGCACGAGCAGGCCGACGACCTGACGGCCCGGATCGGCGCGCCGCTCGACATCGTCGGCATCGCGGTACGCCGGCTCGGCCGCGCGCGGGGGCACCTGCCGGTCGACCCGGCGCTGTTCACTACGGACGCGCTCAGCCTGGCCAAGCGCGACGACGTGGACATCGTGATCGAGGTCGTAGGCGGCATCGAGCCCGCGCGGACCTGGCTGACCGAGGCGCTGCGGGCGGGCCGGAGCGTGGTGACCGCGAACAAGGCGCTGCTCGCCGAGGACGGGGCGACGCTGCACGACGCGGCGGCCGAGGGCGGCGCCGACCTCTACTACGAGGCCTCGGTGGCCGGGGCGATCCCGCTGCTGCGACCGCTGCGCGAATCATTGCACGGCGACCGCGTCAACCGGGTCACCGGCATCGTGAACGGCACGACCAACTTCATTCTCTCCTCTATGGACGCCACCGGCGCGGGCTTCAGCGAGGCGCTCGACGAGGCCACCGAGCTGGGGTACGCGGAAGCCGACCCGACCGCCGACGTCGAGGGCTTCGACGCCGCCGCGAAGGCCGCCATCCTCGCCTCGCTCGCGTTCCATACCCGGGTCACCGCGGCCGATGTGTTCCGCGAGGGCATGACCGGGGTGACCGCCGGTGACGTGGCCAGCGCCAAGGAGATGGGCTGCACCATCAAGCTGCTGTGCATCGCCGAGCGCGGGCCGGATTCGGGCGGCCAGGAATCGGTCAGCGTTCGCGTGCACCCGGCGATGATCCCGCGCACCCACCCGCTGGCCAGCGTCGGCGACGCGTTCAACGCCGTGTTCGTCGAGGCCGAGGCCGCGGGGCAGCTGATGTTCTACGGCCGGGGCGCCGGCGGTACGCCCACCGCAAGCGCCGTGCTGGGCGACATCGTCGCCGCGGCCCGGAACCGGCTGTCCGGTACCCGGGCGCCGAGCGAGTCCTCGTACGCGCACCTACCGATCCGGCCCATCGGCGAGGCGGTGACCCGGTACCACATCAGTCTCGACGTCGCCGACCGCCGGGGTGTACTCGCCACGGTCGCCGGCGTGTTCGCCAAGCACGAGGTGTCCATCGCGACGGTCCGGCAGAGCGGCCGCGACGCCGACGCCACGCTGGTGATCGTCACGCACGGCGCGCCGGACGCGCACCTGGCCGCGACCGTCGAGGAGCTGGAGACGCTCGATATCGTTCGCTCGATCGCCAGCGTGCTGCGCGTTGAGGGAGGGTCCTGAACCATGCTCGACCACGTGGGTTTCCAATGCGCCGACATCGCGGCAAGCGCGACGTTTTACGACGCGGTCCTCGCGCCGCTGGGCTTCCGGCGGCTGAAGGACTTCCAGGTGGCCATCGGCTACGGCGCCGAAGCGCCCCACTTCTGGATCGGCCAGCAGGAGACCGGCGACGGCTTCCGGGAGTCGCACATCGCGTTCCAGGCCGCCGACCGTGCGGCCGTCGACGCTTTCTTCGCGGCGGCGGTCGCGGCCGGCGCCGAGGTGTTGCACGAGCCTCGCATCCACCCCGAGTACCACGAGAACTACTACGGCGCGTACGTCCGCGACCCGGACGGCAACAACGTCGAGGCCGTCTCTCATGGAGCCGGGGAGTAGCCATGTGGCGCGGGTTGATCGACGCGTACGGGGACCGGTTGCCGGTCTCGGACGCCACCCCGGTGATCACGCTGTACGAGGGCAACACGCCGCTCGTGCCCGCGCCGGTGCTCGCCCAGCGCACGGGGGCCGACGTCTACCTCAAGGTCGAGGGCGCCAACCCGACCGGCTCGTTCAAGGACCGCGGCATGACCATGGCGGTGTCCAAGGCGGTCGAGGAGGGCTCGAAGGCGATCATCTGCGCGTCGACCGGCAACACCAGCGCGTCCGCGGCCGCGTACGCGGCACGGGCCGGGCTCACCTGCGCGGTGTTGGTGCCGCAGGGGAAGATCGCGCTGGGCAAGCTGGCCCAGGCGCTCGTACACGGCGCGAAGCTGTTGCAGGTGAACGGCAACTTCGACGACTGCCTCGCGCTCGCCTCGAAGCTGTCCCACGAGTTCCCGGTCGCACTGGTCAACTCCGTCAACATCTTCCGGCTGCACGGGCAGAAGACGGCCTCGTTCGAGATCGTCGAGGCGCTCGGCGACGCGCCGGACATCCACTGCCTGCCGGTGGGCAACGCGGGCAACATCGCCGCGTACTGGATGGGCTATCTCGAGGACCACGAGGCCGGCAACGCCAAACGTCTGCCCAAGATGTACGGCTTCCAGGCCTCCGGTGCGGCCCCGATCGTGAACGGGCGGGTGGTGCCGGAGCCGTCCACCATCGCGACCGCGATCCGGATCGGCAATCCGGCGAGCTGGACCAAGGCAGTGGACGCCCGGGACGCCTCCGGCGGTCTGATCGCGGCGGTGACCGACCGGGAGATCCTGTCGGCATACCGGCTGCTGGCCCGCGAGGTGGGCGTCTTCGTGGAGCTGGCCAGCGCGGCCAGCGTCGCGGGGCTGCTGCAGCAGGCCGAGGCCGGACTGGTGCCGCCCCGCGCCACCGTGGTGTGCACGGTGACCGGTCACGGTCTCAAGGACCCGGAGTGGGCGATCTCGACCGCGCCGTCGCCGACCACCATCGAGAACGACGTGCTGGCCGCGGCGCGCGCCCTAGACCTCGCTTGAGGCGCCGCCCGCGCCGCCACCCGGCGCCGCCGCCGGGCCGCCACCCGGGGCCGCCGCCGGGCGGTCGCTCGGGGCCGCTCCTGGGCCGTTGCTCGGTGCCGCCGCGGTGCCGCCGCCCGGCGCCGCCGCCGGGCCGTCGCCCGGCACTTCCTCGGCGGCGACCCGGACCAGCACCTGCATCGCTTCGGCGACGAGCGCCAGCTCCCTGGCTGAGAGGCGGCTGAGAAGCCGGCGCTGCTTCTCGGCGCCAGCGGTGATGATGCTGCCGATCAGCTCGGCGCCCGTCTTCGAGAGGCTGATCCGGCGGACCCGGCGATCGTGCGGGTCCTCCTGACGTATGACGAGGTCGTTCGCTACCAAGCGATCGATCATGCCGCTGAGCGCGGCGAGCCCGACGCCGATCAGATCGGCCAGTTCACGCCCCGACACCGCACCTCGCTGGGAGAGCAGGAGAAGGATCTTGAGCTGCGAGACGGTCAGGTGCGAGGAGAAGAGCGGGTCCGACCGGTCGTACGCGAACAGATACTGCAGCCGCTGCTGCGCGCCCATGATGTCCGCGATGAGCTGCTCGTTCTCGGCCACCGCAAGCCCTCCCATGGGACGCGCTGATGGCCATCGCGCGTCCATCTGATGACGGACGGTACCAGCGCCCCCCGGCCGAAAACCATTTGTTCGCGTGGGGCAAACTATCAGCACTGGCCGAACTTTTTTCCGGGAGCGCCCATGTCATTCCTGACCCGGCTCAGTCTCGCCAATCGGGGCCTCGTGGCCCTGATCACCATCGTGATCACCGGGTTCGGGGTGTACGCGATCCCGTCTCTCAAGCAGCAACTCCTGCCCTCGCTCGAGTTCCCCGGTGCGTTCATCGGCGCGACACTGCCGGGCGCAAGCCCGGAGATCATCGAGGAGCAGATCACCAAGCCCATCGAGGACGCCGTCAAGGGCGCCGACGGCCTGGAGAGCATCCACTCGACCACCACCGAGGGTTCGGCCACCATCCAGGTCAGATTCCAGTTCGGCACGGACATCACGGCCGCCGTCAACCAACTCACCACGTCGGTCAACCGGATCCAGCCGACGCTGCCCGACAACGTCGAGCCGACCATCTTCGCGGGTAGCACGGACGACATCCCCGCCATCGTGCTCGCCGCGTCCGGCGGCGCCGGCGACAGCGACCTCGCCGGCAAGCTCAACCAGACGGTGGTGCCCGAGCTCAATGCCATCGACGGCGTCCGGGACGTCTCCGTCACCGGCACCCGCCGCCAGCAGGTCGTCATCAAGCCGGACCGGAACAAGCTCGCCGCGTCCGGTGTCAGGCCGCAGGCGATCACCACGCTGCTGCAGGCCAACGGCATATCCGTACCGGCCGGCTCGGTCACCGACGGCACGCGGGCGTTGAGCGTCCAGGTGGGCACGCCGATCCAGAATCTCGACGAGCTCCGCGACCTCTCCCTCACCGGTGGCAAGCGCCCGGTTAAGCTCCGCGACGTCGCGTCCGTGGAGAGCACGCTGGCCACGGCCACGTCGTACACCCGCACGGACGGCGTGGACAGCCTCGGCATCGCGGTGACCGCGGCGCCGGACGGCAATCCGGTCCAGATTTCGCACGAGGTCCGCGACAAGCTCGCCGACCTCGAAGCGGCCTCGGGCGCCAAGCTGACCGTCATCGTCGACCAGGCACCGTTCGTCGAGAGGTCCATCAAGAGCCTCACCACCGAGGGCCTGCTCGGCCTCCTGATGGCGGTCATCGTCATCCTGGTCTTCCTGCTGTCGATCCGCTCGACGCTGGTCACCGCGGTCTCGATCCCGCTTTCGGTGCTGATCGCGCTGATCGGGCTGTGGGTCGGCCACTACTCGCTCAACCTGTTGACGCTCGGCGCGCTCACCATCGCGATCGGCCGCGTCGTCGACGACTCGATTGTCGTGCTGGAGAACATCAAGCGACATCTCGGGTACGGCGAGCAGAAGGTGCGTGCGATCCTCGGCGGCGTCCGCGAGGTGGCCGGTGCCGTGACGGCCTCGACGCTCACCACGGTGGCGGTGTTCGCGCCGATCGCGCTGGTGGGCGGCTTCGTGGGCCAGCTCTTCGCGCCGTTCGCGATCACCGTGACAGTGGCGCTGCTGGCGTCGCTGATCGTGGCGTTGACGGTCGTCCCGGTCCTGGCGTACTGGTTCCTGCGCCCGGCCGCGGGTGGCGCCGAGACCGAGGAGGTGCGCAGGGCCGCCGAGGAGAAGGAGCGGCGCAGCCCGCTGCAGCGCGCCTACCTGCCGATCATCCGCTTCGCCACCCGCCGGCGCTGGACCACCGTACTTGTCGGCGTGCTGATCCTGGTCGGCACGTTCGGGCTGTCGACGCGTCTCGAGACGAACTTCCTCGATCAGTCCGGACAGGACAGCATCACGGTCAGCCAGAGACTGCCGGTCGGCACCAGCCTGGCTGCGACGGACGAGGCCGCGAAGAAGATCGAGGCGGTCATCGCGGCCCGCAGCGACGTCGTGACGTACCAGGTGACGGTCGGCAACGGCGAGTTCAACCCGTTTGTCGGGTCGGGCGGGGCGAGCGGCGCCACCTTCAACGTCGCGCTCAAGGAGAGCGCCGATGCGACCAAGGTCAGCGACCAGCTGCGCGCCGACATCGCCAAGCTCGGCGACATCGGCGAGGTGAAGGTCGGCGGCGACAGCGGCACGGGCTTCAACTCGAACCAGCTCTCCGTGGTCGTGCAGGCGGCCGATCCCACCGTCCTGGCGGACGCCACCGAACAGGTCCGGCAGGCCATGGTCGGCACCAGGAACGTCACCGACGTCAGCACCACGCTCGCGGCGAACGTCCCGCGCCTGGACGTCACGGTCGACCGCGCGAAGGCCGCGGCGGTCGGGCTCACCGAGGCGAGCGTCGGCCAATCGGTGGCCGGTGCTTTCCGACCGGCACCGGCCGGGCGGGTCACGTTCGACAACGTGACGCGGGACGTCGTGATCTCCTTCGGTACGCCGCCAGCCGACGTGAACGCGCTGCGCGCGCTGCCGCTGACCACCCCGCGCGGGATCGTGCCACTGGATCGGGTGGCCACGGTGAAAGAGGTGGCGGGTCCCGAGGAGGTCACCCGCATCGACGGCAACCGCAGCGCCACGGTCAACGGCACCGCAACCGGCTCGAACGTCGGCGCGGCCACCAAAGACCTGACGACGAAGCTCGCCGCGCTGTCGCTGCCCGGCGGGGCGTCGTACCGGATCGGTGGCGTGAGCCAGCAGCAGTCCGACGCGTTCGGCGATCTGGGGTTGGCCGTGCTCGCGGCCATCGCGATCGTGTTCGTGATCATGGTCGCCGCGTTCCGTAGCCTGCTGCAGCCGGTGATCCTGCTCGTCTCGATCCCGTTCGCCGCCACCGGCGCGATCGCTCTGCTGCTTGCCACCGGTACCCCGCTCGGCGTGCCCGCGCTCATCGGCGTACTCATGCTGGTCGGCATCGTGGTCACCAACGCGATCGTGTTGATGGATCTCATCAACCATTACCGGCTGCAGGGCATGGGCGTGCAGGAGGCGGTCATCGAGGGCGCCCGGCATCGCCTCCGGCCCATCCTGATGACCGCGATCGCCACCATCTTCGCGCTGCTGCCGATGGCGCTCGGCCTGACCGGCGAGGGCGGCTTCATCTCGCAGCCTCTGGCCATTGTGGTCATCGGGGGCCTGGTCAGCTCCACGCTGCTCACACTCGTGCTGGTGCCGACGCTCTACACGATGGTCGAGAACCGCAAGGAGAAATCCCGCGCCAAGCGAGAGTTGCGCCGCCTGCGCAGGGCCGCGGCCGCCGCCCGCCCCGCCGGTGAGATGCCGAAGCACGCCGCGGGCGAGCCCGACGCGCCGGTGCCGGCCGACGCCCCGGTTCCCGACACCAGCGGCGGCGCCCACGAGGCCCCCGAACGCGAAGAGCCGGACACGCCCCGCACGGTGCCCGTCGCGGCGCCGGTCGCGGCGGCCGCCGCTGCGGAGCCGAGCGCGGCCCTGCGTGGCTACACGGACCAGTTCGAGGTCCTGAAGATGCCCCGCCGCCGCACAACCCCACCCGCCTGATATCACCGCGAGCCCGCCGCCCGGGCGCGTTCCGATTAGCGGCGGCCGCGCGCGCCGTTGGGCCGGGCTTGCGTGTGCAGTTAGCGCCCCTCTGGGGGCGATAAGTGAACACGCGCGGCGCGGCGCGGTGCGGGCGGCCCTTGCGTGTGCGTTGGGCGCCGCTGTGGGGGCGATCGGTGAACACGCGCGGCGCGGCGCGGGCGGCCCTTCGCGTGTGTGCAGTTAGCGACCCCGAGGGCGATCAATGCACTCATAAGGCGCTTGCCGCAGCGTGCACCCGGCCGGCGTCGGGATAGCCGGTAAGGTCCGCGTACGTGGCAGCCTCCTTTTCGGTCCTTACCCGGAACCGGGATTTTCGCCGGTTGTTCGCGGCCGAGTTGGTCGTGTTCGGGTCGGACTGGTTCGTCATGGTGCCGCTCCTCGTGCTGCTGCCGCGGCTGACCGGCAGCGGCGTCTGGGGCGCGCTGGTGCTCGCGGCCGACACCGGGATCATCGCGCTCCTGCTGCCGTACACCGGGACCATCGCCGACCGGATCGACCGCCGGAAGATCTTGATCGGCGCGAACCTGGCCGCCTTCGCAGCCGTGTTGTTGCTCTTCGCGGTGCGATCCGCGGCGACCGCTCCGCTCGCGCTGGTCGCGGTCGGTGCCGTGGCCGTGGCGAAGGCGTTCTACTCGCCTGCCGCGACGGCGGCCCTGCCGAATGTGGTCGCTCCGGACGATCTCGCTGCGGCCAACGCGGTCGCGGGCTCAGCTTGGGGCACGATGACCATCGTGGGCGCGTCGCTCGGCGGGGTCGTGTCCAGCGCGTTCGGCCCGTACGTGAGTTTCGCCGTCACCGTGTGCTGCCTGCTGATCGCCGCGACGCTGACCGCGTCGATCCGGCGGCCGCTGCAGGCGCCCCGCGAGGCCGGCGCGGCGCCGCAGCGGGCGTGGCCGGCGCTGATCGAGGGACTGCGCTACATCGGTGGCCGGCCGCGGATCCGCGCGCTCGTCACGGTCAAGTCGGCGGTCGGGCTCGGCAACGGCGTCCTCACCATCTTTCCCCTGCTCGCCGGCGTGTATGGCGCCGGCGCGCTCGGTGCGGGCCTGCTCTTCGCGGTTCGCGGCGCGGGAGCGCTCGTCGGCCCCCTGGTCATGCGGCCGGTGCTCAACCACCGTTCCTGGTTGCTGCCCGGCCTCGCGCTGTCGATGAGCCTGTACGGCCTCGGCTATGTCGGCGTTGCGCTCAGCCCCTGGTTCCCGCTCGTGCTTGTGCTGGTATTCGTGGCGCACTTCGCCGGCGGCACGAACTGGGTGCTCTCCAACTACGCACTACAGGGCGAGGTGCCCGACCGGCTGCGCGGCCGGGTCTTCGCCACCGACATGATGCTGGCGACGTTGGCGATCGCGGTCAGCCAGCTCGGCGCCGCGACCGTCGTGGACCGCGTCGACGAGAGGATCATCCTCGCGGGCTGCGGGCTGATCACGCTCACCTACGCGATCGGCTGGCGGATCGCCACCCGCAAGCTCTCGCTCGCGGACCCGGACGCAGACTCGGACGCGGGCGCGGCGGCGGGGGCGGAGGCGGCGGCCGAGCCGGGCGCGGGCGCGGCGGCGGGGGCGGAGGCGGCGGTCGAGCCGGGCGCGGTCATAGGCGCGGCCGCGAGGGTGGCGGCCGAGCCGGGCGCGGTCACGGGTGTGGCGGCGGGGGTGGCGGTCGAGCCGGGCGTGGTCACGGCTGCGGCGGCAGGGGCGGCGGCCGAGCCGGGCCCGGCCGAGCCCGGCCCGACCGAGCCGGGCGCGGTCACGGGTGCGGCGGCCGAGCCGAGCGTGGCTGCGGGGGCGGCCACTCACGACCGGCAGCACGGCCAGCAACGGCAGCTCGACGACGAGCCGCGCCGGAGCCCGTAGCGAAGGGGTGCGACATTCCGCGAACGCGGCATGACGTCAGAGTGAGCGCTTAGCAAGATCAACGCATACCATCGGGCGGATGGGCCTGACCTTTGCCACCGACACGGCTCGGGTGCGTACCCCGGCGACCAGCGCCAACCTCGGACCCGGCTTCGACGCCCTCGGGCTCGCGCTCACGCTCTACGACGACCTCAGCGCCCGGATCACCAGCGAGGGCTACACCGTCAGCGTGACCGGGCACGGAGCCGGGGACCTGCCCACCGACGCCGAACACCTGGTCGCGCGGGCCATGCTGACCACGTTCGATGAGCTCGGGGAACGTCCGCGCGGGTTCGCCGTCGAGTGCGTGAACCGGATCCCGCAGGCGCGCGGGCTGGGCTCGTCCTCGGCCGCGATCGTCGGCGGCGTGCAACTGGCGCGGGCCCTGGTCCGGGACGGGATGACCAAGGTCGATGATGCCGCGGCGCTACGCATCGCGGCGCGGCTCGAGGGCCACCCCGACAACGTGGCGCCCTGCCTGCTCGGCGGGTTCACGATCGCGTGGACGGAGGCATCGGGGGCCCGGGCGGTGCGGTTGGCGACGGCCGACGGCGTACGTCCGACGATTTTTGTCCCACAGGAGCGGGGCTACACCTCGACGGCGCGTGCCGCGCTGCCCGCGGCCGTGCCGCACGCGGACGCCGCGTTCAACACGGGCCGCGCCGCGCTGCTGGTGCACGCCCTCACCCTGGATCCGGATCTGCTGTTCCCGGCCACCGAGGACCGGCTGCACCAGGGCTATCGAGCCGACGCGATGCCCGGTACGGCGTCGCTGCTGGCGGCCTTGAGATCGGTCGGCGTGGCGGCTGTGGTCAGCGGTGCTGGGCCTAGCGTGCTCGCGTTTACCGAGGTCCCCGACGGCTTCCACCCGGGAATGCAGTGGCGTGTCGAGACGTTGGGCGTGGATGGCGCCGGAGCGCTTGTCAAGGGGAGTATGGTGGAACACGCCAAGCGGGGTCCTGTTGCCGCAGGTCGCAAGAGTTGATTACGCTCTAGACCTAGCACAGCCGCGAAGCAAACGATCTCTGCGGTTCGGCGTGCACCCCCGAGACTTTCAGGCATCTTGCCCGTCTCATTTCTCATCAAGGCACACGCCGAGCAGCAGCATCCAGATCGGTGCACTCGCCGAGACCTGTCCGTCACCGGGCCTACCTGGACCGGCAAGACGGGTCGGGAAACCGTCGAGCTGCCGTGCTGCAAACTCCCGCTCCGCTGTTGCGAGGCGGGTTCCGAGGGCACCCGGCCACCAGGCTGCAGACCCGGGTGGTCTTGGCTTTTTCGACGGAAGGAATCCATTGAGCGACACCACCGACGTGACGTCGGGTGTTTCTGACGTCGCTGACGACGGCACCATCACCGCGACTGCTACGAAGCGTCGCCGCGGCGGCACCGGCCTGTCCGCGATGCTGCTGCCCGAGCTGCAGAGTCTTGCCGCGTCCCTCGGGATCTCCGGTACGGCCCGGATGCGTAAGGGTGAGCTGATCACCGCGATCACGGAGCGCCAGAACGGCGTGGGCCGCGCGGCCGAGGCCGCGCCCGCCGAGCAGGGGCCGCCCGCCCGGACGACAAACGGGGCCCCGACCCCGATTGCCGAGCCGGCAACGGTGCAGGCCGAGACGGCGCCTCCCGCCGTACGGGAGACGGCGCCCGTCCAGCGGGAGGTCGCGTCGACCGAGGAGGCTATCCAGCCCGACACGGTCCAGCTGGACACGGCCCAGCCGGACACGGCCCAGCGGCCCGACCGCGGCGAGCGGCCCGACCGTGGCGACCGCAGCGGCGGCGGCCGGGACCGGCAGCGCAACCAGCGCGGCGACGGCAACGAGCAGCGCGGCGATCGCGGCGACCAGCGCTTCGATCGCGGCGACCAGCGGGGCGACCGCAACGACCAGCGGGGCGACCGCGGTCCGCGCACCGACTCGCACGACGACGAGGACAACGAAGGCGCCGAGGGCGGCCGTCGCAGCCGGCGCAGCCGCTTCCGTGACCGGCGGCGGGGTCGCGGCGACCGGGACGGCAACAACGACGGCCAGCGTGACGGCCGGGAGAGCGGTCGCGAGGGCGGCCGCGAGCCGCACGTCAACGAGGACGACGTCCTCGTGCCGGTGGCCGGCATCCTCGACGTCCTGGACAACTACGCGTTCGTGCGTACCACCGGCTACCTGTCCGGCCCGAACGACGTGTACGTGTCGATGTCGCAGGTGAAGAAGCACGGACTGCGCCGCGGCGACGCGGTCACCGGCGCCGTGCGTGCCGCGCCGCGCGACGGCGAGCAGCGCCGCGACAAGTACAACCCGCTGGTCCGCCTGGACACCATCAACGGCATGGAGCCCGAGGAGGCCCGCCGGCGCCCCGAGTTCTACAAGCTGACGCCGCTGTACCCGCAGGAGCGCCTGCGCCTGGAGACCGAGCCGCACATCCTCACCACGCGCGTCATCGACCTGGTCATGCCGATCGGCAAGGGCCAGCGCGCGCTGATCGTCTCCCCGCCCAAGGCCGGTAAGACGATGGTGCTGCAGGCGATCGCCAACGCGATCACGCACAACAACCCCGAGTGCCACCTCATGGTCGTGCTCGTGGACGAGCGGCCCGAAGAGGTCACCGACATGCAGCGGTCGGTGAAGGGCGAGGTCGTCGCGGCCACGTTCGACCGGCCGCCGCAGGACCACACCACGGTCGCCGAGCTGGCCATCGAGCGGGCCAAGCGCCTGGTCGAGCTCGGCCACGACGTGGTCGTCCTGCTCGACTCGGTGACCCGGCTCGGGCGGTCGTACAACCTGGCGGCGCCGGCCAGCGGCCGGATCATGTCCGGTGGTATCGACTCGACCGCGCTCTACCCGCCGAAGCGCTTCCTCGGCGCGGCCCGCAACATCGAGAACGGCGGTTCGCTGACCATCCTCGCCACCGCGCTGGTGGAGACCGGTTCGATGATGGACACGGTCATCTTCGAGGAGTTCAAGGGCACGGGCAACGCCGAGCTCAAGCTGGACCGGAAGATCGCCGACAAGCGGGTGTTCCCGGCTATCGACATCGATCCGTCCGGCACCCGCAAGGAAGAGATCCTGCTCGGCAAGGAAGAGCTGGCGATCATCCACAAGCTGCGCAAGGTCCTGCACTCGCTGGACTCGGGCGCGGCGTTGGACCTGCTGCTCGACCGGCTCAAGCAGACCCGGACGAACATCGAGTTCCTGATGCAGATCGCGAAGTCGACACCGGGCGAGTAAAAACGGACGAAACCCACGTATAAAGGGGCGGTCGCCGCGGGCGGCCGCCCCTTTCGTCGCACTGGACGCGCAACCTGACTACGCGAACTCGTTGACTCCGAAGTCGTCGCGGTGCCGCCACGCCGGCTCCGTACGGACGTGGTTAGGCCGTACCCATTTGAGCACTTTGAGGGGAAATTCAGCCGTGGAAATGCGGCCGGCGCTCCGCACGACGAAGCCCTCCGACGAGTCGGCGTCGCGTTGCGACGCCCACGCCGCGCGTGCCTCGCTCAGGCTGCCGCCGCGATAGAGGACCGGCACCACCGGCAGTTCCAGGCGCCGCGCCCAGTCCACGGTGTCGTCCCAGCCCAGGAGCGTGTCGGTCTCGTCCCAGATGCCGAAGACGATGAAGACCCCGGGCAGGTCGGCGTACGCGATGCTGCGCCGCGCCCACATCGACTCGCCGCACACCCGCCAGTCGTCCGGGATCCGGTACGCCGTCATGGCCCACAGCGCCTTCGCCGGCCGGTCCCACGGCTGGGTGCCGGAGTCGACCGAGCGCGCGTACATGGTGTCGCGGGTGAAGGTGAGGTTCCCGCCGTCCAGCTTCTCGGTCACCACCAGCTCACCGTCCAACCAGGACAGGTCGTGCTGTACGTGGTCGCCGTCGCGGGCGCCCGGGGAGTCGGGAAGGTGGAGGGTACGGGGATACCTGCCCGCCATCAGAAGTCTCCCTCCGCCACCTGGAAGACGGTCAGGCCCAGCGCCCGCCACATCCGGACCACGGCCTGGCGGTCGTCGAACACGCCCACCACGCGCCAGCGGTCGCGGATCCGCCGCTCGAAGATCTCTTCCTTGACGATCGCGTCCCGCCGCGAGTCGCCGTCGGCTCGCATGAAGAGTCCCTCGTACGGCACGCCGACGTGGAGGTCCAGCCATGCCTCGGTCTCGTCCCGGCACCACTCGTTGCGGCCCGTGCAGAAGACGATCGCGTGGCCGGCCGCGTGCATGGCCCGGACCGCGGCGATGACCGCGTGGTTCGGGATGTCCTCGCCGACGCGCCGCATGTCGTACGGGTCGCGGCCGTTGATCAGCGCCACTGTCCCGTCGATGTCCACGAGCACGGCCGGCGGCAGCTCCGCGGGCGGGTCGTAGACGACGCCCGGCCCGCCCGGCTCGACGTACGGGACGGGCAGCGGCAGGTTACGCCCCTGAAGGTAGCGGGCGAACATCCGCCGGATGCCCTCCTCGCCGACCCGCTCCTCGTCCGGCCGCGCGGCGTCGCGTCGCAGGCACTCATCGAGCGGGACGTCGGTGAAGTCATGGACCTCGAACGTCGCCTGGCACCGGGCCGCCAGCTCGGCCCAGTCGCGTACCGTCCGGGCCCGAAGGTTGGTGTCGTCGACGATCACGTCCGCCCGCGCGCGCAGCAGGGCCTCGACGGTGGCCCGCTGCACGGCCGTGACCTGGCCTTCGGCCCATTGAGTGAAGAGCCGCCGCCCGTGCAGCATGCGCCGCAGATCGTCTCGGTTGACCCGGACCACGCTCGGCTGCAGCTTGCGTGCGAACGTGGTCTTGCCCGACGCGGGCAGCCCCCGGGTGATCAACAGCCTCGTCACTCTGACATCTTCCGTCACGTCGCCGCGGCGAACGGGAATGCGGCGACGGGGCCTCACGTTATCGACAACGGACCGGCGAGTGCCGCCTGATTTCGGATCAGGTCGTGAGACATGGCAGACTGGTCCATCGGCCAGCAAAAGGTTCCGGTTCACGCCCGAGCCGTCCGCCCTGGCGGGGCGGATCGGTGTTGACGGCGACCCGGCGACCACACCATCGAGAGGGACCGAACAGACATGAAGAGCGGCATCCACCCGGAGTACAAGACCACCGAGGTCATCTGTTCCTGCGGTAGCACCTTTACGACCCGCAGCACCGCGAAGAGCGGCAAGATCCACGTCGAGACCTGCAGCGCCTGCCACCCGTTCTACACCGGCAAGCAGCGCGTGCTGGACACCGCGGGCCGGGTCGCGAAGTTCCAGGCCAAGTACGCCAAGGTCAACGCCGGCAAGAAGAAGTAACTGCCTCGACGGCGCCCGGCCCCTGTTCAGGGGATCGGGCGCCGTTCGTCTGTCGGGAGACAACCCATGAGCAACGATCGGCTGAGCACCCTCCTCGAGGAGTACGCGCAGCTCGAGAAGCGGATGGAAGACCCCTCCATCCACGCCGACCAGGCCCTCGTACGGCGGGTAGGGCGGCGCTTCGCCGAGCTGGCGCCGATCTACGCCGCCCACACCGAGCTCGAGGCCGCCCGCGCCGACCTGGCCGCCGCGAAGGAGTTGGCCGCCGAGGATCCGTCGTTCGCATCCGAGGTCGAGGCGGTGGCCGCCACGCTCGCGCCGCTCGAGGAGAAGCTCGGCGAGATGCTCATCCCGCGTGATCCGCACGACGCCAAGGACGTGATCGTCGAGATCAAGGCGGGCGAGGGCGGCCAGGAGTCGGCGCTGTTCGCCGGCGACCTGCTCCGCATGTACACGCGGTACGCCGAGCGCCGTGGCTGGATCGTCGAGGTCATTGACGCGCAGGACTCCGACCTGGGCGGCGTCAAGGACGTCTCGGTGGCGGTGAAGACCAAGGGCGTACCCGAGGAGGGCCACGGCGTCTGGTCCCGCCTCAAGTGGGAGGGCGGCGTCCACCGCGTCCAGCGCGTCCCGGTCACCGAGTCGCAGGGCCGCATCCACACCAGCGCCGCGGGCGTGCTGGTGCTGCCCGAGGCGGAGGACGTCGACGTGCACATCGAGCCCGGCGACATCCGGGTGGACGTGTTCCGCTCCTCCGGACCGGGCGGGCAGTCCGTCAACACCACCGACTCGGCCGTCCGAATCACGCACATCCCGACGGGCATCGTGGTGAGCTGCCAGAACGAGAAGAGCCAGCTGCAGAACCGCGAACAGGCCATGCGGATCCTGCGTGCCCGCTTGCTCGCCGCCGCCCAGGAGGAGGCCGACGCGGCCGCCTCCGACGCTCGCAAGGCGCAGGTACGCACGGTCGACCGGTCGGAACGCATCCGGACGTACAACTACCCGCAGAACCGGATCACCGATCACCGGATCGGCTACACCGCGTACAACCTGGATCTGGTCCTCGGCGGCGACCTGGACGGCGTGCTGGACGCGCTGGCGGAGGCGGATCGCGCCGCCCGCCTCGCGGGCGAGTCGGAGATCAGCCGACGGCTGTGACGATCAGCCGGCCGGCCACCGTCGGGCACGCCAGGCGGTCCGCGGCGGCGAGGCAACCGGCGTCGTTGACCCGGTCGATCGCGCCGCGCAGCTCGACCCTGCCCGTGGCGAGGTCGACCCGGCTCACCGACGTACGACCCGGCGGCGATGCCGTCACGTGCAGTAGATAGCTCACCCGGCCGTCGATGTCCTGGACCGGAACGCTCTCGCCGAAGTCAGCCACCCGCCGCCCGGTGCTGTCGTCGATCAGCGCGCGCCGGAGGCCGCCGTCGACCAGCAGCCGTCCGGGTCCGGCGGACCAGGCGTTCCGCACGCTGTCGCTGCGCCAGCGAACGGTTCCGGTGGCCGGGTCGTAGGCGGCGAACGCGTCCCGTTCTATGCTGCACAGCACCTCGCCGCACGGGTACGCCGCGACGGTGGCCGTGTCGTCGAGCCGCCACAGCCGTCGCAGGGTGTCCAGCGTGTACGCGGTCAACGAGGACCCTCGCGGCCCCGCCACGCGGACGTAGACGCGGCCGGTGTCCAGGAACACATCCGTGAACGTGCCCTCTTGCGGCGAGCCGGCCAGCCACTCCACGCGTCCGGCCCCGATCCGCGTCGCGTCCGCGAGCCTCAGCACGTCGACGCGGCCGGACGGCGTGACGGTGAGCAGCAGATCGGGCCGCAGCGGGTCTGCGCCGCCGGTCGTCACGCGTTCCGCGCGCAGACCCGAGCGGGTCCAGATCGTGCCGCCGTCGCGGATCCGGAGCAGGCGCAGCGTCCGCGTCCCGGCGCCCGCGGCGTCGCGGTCGGAAAGCAGGACGGCGTCCGCGGTCGCCGTGTAGATCTCGCCCGGACGCCGCCACAGTTCCGCGCCGGTGCCGGCGTCGAGCGCGATCGTCTCGGTGTAGAACTCGTTGAAGTAGGTGCCGCCGTCGGGCGCGGCGACCTGGTTGGCGACCCGGCCGTTCGGCACCAGCACCACGCCGGCCGGCTCGGCGAACGTCGGCCACGCCGTCGGATCGGGCAGCCGCTTCGACCAGCGCTTGACGCCGTCCGCCAGGTCGTACGCGGCCAGCTCGCCGGCCACGTCCTCGACGGCGGTGTAGAGGGTGTCCGCGGTCAGCGCGAACCGGTCCCCGAACGAGAACGGGATGCTCCACAGTGCGCGCAGGCCGCGCGGCGGTCCGGGCGGGGCGGAGGCGGTCAGGGCCAGCACGCAGAGCAGCGCCGTCAGCCCCACGAAGACCCGACGGATGAGCCACGGGTCGATATCCCGCGACGATTCCCGTGGTTTCGGTTGGTCCGAGCCGGACGTGAGATCGCCCAGCTCGATGACGGTCATGTGGGTTTGCGGCTCGCGGCGGCGGCCGCGAGGGCGGCGCTCAGCGTACGGCCGTTCTTGCCGACCTCGGACCAACCGGCGGCCACCCCGATCGGCGTGCCCGGGACGAGCGCCTGCCAGTTCTCCGCGGCCGCGGCGGCGGTGATCCGGCGGGACACCTCGGCCGCCTGGGTCGGGCCCGCACCCGGCAGCACCACCACGAACTCGTCGCCCGCGAACCGGGCCACGAAGTCTCCGCGTCGCATCACTCGATTCAACACCCCGGCGATGCGCTGTAGCACCAGATCGCCACGGTGCCGGCCATGCCGGGCGTTGACGGCCGAGAACCCGACGAGGTCGCAGATGCCGATCGCGGCCCGCTCGCCGCGGGCGAGCATGCTTGCGACGTACCGCTCGAGCTGGCGGCGGTTGGGCAGGCCGGTGAGCGGATCGATGAGCGACTCGTCGCCGTACCGGCCCGCGTCGCGCTGCGTCTCCTGCGCGTCCAGCCGGGCCGCCACGCCGTCCAGATAGCCGTCGCGCAGGCGGTCGATGCGCTGGGCGGCGAGCCGGAACGCGTACCGGTCGGCGGTGTGCGCGGCCGCGTGGTCGCCCGCCGACGCGTGGCAGATGCTGCGCAGCCGGGCGGGCTCGGCCGCGCCGAGGATCTCGGCCGACACCGGTACGGCATCCAGCCGCGCGAGCGCCTCGGCCGGCTTTTCAGCGGCGATCGCCAAGCACACGCCACCCAGGTGCCGCAGGTCGCGGGTGCGCACGCTGTCGCCGCCGCCGGTCAGCCACTCGGCCGCGTCCGCCTCGGTCCGCTCGCCCAGCGCCGCCCGCCGCGCCAATGCATATCCATACACCGTCCGGCTGCTGGGCCGCAGCCGCGCGTCGGCGCCGGAGGCGATGTAGCGGGTCAGCTCCGCGTCGATGTCCCGCAACACCCGCAGGCAGCCGTCCGTGTCGCCCTGGTGGTCGAGCGAGACCGCGTTGCGCAGCCGGATGCCGGGCGCCGCGAAGACCTCGGGCGCCATCCCGGCGCCCGCGCCGACCTGGCGGGCCTGCTCGATCGCGGTCAGCGCCTGGCCGTGAAAGCCCAAATAGGAGTACGCCATTGCGAGGTCGTGCCAGCCCCATGCGGTCTCCGTGTCGCCGTCCGGCACCGCCGCCAGCGCCCGCGACGCCTGCACGAGGTGAGTCACACCGCGGTCCAGCGCGCTCTGCAGATGCGCGCCGAGCGCGGCGAACGCGTGCATCTGTCCACGCAGGTACGGATCCGGTGCCTCGCCGACGGCGGCCGACGCCGCCGTCATGGCGGACGCGAACTCGGCGACGCGACCCAGATTGATCAGCGCACCGAAGCGCTGGACCAGCGCGTACGCCCGGGTGGTCGGATCGCCGGACGCGCGCAGGACGCCATCGAGGATCGGCAGCGCCTCGGCGGACCGGCCGTTCTGCTGCAGATATCCCGCCTGTCGCAGTTCCTCGACGTGGTCCGCGAGCTGGTCCAACCAACTCAACAGGCGCCTCCTGCGGGATGAGCTTCGACGCGGGTGGACAGCCGGCGGACGAAGCATGGGTCGCCGGTCGGCCACCCGGGTCGGTTGCCGCCGTACACGACGTTCAATGATTATGCCGTGACCGGGACTGACAAACACCCCTCGGCGGGGACGGAACGGACGCCGCTGGCTCCCGCGCTGGCCAAGGCCACATCGGACCTTGCCGCGGCGGGTGTCGGCTCCCCCCGGGTGGACGCCGAGCTGCTCGCCGCATACGTGCTCGGGGTCAATCGTGGCCGCCTCGCGCTGATCGACACGATCCGCGACGTCGAGCTGCGGCGATTCGCCGACCTGATCGCGCAGCGGGCCAAACGGATCCCGCTGCAACATCTCGTGGGTACGGCGGCCTTCCGGCACCTGGAACTCGCCGCGGGCGAAGGCGTGTTCGTGCCGCGCCCCGAAACGGAGCTGCTGGCCGGGTGGGGCATCGCGCACACCGCGCCCGGCGCGACCGTGGTGGATCTCGGTAGCGGCACCGGGGCGATCGCGCTCGCGGTGGCCGCCGAGGCCCGGCCAGCGCGGGTGATCGCGGTCGAGCGCTCGCCGGCCGCGCTGGCCTGGTTGCGGCGCAATGCCAGGGGCACGGCCGTCGAGGTGATCGCCGGTGACATCACCGATCCAGACCTGCTGCGGGACGAGCGGGGCCGGGTGGACGTGGTGTTGTGCAACCCGCCGTACGTGCCGGACGGGACCGCCGTACCTCCGGAGGTCGCCGACCACGACCCGGCCGAGGCGGTCTTCGGCGGCGCGGACGGCCTCGCGGTGATCCGCCCGGTGATCGCGCTGGCCGCGGCACTGCTCCGGCCCGGCGGCGTGGTCGGTGTCGAGCACGACGACGTGCACGCGACGGCCGTGCCCGAGCTGCTGCGCGCGGCCGGCCGGTTCGCCGACGTGACCGACCACGCCGACCTGGCCGGACGCCCGCGGTACGCGACAGCCCGCCGGGTCTGAGCGCGGGCGGACATCGTGGCAGACTTCTCATCGTGATGCTGTACGACTGCCGGACCACAGCCGACCGGGACCGGGGCATCGCCGCGGCCGTCGAGGCGGTCAAGAGCGGCGAACTCGTGGTCCTGCCCACCGACACCGTGTACGGCATCGGCGCCGACGCCTTCACCCCGCACGCGATCACGGCGCTGCACAACGCGCGCGGCGCGGATCGCCGGGTGCCACCGCCCGTGCTGGTCGGTTCCCGGCACACCCTGGACGGGCTGGTCTACTCGTTGCCGAAGGCGGCGCGCGAGCTCGCGGACGCGTTCTGGCCGGGCGCGCTGACCATCATGGTCGAGCACTCGCCGAGCCTGCAGTGGGACCTCGGCGACACCGGCGGGGTGGTCGGCGTGCGCATGCCGTTGCACCCGGTCGCGCTCGAGGTGCTGCGGGAGGTGGGACCGATGGCGGTCACGACGGCCAACAGGGTCGGCCAGCCGGCCCCACTCACCGCCGAGGAGGCCCGCGACCAGCTGGAGTACTCGGTCCGGATCTACCTCGAGGCCGGCGCCGCGGTCGACCCCGCACCCAGCACGATCGTCGACGTGACCGGCGACGCGCCCCGCGTGCTGCGCGACGGCGCCGTACCGTTCGAGAAGCTACGGGACGTCGTGCCGGACATCATCGCCGCGGGAGCGTGACGATGCCGCCGTTCGCTGTGCTCCACGTGTGCATGGGAAACATCGCCCGCTCGCCGATGGCCGAGCGGTTGCTGGCCCTGGCGATGCAGCAGCGCCTCGCGAAGCTTGACGCCGCCACCGTCGTGAGTGATCTGATGCAGAGCGCCAGCGCGGGCACCGGCGGCTGGCACGAGGGCGAGGAGATGACCCCGTCCGCGGCCCGGCAGATCCGGCTCCGCGGCGGCAGCGACGACGGGTTCGTCGCCCGCAAGCTGAGGACCGCGCACCTCGCGGCCGCCGACCTGATCCTCGCCGCCACGGCCGATCAGCTGGACTACGTGCACGCGCTGCTACCGGACGCGGTGGAGCGCGCGTTCGTCCTGCGCCACCTGAACCGGCTGCTGCCGGGGGTCGACGCTGGCGCGCTGCCGCCCGCGAGCACCGAGCCACAGGCGTTCGCCGACCGGGCGGCCGCGCTGGTCGCGGCCGTGAACCGGGTCCGCGGCGATATCCAGGCAAGCAGCGAGGACGATCTCGACGATCCGTGGGGCCGCGGCGACCAGACCTTCGCGCGGATCGCGGACGACATCGACGAGACGATGTACGCCTTGGTGGACGTACTCCTGCCGGCGGCCCCGAAGCGGGCGTGATGAACGACCGGGTGGTCGTCCCGGACGCCGAGGGGCTCCGCCGGGCGGTGGATCTGCTGCGCCGCGAGTCGGTCGTCGCCTTTCCCACTGAAACCGTCTACGGCCTCGGCGCCGATGCGTTCTCCGCGGCGGCGATCGCGGAGGTGTACCGGCTCAAGAATCGCCCCACGTGGAACCCGCTCATCGTGCACGTCCCGACCGTCGCGGCGGCTCGGCGCCTGGCCGAGATCTGGCCGGACACCGCGGACGAACTCGCCGAGCGCTTCTGGCCCGGGCCGCTCACGCTGGTCGTTCAGCGGTCCTGGCGCCTCGGCGACGTCGGGCGCACCGCCGCGGGCACGATCGCTATCCGGATCCCGGCCCACGACGTCGCGCTGAAGCTGCTGGAGGCCGCGGAACTGCCGCTGGCCGCGCCGAGCGCGAACCGCTCCGAGGGCATCTCTCCGACGACCGCGGAGCACGTGCTCCGGAGCCTGCCCGACGTGCCGCTGGTCCTGGACGGGGGCCCGAGCACCTTGGGCATCGAGTCGACGGTCCTGGACCTGACGTCCACGCCGCCGCGGCTGCTGCGCCCGGGCGCGCTCGGTCTGCGTGCGCTGCGGGACGTGACCGGCGCCATCGCGGTCCCGGACGACGGCGTGAGCGACGGTGCCGCCCGATCCTCACCCGGGATGAGCCCGCGGCACTACGCGCCGCGGGCCACGGTGATCCTCGCCAAGGATGTGGACGACGTCGACGCGACCGGGCTCGCCGGCCCGATCGGCGTCCTCACCTACGAAGCCGGCCAGCCGGGGAAGGGCTCCCACCTGGAGGTGCTTTCGGCCGATCCGCGCGAGTACGGCGCCGACCTCTACGCGGCGCTGCACCGGCTCGACGACGCCGGCGTCCGCACGATCCTGGTGCAGGACCCGCCCGAAACGGAGGACTGGCTGGCGATCCGGGACCGGCTCGGCCGCGCTGCGGCCCCGCGCGGCGCCGGGCGGTCGCCGGCGTAGCCGCTCGCGCCCGCGACCGGACTGTGCATGACCGCCACTGTGCCCGCGGGTGGCATGGGTAAGCCATATGCTCGAATCCGGCGGCGCCGCCGCGGTGAGGAGCGCGCATGGACACGTTCTGGGGGCCGGACTTCGACGCGCTCGAGCGTGAGGATCCCGAGATCGCGGCGGTCGTCCTGGGCGAGCTCGAGCGCCAGCGCGGCGGCCTGCAGCTCATCGCGAGTGAGAACTTCACCTCGCCGGCCGTGCTCGCCGCGCTCGGCTCGGTGCTGACCAACAAGTACGCCGAGGGCTACCCGGGGCGGCGGTACTACGGCGGCTGCGCCGAGGTGGACAAGGCCGAGGACCTGGCCGTCACCCGGGCGAAGGACCTATTCGGCGCGGAGCACGCCAACGTACAGCCGCACTCCGGTGCCTCGGCCAACCTGGCCGCGTACGCGGCGCTGGTCCAGCCGGGCGACACCGTGCTGGCCATGGATCTGCCGCACGGGGGACACCTCACCCACGGCAGCAAGGTGAACTTCTCCGGCAAGTGGTTCCACCACGTCGGCTACAAGGTGGCGCCGGACACCGAACTCATCGACTACGACGAGGTCCGGGACCTGGCCCTGGCGCACCGCCCCAAGCTCGTCATCTGCGGCGCGACGGCGTACCCGCGGCTGATCGACTTCGCGCGGTTCCGGGCGATCGCGGACGAGGTCGGTGCCTATCTCATGGTGGACGCGGCGCATTTCATCGGGCTGGTCGCGGGGCGGGCCATCCCGTCGCCCATAGCGCACGCCGACGTCGTGTCCTGCACGACCCACAAGGTGTTGCGCGGACCCCGGGGCGGCATGATTCTCTGCCGTGCGGAACTCGCCCAGCGCATCGACAAGGCCGTCTTCCCGTTCACCCAGGGCGGGCCGTTGATGCACGCCATCGCCGCGAAGGCGGTCGCCCTGCGGGAGGCCGCGCTGCCCGAGTTCCAGACGTACGCGCGTCAGGTGGTCAAAAACAGCCAGGCCCTGGCCGCCGGGCTGGCCGCCGAGGGCATGCGTCCCGTGTCCGGCGGCACCGACACCCACCTGGCCCTCGTCGACCTGCGCGCGACCGGCGTGACCGGCCGCGACGCCGAGACGCGCTGCGACCTCGCCAGGATCACGCTCAACAAGAACGCGATTCCGTACGACCCGGAGAAGCCGACCGTGGCCTCCGGCATCCGGGTGGGCACGCCCAGCGTCACGACCCAGGGCATGCGCGAGGGTGAGATGCGGCAGGTCGCCGGGCTGATCGCCGCCGCCGTGCGTGCCGACCCGGCAACCGGCAAGGGATCCGCCCAGCTGGCCGACGTCGCCGTCGAGGTGTCGTCGCTGGTCGAACGGTTCCCCGCCTACGCGTTCGAGGAGGTGCCAACGGCATGAGCGAGCGCACGGATCTGCCGGACCTTCCGCCGCTGCCGAAGGATCCGCGGTGGCGGGTGGAGCACCTGCCGTTCCTGACCTCGGCTTCGATCGCGCTGCTGCTCTGCGCGGCGTCGGTCGGCTTCCTGG
>DASYTU010000125.1:0-57475 GCA_036001925.1 Actinoplanes sp.
GGCGCGCCGGCAACGGCCGGCATCGCGGATATCACGGGCGCGACAACTGGGGTGAGGACGATGACGGACGGGCAGGCGCCCGGGGACGCGACGGGCGCCCCGAGCACTGTGGCCGGCATGGCCAGCACATTCACGTTCGTCAGCGGACACGGGCCCGTGCTCGGCACTGCGGGCCGCTTGAGCGAATGTGCGCCGCGGGCGGGCTGTCGACGGACGGCTACACGTCCTGCCGGCTGCCCGGCCAAGTGATCATCAACGACGCCCGGTGGCAGGGCGCGCTGCCGGGCTACGGCGCACCGATCTCGACGTATCGGGCCTACGCGATCAACCACGAGGTCGGACACCAGCTCGGGCACGGCCACGAGGCCTGCCCGGGCAAGGGCCTGCCCGCGCCGGTGATGCAGCAGCAGACGTACGGCCTGAAGGGTTGCGTCGCGAACGCCTGGCCGTACGTCGACGGCAAGCGATACGCGGGCGCGCCCATCAAATGAGATCGGTGTCGCACGTCATGCGCGACCACCGATGAACCGAGCAACAATAGGGGCCGCACCTTACCGCCCAACCCGGGGAGTAAACCGTGTCATTGCCCCCGCTCGTCGAGCCGGCTGCCGAGCTGAGCGTCGACGAGATCCGCCGCTACTCCCGCCACCTGATCATCCCGGACGTCGGGATGGACGGGCAGAAGCGGCTCAAGAACGCCAAGGTGCTCGTCGTCGGCGCCGGCGGCCTCGGCTCGCCGGCCCTGCTCTACCTGGCCGCGGCCGGCGTCGGCACGCTCGGCATCATCGACTTCGACACCGTCGACGAGTCCAACCTGCAGCGGCAGATCATCCACGGGGTCTCCGACATCGGCCGGCCCAAGGCCGAGTCGGCTGCGGACAGCATCCGGGAGATCAACCCGCTGGTGAACGTGGTCATCCACAACACCTCGCTGGACCGCGACAACGTCAAGGAGATCTTCAGCCAGTACGACCTGATCGTCGACGGCACCGACAACTTCGCGACCCGCTACATGGTCAACGACGCGGCGGTCCTGCTCGGCAAGCCGTACGTGTGGGGATCGATCTACCGCTTCGACGGCCAGGCGTCGGTGTTCTGGGAAGAGCACGGTCCCTGCTACCGCTGCCTCTACCCCGAACCGCCCCCGCCCGGCATGGTCCCGTCCTGCGCCGAGGGCGGTGTGCTCGGCGTGCTCTGCGCATCGATCGGCTCGATCCAGGTCACCGAGGCGATCAAGCTGATAACCGGCATCGGAGAGCCGCTTGTCGGCAAGCTCATGGTCTACGACGCCCTGGAGATGGAGTACCGCAAGATCAAGGTCCGCAAGGACCCGAACTGCGCGCTTTGCGGCGAGAACCCGACGGTCACCGACCTGCTCGAGGACTACGAGGACTTCTGCGGCGCGGTGTCGCAGGAGGCTCAGGCGGCCACGCTCGACTCGACCATCACGGCCCGCGAGCTGAAGGACTGGCGGGACTCCGGCAAGGACCTGTTCCTGGTTGACGTCCGGGAGCCGGCCGAGTACGAGATCGTCAGTATCCCGGGCGCGACGCTGATCCCGAAGGGCGACATCCTCTCGGGCGAGGCGCTGTCGCGGTTCCCGCAAGACCGGCAGATCGTGCTGCACTGCAAGTCCGGTGTGCGGTCGGCCGAGGCGCTAGCGGCGCTGAAGGGCGCCGGCTTCAAGGACGCGGTGCATGTCCAGGGCGGCATCGTGTCCTGGATCAACACCGTCGACCCGTCGCTGCCGTCGTACTGATCGGGGCGCTCGATGCCGGGGAGGCCCGGCATCGAGCGGAGACGGATCGGACCTATTAGACAGATACGGCACGTGGCAGCGGAAGGCCGAACCGGGCGGTAGCGTCACCGTCGTGGTGGATATCGATGCCGCGATCGGGTACGTCGTGGCGCACGGCGATCCGGTCGAGCGGGCGCGGTTGTCGTTTCTCCGGACGGGAGCGCCGCCCCCGCCGCAGATCATCTCCCGCATCAGCGAGGGACAGATGGTCAGCGGCGGTTGGCCCGCCTCAGGCGAGGGTGTCGTGGCATCCGTGGACGCCACCTGTTTCCGCCTGAGCGAGCTCGACGACCTCGGCGGCCTGCACGGGCCGGCCGTGGAACGGGCACTGACGTGGCTCGCCCGCCAGCAGCGCGACGACGGCACCTGGCAGGAGGATGCGTCGCTCGCCGCCGAGGCCCCGCCGTGGGCCATGCCGGGGGATCCCGAGGCGACGCTCTACCTCACGTCCGTGGCGGGATTCTGGCTGACCGTCGCCGAGGTGGAGGCCCACCCGCACCACGAGGAGCCGGCCAGATACGAATCCGTGCTGGCCGCCGCGGCCCGCTACGTGGTGGACCAACTGCGCCCCGACGGCACCTGGCCGTCGTTCCTGGCGGCCGGCTGGCATGCGGCCGGGCTGCTGCACGAGCAGCAGTACTTCTACGAGTCGGCGCGCATGCAGCTGGTCCTGGGCGACCGGCTCCGCGACATGACCCCGGCCGACGTCGCGTCGATGGCCGCGGCGCTGCGCCGGGTCAACCTGGGCGACGACTGGCTGCTGGAGAGCGCCCGCAAGCGGCTCGGCGAGACGCAGCGCACCGACGGTGGCTGGGACAGCGACGAGGGGCCGGTCTTCGACGTCAACACGACCCTGATCGCCATCCGAGCTGTGCTTGATGGTCCTCGCCATGTTTAATGGCCCGCGCTCCGCGCGGGCGTGAATTTCGCCCCTTTGAGGTCGTTGCCGAGGTCACCGAAAACGACTTCGGCTGCGCCTGGTCGTTTTCGGCGCCCTCGACAACGACGGGCGAAATTCGACTCGGGTTGCGGCCAAAGCCCCTTGAGCGGCGTGATCGGCGACCGCCTGACCGACTAACCGCGGGTGTGGCCGTTGCCCGTTACTACGTACTTTGTGCTGGTCAGCTCCGGCAGGCCCATCGGGCCGCGGGCGTGCAGCTTCTGCGTGGAGATGCCGATCTCCGCACCGAACCCGAACTCGCCGCCATCGGTGAACCGGGTCGATGCGTTGATCATCACCGCGGCGGCGTCCACCCGGGCGGCGAAGCGTCGCGCGGCCGTGATCGACTCGGTGACGATCGCCTCGGTGTGCCCGGTGCCGTACCGGCGGATGTGGTCGAGCGCGTCGTCCATCGAGTCGACGACCGCGGCCGAGATGTCCGCCGACAGGTACTCGGTACCCCAGTCCGTCTCGGTCGCCGGGACCACGTCGTCGCTGTAGGCCGCCACCCGTGGATCGCCGTGCACGGTGACGCCGGCCAGCGACAGCTCCTCCAGCACGAGCGGCAGGAACGAGTCGGCGATGCCGGCGTGCACCAGCAGCGACTCCGCGGTGTTGCACGTCGACAGCCGCTGCGTCTTCGAGTTCATCACCACGGCGAGCGCCTTCTCCAGGTCGGCGCCCTCGTCCACGTATACGTGGCAGTTGCCGACACCGGTCTCGATCACCGGCACGGTCGACTCCTCGACCACGGTTTTGATCAGCTCGGCACCGCCGCGCGGGATCAGCACGTCGACCAGCCCGCGCGCCCGCATCAGCGCCTTCACCGAGTCGCGGGTGGCCGCGTCGAGCAGCTGGATCGCGTCGGCCGGCAGGCCCGCGTCCGCGACCGCCTTGCGTAGCACCGACACGATCGCCGCGTTCGAGCTCAGCGCGGACGAGGAGCCGCGCAGCACCACCGAGTTGCCGGACTTGAGGCAGATGCCCGCGGCGTCGGCGGTTACGTTGGGCCGACCCTCGTAGATGATGCCGACCACGCCGAACGGCACCCGGATCTGCCGCAGCTCCAGGCCGTTCGCGAGCGTGGACCCGCGGACCACGTCGCCGACCGGGTCGGGCAGGGCGGCCAGCTCTCGGAGGCCGGCCGCCATCGCGGCCACCCGGTCCGCGGTCAGCGTCAGGCGGTCGATCATGGCGTCCGACATTCCAGAGGTACGGGCGTTCCGCACGTCAACGGCGTTCGCGGCGACGATGTCGTCCGACCGCTCGACCAGGCGCTCCGCCATCAGCAACAGCGCCGCGTCCTTCTCGGCGCGGGTCGCCGCGGCCAGGTCGATCGACGCGGCACGGGCCTGCGCGGCCTGCTCCAACACACTCATGGTTGTTACCCCTCACAGCAGGACCAGGTCGTCGCGGTGGACGACCTCTCGTTCGTAGCCGGGGCCGAGCGCCGCGGCCAGCTCCGGAGTCGACCGGCCCAGCAGCGCCGGAAGCTCCACCGCGTCATAGTTCACCAGACCTCGGGCCACCGCCGCACCGGAGCCGGCGTCGACGAGGTCCACCGGGTCGCCGGCCGCGAACGAGCCATCCACGGCCGTGATCCCGGCGGGCAGCAGCGACTTGCGCCGGGCCACCACCGCCGCGACCGCGCCCGGGTCCAGGTGCAGGCGGCCGCGCGGCGTGGTGGCGTGCGCGAGCCAGAACAGCCGGGCCGCCGGCCGGTGCTTGACCGGGTGGAAGAACGTGCCGACCTCCTCGCCGTCCAGGGCGGCACGGGCGAGCAAGGCCGCGGTCAGCACCACGGGAATGCCGAAACCGGTGGCGATCCGGGCGGCCTCTACCTTCGTGACCATGCCGCCGGTGCCTACGCCGGCGCGTCCGTGCCGCCCTACCGACACCTCGGACAGGTCGGAGTCGTCGCGAACCTCGTCGATCCGGCGAGACGATGGCGACGCTGGATCACCGGTGTAGAGCGCGTCCACGTCCGATAGCAGCACCAGCAGGTCGGCATGGACCAGCGCGGCCACCAGGGCGGCCAGCCGGTCGTTGTCGCCGAACCGGATCTCTTCCGTGGCGACCGTGTCGTTCTCGTTCACGATCGGCAGCGCGCCAAGGTCGAGCAGCTTTCGCAAGGTCCGGTACGCGTTGCGGTAGTGCGCCCGCCGGGTGACGTCGTCCACGGTCAGCAGCACCTGCCCGACGGTGAGGCCGTGACGGGCGAAGCCGACCGCGTACCGTCCGATCAGAAGCCCTTGCCCGACGCTGGCCGCGGCCTGCTGGGTGGCCAGGTCGCGCGGCCGGCGGCGTAGTTGGAGCGGGGCGAGCCCGGCGGCGATGGCGCCGCTGGAGACCAGCACCACCTCGCGGCCGCCGGTGGCCAGCTTGCCGAGCACGTCGACGAGGGCGTCGACGCGCTGCTCGTCGATTCCGCCGGCCGCTGTGGTCAGCGAGGACGAGCCCACCTTGACCACGATCCGGCGCGCTCCGGTCACCGCATCGCGCACCCGCCCATTCTGCGCGCCGGGCGCAGCATGATCCGCTCGAGATCCCATATCGTGGCGTCGGTGACACCGCAGGAGTACGTCGAAGAGGTGCTGGCGCTCGTCGAGCGCATTCCGGAGGGCAAGGTCATGTCCTACGGGGCCATCGCGGACGCCCTCGCTGAGAGGTCCGGCCGCAACTCGGCTCGCCAGGTCGGCACGATCATGGCGAAGCACGGCGGCTCGGTCCCGTGGCACCGGGTCGTGTCCAGCTCGGGGCGGCTGGTGCCCGGCCACGAGCAGGAGGCCCGCCAGCGGCTGCTGGCGGACGGCGTGCCGCTCAAGAACGACCGCGTGGACATGTCCCGGGCCACATGGTCGCCGTGAGCCCTAGCCTTCGAGCAGCCGCCCTACCCCGCCGCGGCGCGGGTCGCCGGCCGCGCCGCCCACGCCCACCGCGGTGACCCCGCCGAAGTAGTGGTTGAGGTCCGGCCACCGGTTGATCGTCCAACCGGCGTCGGCCAGCGCAGACAGCTCATCCTCGGGATAGCCGGCCTCCGCGTGCACGGTGTCGTCCACCACGTGGAAGCGGGGCCGCCCGATCGCGCCGGGCATGTCCAGCCCGTCGATGAGCAAGCCGAGCAGCGTGTCGATCAGCGCGGTACGGATCCGGGACGCGCCCGCCGACCCGGCCGCCACGGCCAGCCCTCCGAACGGGTCGATCACGACCAGCGGGCACATGTTCGAGGACATCCGCTTGCCCGGCGTCAGATCCTGGGTGATCAGCTCGCCCTCGCCGAGCATCGAGTTCATGTTCACGCCGAGGCCGGGCAGCCAGACCGCGGCGCCGAGCCCCAGCGTCGTCGTGATGACGCACGCGTTGCCCTCGGCGTCGACCACGGAGACGTTCGTGGTGTCGCCGATCTTCTGCCGGCCACGATCGCGCAACGCCGCGGCCAGCGACACGGCGCGTTCCGGCCGGTCGGGGGAAAGCTTCAGGGCGGCGATCGTGTCGACGGTCCGGTTGAGGTCGTGCCGGGCCCGCACGCGGTACTCGCCGAGCGAAGCGTGGTCGACCACCGTTTCCTGTACCCGGTACGAGGCGAGGTCCAGCGGCCCCAACGCACCCCCGGACGCTCGTACCGCGTCGACCATCACATGCGCGAACGCCCCGGTGTAGAAGACCGACGGCCCTTCGGCGGCCAGCCCGTCCATGGTCGTGGCCAGGCCCGGATGGAAGAGCAGGTCCCCGCCCACCAAGAGCGTCCCGTTCGGCGCGTAGCAGAGCGCACCCTCGCCGTACGCGAGCGCCGGCGCGCACGCCACCAGCGTCCGGGCCTGCGCCTCCGGCAGGACCACGCCGGTACGGGCCAGCGCCGCGGCCGGCGCGACCACCTCCGCCCACGGCAGCCGACCCCAGCGCCGATGCACCTCGCCGCAGCCCGCCGGCACCCCCGGAACGGCGACGCTGGCCCCGCCGATCGAGTAGACCTGCGGCATCCCGCCGAAGAACACGTCCACCGCGATCATCGGCCCCGGTCGCCGATCGCCGTCGGTGCCCGGTACGGACGCGAAGAAGTCCAGGCAGGTGATCTCGCCCGTGGCCGCGTCGAAGTAGGTCCCGAATCCGCCGCCGCCCAGACCCGTGTAGATGGTCTCGGCCACGCAGCACGTCAGCACCGAGGCGACCGCGGCGTCCGCCGCCGTACCCCCGGCTCTCAGGATCTGGATCCCCACCTCGGCGGTCACCGGATGGCTCGCGGCAACCCCGGCCGCGACGCGCCTTTGGCTTCCCATTGGGCGAAGCGTAGGCGCAGCGCCGTGGCGATGGTTAGCATCCACGTCCATGACGGTGGCGGTCTTTCCGACGACGTACCGCGCACGGGGTAGATTGGCCTCGTGGCCGGTCTGCCAGGAGTGCTCGGGGAACCCATCCGGTTCGTGCTGAACTGGGGGCGCCGTTACTCGCTCTGGGTCTTCAATTTCGGGCTGGCGTGCTGCGCGATCGAGTTCATCGCCTCCAGCATGGGTCGGCACGACTTCATCCGGCTCGGCGTCATCCCGTTCGCGCACGGCCCGCGCCAGGCCGACCTCATGGTCGTGTCCGGCACGGTCACCGACAAGATGGCCCCGGCGATCCGGCGGCTCTACGACCAGATGCCCGAGCCGAAGTACGTCATCTCGTTCGGCTCCTGCTCCAACTGCGGTGGGCCGTACTGGGACTCCTATTCGGTCACGAAGGGCGTCGACCAGATCATCCCGGTCGACGTCTACGTGCCCGGTTGCCCGCCCCGGCCCGAGGCACTGCTGCACGGCATCCTGCGGCTGCAGGAGAAGATCGCCGCCGAGCAGTCCGGTCCGGGCGGCGTCTCCCGGCCCGACCCGTTGCGACGCGACGCCGCGTCACTGACCGCACCGATCGTGGCACCGCCCGGTTAACCTCTTGGCACATGAGCACAGAGCCACGGGCTGACTTCATCATCGACGTACTGAGCCGGGAATTCGGCGAGCTGATGGCCCAGGATCCGGCCGCGTTCCGGCGGAAGTTCCGCAAGATGGCGGCGTCGCCGTTCGCGTTCTACCGCGGTAGCGCCGCACTGTTCTACGCGGACATGACCGGCACCTACGCGGACGACAGCTTCCTCGACGAGCGCACGAGTCGAGTGTGGATCCACGGCGACCTGCACGCCGAGAACTTCGGCACGTACATGAACTCGTCCGGGCAACTTGTGTTCAACGTCAACGACTTCGACGAGGCGTACGTCGGGCCGTTCTCCTGGGATCTCAAGCGGTTCGCGGCCAGCGTCGCGCTGATCGGGTACGCGAAGGCGCTCTCCGACGACGTCATCACCAGCCTGGTCACCGCGTTTGCCCGGTCGTATCTGACGGAGCTGCGGGCCATCGCGGCCGGCGGTGACGACGCCATCGGCTCGATCACGCTGGACAACGCGGACGGCGTGCTGCGCCGGGTGCTGCAGCAGGCCCGCCTCAACACCCGCGTCGACCTGCTGGCGGCACAGACCACGATCGATGACTTCGAGCGCCGGTTCTCGCTCGGCGACGGCGTCTACGAGATCGACGACGCGGTGGGGACGCCCGTGCGGGAGGCGTTCGACCGCTACCTGACCACGCTTCCTGCCAAACGCCCGGTCGCGACCAACATCAAGGACATCGTGCTGCGCAAGGGCGTCGGCATCGGCTCGGCCGGGCTGCCGTCGTACAACCTGCTGCTCGAGGGCCACACCCAGGCCCTGGAGAACGACGTGATCATCTACATGAAGCAGGCGCAGGTGCCAGCCGTGGCCCGTTGGATCGACGACGAACGGGTGCGTGGGTACTTCCGGCACCAGGGCCACCGTACGGCCGAGTCGCAGCGGGCCCTGCAGGCGCATGCCGACCCGTGGCTCGGCTACACCGAGCTGAACGGGGTCGGGCAACTGGTCGCCGAGGTCTCCCCGTACGCGGCCGACCTCGACTGGTCCGACGTCAACGAGCCCGAGGAGCTGAGCGGCGTCGTGGCCGACCTGGGCCGTGCGGTGGCCCGCATGCACTCGGTCGCCGACGATGAGTCCAGTCACGACCTGGTCGACTTCTCCACCGAGGAGGCCATCGTCGCCGCGGTGGACAAGGACGAGGCCGGGTTCGTCGCGCACCTGGTCGACTTCGCCCACCGGTACGGCGACCAGGCCCGGGAGGACCACCAGGACTTCGTCGACCTGTTCCGCAACGGCCGCCTCCCCGGCCTGCGGTAAGCGAGGTCCGCCGGACCATAGGATGGGCTGCATGACGCCCGAAGAGGTCGGCGAACGCATGGTGGCGCTGCTCGCGGACGATCCCGATGCGCCGGCCGGCGAGGTCGTCGCCGGGGTGTCCGACGGTGGGCCCGGCCATGAGCGGGCCGTCGTGGACGTCCCGGTGGCGCGCTGGCGGGCCGCGGTCCGTACGGCGCGGGACCCGAGCGGGCTGGGTTGCGACTTCTTCGACTGGCTCTCGGCGGTCGACGAGCTCGACGCGGGCTTCACGGTCGTGGCGCACGTCTGGTCGTCGCGCCGCAAGCACGGACTCCTGATCCGCGCCCGCGTGCCGCGGGAGGACCCGGTCGTGGAGTCCGTGGTCGACCTGTTCCCGGGCGCGGCGTGGCACGAACGGGAGACGTTCGAGATGTTCGGGATCACGTTCGCGCGGCATCCGGGTCTGCGGCCGCTGCTGTTGCCGCCCGAGTTCGAGGGGCATCCGTTGCGCAAGGAGTTCGTGCTGGCGTCGCGGGTCGCCAAGGCGTGGCCGGGCGCCAAGGAGCCGGGCGAGTCCGAAAGCGGCGCGGCGAAACGGGCGCCGATGCGGCCGCCTGGCGTCCCCGATCCGAACGAGTGGGGCCCGATGAAGGGCAAGGTGCCGCCCGCCGAGACCCCGGCGCGCCGCACACCCGGCGAACGCCCGGCACGGCCGGCGGGTGAGCGTCCGGCACGGCCGGCGGGTGAGCGGCCGGCACGGCCGGCGGGTGAGCGCCCGGCACGACCAGCGGCCGAGCCAGCGCCGAGCGAAGGCGCGCCGCCAAGCGAAGGCACGCCGCCGCCGACCGAAGGCGAGGGCGCCTGATGCCGCTCTGGCTCGACCTGCTGATCCGGGTCGCCGCGGTCGTCGCCGGATTCCTCGTCCTGCCGCTCATCGTCGGACAGGTCGAGCACAAGGTCATGGCCCACATGCAGAGCCGTCTCGGGCCCATGTACGCCGGCGCCTTCCACGGCTGGGCGCAGCTCATCGCCGACGGCGTGAAGTTCGTACAGAAGGAGGACATCACCCCACGGGAAGCGGATCGCACGGTCTTCCGGCTGGCGCCGATCGTCGCGCTGTTCCCGTACCTCCTGGTCCTGCTCGCCATCCCGCTCGGTCCCGGCCTGGTCGGGCAGCCGCTGGACGTCGGCTTGTTCTTCGTCCTCGCCGTGCTCGGCGTGGGCGTGGTCGCCGTGCTGATGTCCGCGTGGGCCTCGGCGAACAAGTACAGCCTGCTCGGCGGCCTGCGCGGCGCGGCCCAGCTGCTCGCCTACGAGCTCCCGCTGGTGCTCGCCGCCGCCAGCCCCGCCATGGCGGCCGGCACGCTGAGCCTGCCCGGAATCGTCGAGGCCTGGTCGCCGTGGTGGCTGCTCTGGCAGCTGCCGGCGATGCTCGTGTTCTTCGCCTCGGGCGTCGCGGAGATCCGGCGGCCGCCGTTCGACATGCCGATCGCCGAGTCGGAGCTGGTCTTCGGCTACATGACCGAGTACACCGGCCTGCGCTTCGCCTTCTTCCTGCTCGCCGAGTACGTCGGCATCGTGGTCATCGCGGCCCTGACGACGGTGTTGTTCCTGGGTGGCTGGCACGGCCCGTTCGCCGCCGAGCTGGGCTGGTTGTGGACGCTGATCAAGGTGTTCGCGGTGTCGTTCGTGATCATCTGGCTGCGGGTCAGCTACCCGCGGCTGCGCGAAGACCAGCTGCAGCGACTCTGCTGGCTGGTCTTCGTGCCGCTGGCCCTGGCTCAGCTCGTGCTCACCGCGGTCGTCACGGTGCTCATGTAGGGCGACCGCCCTGCACGACTCGGGCCAGCCCGGCCACATCCGCCGGCAACCCTTCGAACAGCGATGCGTACTTGCCCGGAGACGTCATCCTGCCGGGCTACGTGAACGCTGAAGTCATCGGATAACTGCAACACCTGACACGATGTGACAGTCAAGTACGGGGGTGTACTCGCCTGGAGTTGACCGACGGGGCAGGATATGGGCTTGTGAACGACGACGGGGACCGGAGCGCGCCCGGCAAGGGCCTGATCAACGGGCTCGCCGTCACGTTCAAAAACATGACCAGGCGGTCGATCACCCAGGAGTATCCCGACGTCGAGCCCGAACTCCCTCCGCGGAGCCGCGGCGTCATCGCACTGCTCGAGGAGAACTGCACGGTCTGCATGCTGTGCGCCCGCGAGTGCCCCGACTGGTGCATCTACATCGACTCGCACAAGGAAGAGGTCGTCGTACCCGGCGCCGCGCGCCCCCGGCAGCGCAATGTCCTGGACCGGTTCGACATCGATTTCGCGCTCTGCATGTACTGCGGGATCTGCATCGAGGCATGCCCGTTCGACGCGCTCTACTGGACCCCCGAATTCGAGTACTCCGAGATCGACGTGCTGGACCTGCTGCACGACAAGCAGCGCTTGAGCGCGTGGATGTCCACGGTCCCGCCGCCGCCCGCGCACGACGTCCTGGGCGAGCCGTCCAAGGAGGAGACCACGGCGGCGCGCAAGGTGGCGGGCCCCGGCGCGGTCACGCCGGCCAAGACCGCGAGACCCGCGACGGTACGGCGTACTCCCTCCCCAGGCGCAGCGACGGGGCCGGACACCACGCCGGAGACACCGACGTGACCGTAGCCGACGCCCTTCTCCTCGCGCTCGGCGTCATCGCGGTCGGCTCGGGCGCCCTCGTCGTGACCACCACCCACCTGGTCCGCGCCGGCCTGTACCTGGTGATCAGCCTGGCCGCGATCGCCGCGCTCTACCTCGTCCTCGGCGCCGAGCTGCTCGCCTGGGTCCAGGTCCTGGTCTACGTCGGCGCGGTCGTCGTCCTGCTGCTCTTCGCGGTGATGCTGACCCGCGCCCCGATCGGCCCGTCCACCGACCTCGACCGCCCCGCCTGGCCCGCCGCCCTGATCGGCGCGGGTGTCGGCATCGGCCTGACCGCCCTGCTCGCCGATGCGTTCCGCTGGACCCGATACGCGCTGCCGGAGACCGGCACCCCCCAGCAGATGGGCCAGGAGATCTTCGGCGACTGGGTCCTGCCATTCGAGGTGCTGTCGATCCTCCTGCTGGCCGCGCTGGTCGGTGCCATCGTGCTGTCCCGCCCGGACATCGGCGCGCGCCGCGACGAGGAGGCGGAGAAGCACTGATGCACGCCGTCATCCCGTACGTCACCGCCGCCCTGCTGTTCGCATTCGGCGTCTACGGCGTGCTGCGCCGGCGCAACGCGATCCTTGTGCTGATGGCCGTCGAACTGATGCTCAACGCGGTCAACCTGATCTTCGTGACCGCCGACGCCACGCTCCGCTCGGCGCTGATCGGCGTGCCGCACGAGGCTTGGGCGTACCCGAGCGGCGAGCCGCACGCCGGCGCGGTCTTCGCGCTGTTCGTCATCGTCCTCGCCGCGGCCGAGGTCGGCGTCGGGCTGGCCATCGTGCTCCAGTACTACCGGATGCTGCGCGCGGTGGCCGTCGACGAGGTGCCGCTGGACCCGGCGGTCGGGACGGACGAGCGGGTGGCCGGGTGATCGCGGAAGTCTTCGGGACGCTGGTCCCCGGCGTACCCCTGACGCTCGGTCTTGCCGGCCTGTTGCTGCCGCCCGGCGACGGCGGCCGGGGTCTGCGGCGCGCGGCCGCCGCGCTCGGCATCGCCGGCGCCGCGATCTCCTTCGCGGTCACGGTGTTCCTGCTGCTGGTCGCGACGGTGTTCCCGGGGCACGAGGCGCATGGCGTCATCGAGTTCAGCAAGCGGTGGATCGACTTCGGCGGGCTGGACGTGACGTTCGGCTTCTCGGCCGCGGCGGCCGCGCTCTATGTCGCACTCGCGGTCACCGTGGTCGCGCTGGCCGTGCAGGTCTACTCGGTCGCCTACCTGCACGACGACCTGCGCTACGCGCCGTACGCGGCGCAGGTCAGCCTGTTCACCGGCGCGATGCTGCTGGTGGTGACGTCCGGCGACCTGCTCCTGCTGCTGGTCGGTTGGGAGGTCATGGGTGTCTGCTCGTACCTGCTGATCGGCCACGACCGGCGGCTGCCCGAGGCGCCGGCCGCCGCGGTGAAGGCGTTCCTGGTGACCCGCGTCGGCGACGTCGGCTTCCTGCTCGGCGTCGCGATCCTGGCCGTCTCGGCCGGCACGACCCGGCTCACCGAGGTGCTCAGCCATCACTACTCGAGCACCACCCTCACCGCGGCGTTGATCCTGATACTGGCCGGTGTCGCCGGCAAGAGCGCCCAGTTCCCGCTGCACACATGGCTGCCCGACGCGATGGCCGGTCCCACGCCGATCTCCGCGCTGATCCACGCGGCGACCATGGTCGCGGCCGGCGTGTACGTGGTCTTCCGGCTGTTCCCGCTCTTCACCCGGTCGCCCGCGGCGCTTGCCGTGCTAGGCGTCATAGCCGCGATCACGCTGCTGCTCGGCGCGCTCGCGGCCACCGCGCAGGACGACATCAAGCGCGCGTTGGCCTGGTCGACGGTGTCGCAGATCGGCTACATGACCGGCGCGCTCGCCGTCGGATCGCCCGCGGCCGCGCTGTTCCACCTGCTCACTCACGCCGCGTTCAAGGCGCTGCTGTTCCTCGCCGCGGGTGCGGTGATCCACGCCGTGGCGACCAACTCGATGTCCCGCATGGGCGGCTTGCGCGAGCACATGCCGGTGACGTTCTGGTCCACCGCCATCGGCCTTGGCGCACTCGCCGGGCTGCCGCCGCTGTCCGGCTTCTGGTCCAAGGAGAACGTGCTGGTCGCGGCGGCGCACGCCACCGAGGGCGGCGGGCCGACCCCGATCTGGGTCGCGTGGATCGTCTGGATCGCCGCGCTCATCGGCGTCGCGGTCACCGCCTGGTACGCCACCCGCCTGCTGCTGCGCACGTTCTTCGGGGCGGCCCGGGCGGCCGCCGACGACTGGCGGGGCGGCTTCGACGACGCCCTCTACCAGCGGCCGGCCGCGCCGCACGACCCGCCCGCGCTCATGCGCTGGCCGGTAGTGCTGCTCGCGATCCCGTCCGCGGTGCTCGGGCTGGCCGCGTACCTGCCCGGCTTCCGCTCCGCGCTCGAGCTCGAGGAGCCGCACCTCGGCGTCTCGATCGTCCTGCCGATCGTGCTGCTCCTGCTCGGCGCGGGCACAGCGTGGTGGACCTGGCAGGCGGCGCCCGGCACGGACCCGGCCGCGGCCCTCGGCCCCCTCCGGCCGATCTTCGCGAACGGCTTCTACCTCGACGCCGTGCAAGATCGCTTGATCGTACGGCCGGTGCGCGCGCTCGCCGGCCTTGTGCGGACCATCGACGAAGGGGTGGTCGACGGCGCCGTCGAGGGTGCCGGGGTCTCCACCACCCGTCTCGGCGCGTTGCTCGCCACGGCCCACCGGGCGGCCCTGCCGCGCGCCGCGGTGGCCGTATTCACCGGCGCGCTGCTGCTCGGTGTGGCGGCGGCGATCTACGGGGCATCCTTATGAACGACGTCCTGCTGGTGGCGGTCCTGGCGGTGCCCGCGGTCGGCGCGGCGGTGGTCGCGTTGCTGCCGGCGCGGCTCGATCGGCCGGCGCGCGTGGCCGCGACCGTCTTCGCGGCGGCCGCGTTCGTGCTAACCCTGCTGCTCGCCACGGCCAGGGGCTCGGGCTGGTTCGGGTACGCGCCCGCGGCGCCGTCGATCCGGCCGTGGGCCGAGCTCAACGTGGCCTGGGTGCCCACGCTGAACATCGACTTCCATCTCGGCGTGGATGGGGTGTCGTACCCGCTCATCGTGCTGACCGGGCTGTTGACGCTGCTGTGCTGCGCGTACACGGTCGCGAAGGTGCCGGACGGCGGCTCCGGGCGTACCCTCGCCGCTCTGTTGCTGGTCCTCGAGGTCGGCATCCTCGGCACGTTCCTCGCGCTCGACCTGGTGTTGTTCTTCATCTTCTTCGAGGTCGTGCTGCTGCCGATGTACGCCGTGATCGCCGGCTGGGGTGGCCCGGACCGGCGGCGGGCCGCGCGCAAGTTCGTGCTGTACACGCTGTTCGGCTCGGTGCTGCTGCTGCTCGGCGTCTTCACCGTGGTCGTCGCGGCCGGCACCGGCGACATGATGGCGCTCGCGGGCGGCCTCGGCCTCTCCCGCAACGCCCAGTACGCCGCGTTCGCACTGTTCGCGGTGGCGTTCGCGGTGAAGGCGCCGCTCTGGCCGCTGCACACCTGGCTCCCGGACGCGCATACCGAGGCGCCGACGGTCGGCAGCGTGATCCTGGCCGGCGTGCTGCTCAAGATGGGCACGTACGGCCTGATCCGGGTCGGGGTCGGCGTCGCGCCACTCGGCGCCGCGTGGGCCGCGCCGGTCCTCGGCATCCTCGCGGTCGCGGCCATCATCGTCGGGTCCCTGGTGTGCCTGCGGCTGACCGAGCTCAAGCGCCTGATCGCGTACTCGAGCGTCGGGCACATGGGCTTCGTCCTGCTCGGAATCGCGACGCTGACCGTGACCGGTATCCAGGCGGCGCTGATCGGGAACGTGGCCCACGGCGTGATCACCGGCCTGCTGTTCTTTATGGCCGGCGCGATCAAGGACCGGGCGCACACCGGAGACCTCGCGTCCCTGGGTGGGCTACGGGAGACCGCGCCGCGCATGGCGGGACTGCTCGGTTTCGCCGCGATCGCGTCGCTGGGACTGCCGGGGCTGGCCGGCTTCTGGGGCGAGGCGTTCGCGGTGGTGGGGTCCATCCAGCGTGGCGGACCATTATGGACCACGCTGGCCGTGGTGGCGGCGGTCGGCGGGGCGCTGACGGGCGCGTACTTCATGCGACTGCTGCGCCGGGTCACCCACGGCCCGGCAAGTCCCGTGGTAGCGAAACTGCCGCACCCTCAACTCTCCGGCATGGAATGGGCGGCCTGGTCGCCACTGGTGTTGCTGGCGCTGGCGATCGGCCTGGTACCGGCGCTGGTCCTGGCCGCCACATCGGACCCGGTGGCGGCCCTGACGGGAGCGCTGCGATGAACGCGACCCGTTACGGCCGAGCGGGCGTGCCCGGCGTGGGCAGGTCGCGGTGATCCAGCACGTCAACCATTTCGCGCTGCTTCCGCTCTACGCCGCGGGCGGCGCCGCCATTCTCGTTCTGATGGTCGAGTTGGCGGTCGGGCGGCGTCGGGCCGTCATCGGCGCGGCGGCCCTGGGCGCGGTCGCGACCGCGATCTGCGCGATCGTCGTGGCGTCCGTCGGCTCCGGTAGGCCGGCGACGTTCTGCACGGGCACGGCCTGCTCGTGGGTCGCGTCACCCCTCGCCGCTACTGTCGCGGTGCTGTTCGCGGGACTGACGCTCGGTGTGCTGGCGCTCTCCACACCGGCGTTGCGAGCCGGCACCGCGCCCGCCGGTGAGTTCTGCTTCTTGCTGATCAGCTCGATGGCGGGTGGCGTGGTGATCGGCTACGCCGGTGACCTCATCACGCTGATCGTCGGCCTCGAGACGCTGACGCTCCCGGTGTACGTCCTGGTCGGCCTCCGCCGGTTCGCGCCGCGTGAGACGGTGACCACGGCGGGCACCTCTGCCGCGGTCACGTTCTTCGTGATCAGCGTCGTCTCCACCGCCGTCTCGCTGGTCGGCGCCGCCCTGCTGTACGCCGCCACCGGCACGCTGCACCTGGCACTCCTCGCGCCGGCCATCGGCCCGTTCGCGCCGCTCGCCACGGTCGGCGTCTCGCTCATTGTGATCGGCTTCGCGTTCAAGGTGGCCGCGGTCCCGCTGCACGCCTGGGCGCCCGCCACGTACGACGGCGCGCCGCTGCCGGTTGCCGCGTACCTGTCGACCGCCTCCAAGCTGGGCGGCGTCGCGGCGCTGGTGGCGGTCGTCCCCCGCCTGGACACCGGCCCGCTCGTGGCGGTGCTGGCCGTACTGACCATGACGGTCGGCAACCTGGTCGCGCTGCGGCAGACCCGCATGGTGCGGCTGTTGGCCTGGTCGTCGGTGGCGCAGGCCGGCTACATCCTCGCGCCGCTCGCCGTGGGCGGGCGTGGCGTGGAGGCCGCGGTCGCGTACGCCGCGTTCTTCGTCGTCCTGGAGTTCATCGCGTTCAGCACGGTCGTGGCGCTACGACCGCCGGGCGCCGACGGGGGTGAGATCGCCGCCTACCGTGGTGCGGCCCGCCGCTCACCGTGGCTGGGCGCTGCGATGGTTCTCGCGATGGCCGGGCTGGCCGGCTTGCCACCGGGCCTGGCCGGCCTGTTCGCGAAGGTCACGATCGTGGACGCACTGATCGACACCGGCTGGGGCTGGCTGGCGGGCGTCGTTGCGATCAATGCCGTGATCGCACTGGCCTACTACGTCCGGACGGCCGCGATCCTCTATGCCGGCCCGACCGGCATCGCGGTGGCCGACCTCCGCCCGCCGAGACTCCGGGTAGCGTGGCCGGTCGCGACGGCTTTGACCGTGGCGGCCGCGGTAGCGATCGTGCTCGGCTTCGGCCCCCAACTCCTCTTCGACAGCCTGACCCACTAGCGTCCGGCCGACAACGCTGGCATCGCACGATCAAGCTGTTCCGGCCGCCCCACTTGTCGCGTGACCTCGCGCAGCGCGGACACGTCCGAACGCTACCCAACCACTACGTGTGCGTTCGTCGCCCCCAGAGGGGCGATAGGAGACCACGCAGTCCATCGCCGCACCTCCCACCACGATCTTGGAAACCGGTGATCGCCAGGGCGCGGCCGGAGGCCCCGTTGGCGGGGCCTGTGCGAGCAGATCTTGGGGGCGGCGCGCAATCCGCCAACGAACAGATGGCCAGCTCTGGATCTTGCGACCACCGCGAACCGCTGTCACGCCGGAGGCGCGATCTTTGCGGTTGTGTGTCGCATGGCCCTGGCAGGGTGCGGGCATCCGGTCACGAGCCGCCAGGCGAGTGGATGCCCACACCCGGTCCCCGGCGGGAGCGGCGGTCGTGCGCACGACGGACCCGGGAGCGGAATGCTTTCAGGCCACGCACAGCAACCTCACAGTCACCGGCGGATGAATTCACCGCTTGCTGATGTTCTCTTGAGTGCGGGCCTACCGGGTCCGCATGCTGAAGGAGAAAACGTGCACAGCCATCACAACGGTCTCAAGACGGCCGCTCTGTTGGGTCTGCTCACCGCGATGATTCTGGCCGTGGGCTACTGGCTCGGCGGCAGCGGCGGTTTGGTGTTCGCCGTGATCATCTCGCTGGCGATCAACGCCGGCAGCTACTTCTTCTCGGACAAGCTGGCGCTGCGCGCCATGCGCGCCAAGCCGGTCAGCGAGGCCGAGTTCCCCGCGTTGTACCAGATCGTGCGCGAGCTGGCCACGGAGGCCGGGCAGCCTATGCCCCGGCTCTACGTCAGCCCGTCGATGCAGCCCAACGCGTTCGCGACGGGCCGCAACCCGCGGCATGCCGCGGTCGCCGTGACCGTGGGCATCACGCGGCTGCTGGACCGGCGCGAGTTGCGCGGCGTCATCGGGCATGAGCTGTCCCATGTGTACAACCGGGACATCTTGATCTCGAGCGTCGCGGCCGCATTGGCCGGCATCATCACGATGTTCGCCCAGCTCGCGATCTTCCTGCCGCTCGGCGGTGGGGATGACGACGACGGGCCGAACCCCGCGTCGCTGCTGCTCATGCTGATCCTGGGCCCGCTGGCCGCGTCCGTGATCCAGCTGGCGATCAGCCGCAACCGCGAGTACCAGGCGGACGCCTCCGGCGCGACCCTGACCCGCGACCCGCTCGCGCTGGCGAGCGCGCTGGAGAAGATCCAGTACGGTACGCAGCGCCTTCCGCTTCCGGCGCAGGGGCAGCTGACCAGCTCGGCGCACCTGATGATCGCCAACCCGTTCCGGAGCGGCGGCATCGCGAAACTGTTCTCTACCCACCCTCCGATGGAAGAGCGGATCCGGCGGCTGCACCAGCTGGCCGCGATAACCGGCAACGGTCCGGTGCAGTACCTCCGCTAATCGTCCCTAGCTCCGAAGGCCCGCCGTCCCCGGCGGGCCTTCGTCTACGCTCCCGCCTCGTCGACGTCCCCGCCAACCTCGGAGGGTCTTCGTCGTGCGTGGTGAGCTCCGCGACAGCCGCCGTATTTCGGATGAGTTACGCCCGCTCTGACCGTTAGGGTCGGAGGGTCTTTCGCTCGTTACACGACTTTCCTGGAGGTGGGACTCGTGACCGCATTGCGCCAGTACCTTGGCGTATGGCACATGCCGGGCGGCCGGGTCCTGCTGATCGTGGGCATCGTCGCGCGACTCGGCATCGGCATGACGCCGCTCGCCTTGCTGCTGCTCGTCCAGCAGGCCACCGGCCGGTACGCGTCGGCGGGCTTGGCCGGCGGCGTCTACGCCCTCGCCGGCGCCGCGCTCAGTCCGGTGGCGGGACGCCTCGCCGACCGGATCGGACCGTCGCCGGTCCTGCTCACGACCGCCGTGCTGCACCCGCTCGCACTGGTCGGCCTGCTCGCGGCGGCGCGCGGCGGCGAGGCGGCGCTGCCGCTGATCTTCGTGACGTCCGCGCTGGCCGGAGCGACGTACCCGCCGCTCACCGCCGCCATCCGCCGGGCCTGGACCGACGCCACCGACATCGGCACCGGCCAGCATCACCTCCGACCGGCCGCGATGGCCGCCGAGACGTCGCTGTTCGAACTGGTCTTCGTGCTCGGCCCGATCCTGGTCGCGGCGTTGGTGGTGATCACCGGAGACCCGGCCTCCGCGCTGATCAGCGCGGCCGCGGCCACCTTCTTCGGTACGGCATGGATCGCGCGCCTGCCGATCATGCGGCACTGGGTCCGGCACGACCACGCGGACGTCGCCCGTGGCCTCGGCCCGCTGCGTGCCGGCGGTTTCCCGGCCCTCCTGGTCTGCGTGGGCGCGCTCGGTACGGCGTTCGGCGCGGCTGGCGTGATCGTGCCCGCGTACGCCGGACACCACGGCGGCGGCGACGGCCTCGGCGGCCTGTTGCTCGGCATCTGGGGCGTGGGCAGCGCGATCGGTGGCATCTGGTTCGGCACCCGGCGGCCCGCGATGGCGCTGACGCGGCAGTTCGCGTGGCTGTTGTCCGCGGTCGCGGCCAGTTTCCTCGTGCTGGCGTTCATGCCGACGCCGCTTTCATTGGGCGCCGCCCTCGTCATCGGTGGGGCCACGATCGCACCGGCGTTGACCGTGGAGAACAACCTGGTCGGCCGGATCGCCCCGGCGGCGATGCTGAACGAGGCCTACACCTGGGTGGTCACTGTCTCGGTGGCGGGCAGCGCGGCCGGCGGAGCGGTGGCGGGCGCGATCGTCGATCAGCCGGGCGGCCTGCCGTGGGCGTTCGTCCTCGCCGCCGCCGTGCTCGTGGTGGGCGCAATGGTCGCTGGGGTGCCGAGCGGACCGATGGCTCGAGCGGACGAGCGTGCCGCCGACCGGCTCCGCCGAGCCAGCGTCGCCGTCGGATAGCGCGGTTGTCGGTCGTCGGTCGCCGGATGAGGCCGTGCGGTCGGTCGGCGGTCATCGGTAAGCGGTCGCCGGTCGTCGGATGAGGACATGCGGTCATTGGATTGAGGCCTTGCGTACCTACCCCTGGGGGGTATCCTCAATCGCCATGACCACCGCAACGACCGGCGCCGCCCTCACCCGGACCGCCGTATCCGCGACCCTGCACTGCCTCACCGGCTGCGCTATCGGCGAGATCCTCGGCATGGTGATCAGTACGGCTCTGGGCTGGCACAACGTTGCCAGCATCGTCCTATCGATCGTGCTGGCGTTCATCTTCGGTTACGCGCTGACGATCCGCCCGGTGCTCGCCTCCGGAGTGGGCTTCCGCCGGGCGATCGGCGTGGCGCTGGCTGCCGACACGGTCTCGATCGCGGTAATGGAACTCGTCGACAACGCCACAATCGTGGTGGTCCCAGGCGCGCTCGACGCGGGTGTGGGTGACGTCCTGTTCTGGGCCAGCCTGATCGGCTCCCTGGTGATCGCGTTCTTCGTCACGGTCCCGGTGAACCGCTGGATGATCTCAAGAGGCAAGGGCCACGCCGTGGCCCACGAGTTCCACCACAGCGCGGGCCACGAGAGTCACGCCCATCACTGAGCTCTCAGGGCTCGTCGAGATAGGCCTCCCACTCGTCCTCCGGAACGCCTTCCGGACCGGACTCCCCGGCCGCCAGCCGGCCACGTATGTCGGACGTCCATTCGCTCGCCCATCGGCGCAACGCGAAGATGTCGGCGTCGCTGAGGCCGTACGACGCGAACCCCCGGTCGTCGCGGTCATCGACCGAGCCGAGCCGCTCTGCAAGCTCGTCCAGCGAAAATCCGGTGGTGTGCCGAGCACCTAGTCGTTCCATCTCGGCCCAGCTCAACCTCGCGTTGGCCGCCCTGACGTCGATGAAGTCGCGATGCGCCGCTCGATCGTGGAGCGCACGCACCTTCAAGCCGACCGCATCATCCAGCGACAGAACGGGTCCGACGACGAGCTGCGTAGGCGGACCGATTGCCTCCTTGAGGAGGTCGACCTCGCACGCGAGCGAATCTGTCCGCACCATCAGTCGAGCCATTCGTGGAGTCGCTTCGATGATGTCCGCCTGGAAGGACGCAGCCCGGTAAGCGTCAGCGAGGCGCTCGGCCACCTCCGGCAGCGGCATGGACGTCGCGGTCGCGAAGTCGATGTCGCGCGACGGCCGATCGAGGAGATCGTGGGCGGTAAGCGCATACCCGCCGGCTAGCACCAGCCCCAGTTCGGGGCCCGCGTTGAAGCCGATCTGCAGGAGTCGCCGGTGCAGCTCGTCCATCGGGCCTCAGGCTGCCATCGCCAGGTCCGGCAGACGTTTCTCCCAGATGGTGATCACGCGCCGAGCGGTGAGCCGCCGGATGCTTGGCCAATCGTGAACGAGCAGCGCCCCATTGATGTAACGCACGATGTCGTCGCGCTGACCGCAGTCCAGCAACGTCGTATACAGCGTCAACCGCTCCTTGGGATCGGCGACATCGAAGTCCGCTGGCCCGGACCAAGCCAGGCGCACCGGTAGCGTCACGCGACCGGCGGAAGGCCCGGTCAGCGCCGCAAGCGACTCGGGAATGCGGTCGGCCAGCCCGATGAGGCGGGACGGCAGGCGATCGGTCGACGTCACGCCAGCATTATCAGGCCCCGGTATGACAAACCCTCAGTCCGACGGCCGGACGAGCGTCAGCGACTGGAAGTGCTTGCCGCCGTCCTCGATGGCGTGGAAGTCGACGACCTCGAACGAGTCCCGAGCGAAGTCGAAGATCTCCCGGTCCGTACGGAACGAGAAGAATCGCGGCGGCTTGTGGTCGTCTCCGGACAAAAGCCCCTCCGATGACTCCCCGCCCCACTGTCCGACGAAGAACAGGCCGCCCGGCTTGATCACCGTCCGTACCGCACGCAGCACCTCGGCAAGATCAGCATTGGGTACGTGGAGCAGGCAGTTCATGGCGTACACGGCATCGAACGAGTCCGGGTCGAAGCCGAGATGCAGGAAGTCCCGCGCGTACGCCTCCAGCCCTTTCGCCCGGCAGCGCGCCACCATCTCCGGCGACAGATCCACGGCGACCACGTCCAGGCCCTCGTCCTGGAAGTACACGCTGTCCTGGCCGGTCCCCGCGCCGATCTCCAGCAGCGTCTTCGCCTCGACCACGCGCAACCGGTCCATGAACGCCGCCCGCTCGTCCAGCTTGAACTGCCGTGCCGTCCTGCCGTCGCGCTCCGCCGCCCCGTTGTCATAGGAGGCGCGGAGACCTGGCACAACGTCGTCGTAGCGCGACGTCATCGGTATCTCCTATTGCTGTTGTCCGTCACGTCTCTCAGTTAGCCTGACCCGGATGGCGGGGGTACGTAAAGGAGCGTCCGATGGCAAGGGAAGTCGGTCGACGGCCTGAGCAGATCGAGACGATGCGGGCCGCGGACAGCGATCGGCATCAGGTTGCCGAGCAGCTCAAGGCGGCGCTCGACGAGGGCCGGTTGTCCCTCGCGGAATACGACGACCGTGTCCGCGAGGCTTATGCGGCCCGCACGTACGCCGAGCTCCTGGTCTTGGTCGACGACCTGCCTCGGGCCGGCATGAGCGCGGCCGACGTGAACGCCCAGCGGGCCGCCGAGCTCAAGCGCGAGGCGCGCAGAATGCCGATGGCGCTGATGGTGCTCTGGACCATCTGGGGCGCGGTGACCGCCGTCAACGTGATGGTGTGGTTCATCGTTGCGGCGACGACCGGCTTCGACCTTTACCTGTGGCCGGTCTGGCTGCTTGTCCCGGGCGCCGCACTCGCCGCCGTGACCGTCGGCGTGCAGTCGATCCGCCAACGGCGCCAGGAACAGTGACGCTGCCCAATCACATGCCGTTCGTGGTGGCCGAGCCGGAGACCCGCGAGGACACGCTCGCGCGGATCGCCAAGGCCTGGTTCTAATTCGGGTGCGCCGCGCCGGCGTCCAGCCCGAGGATGAGGCATGGCCTGGCACATGACCGACAGCGTCGACGAGTTCCACGACACCGCGGGCGACTTCCTCAGATCCCGTCCGGTCGAGCACACCGTGCCGCTCACGCTGGTCGACACGTTGCGCAAGCGAGGACCGCACGCGTACGGGCCGGACGACCCGATCTTCGGCTGGTGGGCGACGCCGGACGGGGTGGTGGACGGTGCCTTCGTGCAGACGCCGCCGTTTCCCCTGCTCGTCACGGCGGCGCCCGACATCGCCGAGCTCGCCGAACTGCTCGCCGGCCGTCCCCTTCCCGGCGTGAATGCGCTCGCCGCCGATGTGGACGCGTTCGCCGACGCGTGGCGGCGCCTCACCGGCGCGACCGCGTCGCCGGGCCGACGGTCGCGCCTGTTCCGCCTGGACGTCCTCACGCCACCCGTGCCGCTCGCGCCGGGCAAGGCCCGAGTGGCGGAGACCGGCGACCGCGAGCTCCTCGTGGCCTGGATGGAGGCCTTCCGCGACGACATCGGCGAGGACTTCGGCGACGTCGAGGGCATGGTCGACGAGAAGCTCTCGTACGGCGGCCTGACGCTCTGGGAAGTCGACGCGTCGGCGGTCTCCATGGCCGGCACGTCCCGTCTCGAGGCCGGCATGATCCGCGTGATGGCCGTCTACACCCCGCCCGAGTTACGCGGCCGCGGCTACGCCGGCGCGGTGACCACGGCCGTCAGCCGGGCCGCGCTCGACGCCGGTGCCGCCGACGTGGTGCTCTTCACCGACCTGGCCAATCCCACCAGCAATGCGCTCTACCAGCGGCTGGGATACCGCCCGATCGAGGACCGTGCCGTGGTGGAATTCACGTCATGAACGCCGGGACCGTACTCTCCGTCAACCTGGCCGTCCCCGAGCGCAGCACCGCGAAGCACGTCGGCATCACCGGCATCAACAAACAGCCCGTCGATCACCCCGTGGCGGTCCGCGCGCCCGGCCCCAAAACCATCGGCCTGCACAGCGGCCTGGTCGGCGACCAGATCTTCGACATCGAGCATCACGGCGGCGACGATCAGGCCGTCTACGCGTACGCCCGGGAGGACTACGACTGGTGGGAGCGGACGCTCGACCGCCGGCTGCCCGGCGGCATGTTCGGCGACAATCTGACCACTGTGGACATCGACGTGAACGGCGCGGTCATCGGCGAGAAGTGGCGCATCGGCGCGGACCTGCTGCTGCAGCCCACGTTCGGGCGTATACCGTGCGCCACGTTCCAGGCCAAGATGGGGGAGCCGCACTGGGTGAAGACGTTCACCCGGGAGAACCGGCCGGGCGCCTACCTGCGGGTCGTCACGCCCGGCAACGTCCAGGCCGGCGACCGGGTCGAGGTCGTCGAGCGCCCGGCGCACGGCGTGACGATCGCGGACGCGTTCCGCGCCTACACCACCGAGCCGGAGTTGCTGCCGAAGCTGCTCGAGATCGACGGCCTACCGGAGGATTTGCGGGACACGCTCCGCCGGCGCCTGGGCCGGTGAGTCCGGTCTATCCGGTCTTGTCGTCGAGGTACTGCAGCAGGTCGTACGCCGCCCGCTCGACGTCCTTGTGCCGCCACTCGGCGGCCCGGTAGAGGCACGCGATCAGCCCGGTGCGGTGGATCCGGCGGAAGTCGCCGTAGACGAAGGCGTACCGCGCCTTGGTCTCATCCTTGGCGCCATCGGTCAGGCCGAGGAACCATTCGCTGTACTGCTCCCAGGAGTGGGACTTGAGGTAGCTGTTCTCGTCGTCTGCGCGGGGCTGAGACTCGCCCCAGTCGCTGTTCAGCAGGTACTGCCGGGCATCGATCAACGCGCGGGCCCGCGCGACCGCCGCCTTGTTCACCGAGTAGGCCGCCATGGTCACGATGTTCCCCGCCGTGCCCAGGGCCATGCCCCGGCCGGGGTTCAGAAGATGAACTCGTGTCCCGCGGTCACGGGTGCGAGGCTGTCGGTATGCCGAGCTACGGCCAGTACTGCCCGATCGCCCGGGCGTCGGAGCTGCTTGCCGAGCGCTGGTCCATCATCATCCTGCGCAACATCGTCATCCTGGGTTGCCGTACCTTCAACGAGATCGCCGACGGCGCGCCCGGCCTGTGTCGGGGTCTGCTGTCTAAGCGGTTGCATGAGCTGGAGCGGGCTGGGGTGGTCGAGATCCGGCGTAAACCCGATGGCCCCGGCTCGATCTACGAGCCCACCGAAGCGGGTCGGGAGCTCACGCAGGTGATGCGAGCGCTCCAGCGCTGGGGCTCGAAGTGGGCCGACCTGACCCCCGAGCAAGCCCACCCCGGCGTCGTGCTGTGGATGTGGGCGACGTTCTTCCTGGATCGTGAGCGGTTGCCGCGGCGCCGCGTCCCTTGTCCGGTTCGACTATCCCACCCTGTCGGGGCCGGGCAGCCGCTGCTGGCTGCTGATCGAGCGGGGCGACGCCGAGATCTGCGAGAAGTTCCCCGGCGGTGACGAACATCTGATCGTGGTCGTCAACGATCCGGTCGCGTTCGCCCGCTGGCACCACGAGAGCCAGGCCTTCGGCTGGCGGTGACCGGTGGCATCGTCACGCACACCGGGATCGGCGGATCGACCCTGGGCGGCGGGATCGGCCACCTCATGCGCCGCTTCGGGCTCACCATCGACAGCCTCGTGTCCCGCGACCTGGTCACGGCCGATGGCGAGTTCCTCGTGGCCAGCGCGGAAGAGGATCCCGATCTGTTCTGGGGCTTGCGAGGCGGCGGCGGCAACTTCGGAATCGTCACCTCGTTCAAGTACCGGCTCCACTCGCTAGGCCCGACCGTCCTCGCCGGCCTGCTTGCGTGGCCCATGGCCGAGGCGGGCGACGTGTTGCGCTTCTTCCGCGACTTTGTGGCCGACGCGCCGGACGAGGTCGGGATCATGGCGAACCTGCGGCTGGCCCGGCTCTGCCGATCTTCCCCGAAGAGCTTCATGGAAGACCCATCGTGGCGCTCATCGTCTGCTCCGCCGGGCCCATCCACGATGGTGCGCAGGTGCTGCGCCCGCTCCGCGAGTTCAAGGCGCCCACGCTCGACACCGTCGGGCCCAAGCCCTATGTGACACATCAGGCGATGTTCGATCCCGCCTATCCTCACGGTCGCCACTACTACTGGAAGGCGTGGAAGCTGCCGCCACTCACCGACAGCGCGATCGACGTGATAGTCGGGCACGCCGCGGCCATCACTTCGCCGCTGTCCGCCATCCCGATCTTCACCCTGGGTGGGGCCGTAGCCCGAGTCGACGACGACGCCACCGCTTCACCGGCCGGAGCGCGGCGCACGACATCGGCTTCGTCGCTTCTTGGCTGTCCGACGACCCCGAGCCGGAATGCCACAAGGCATGGGCGCGGGCGGCCTGGGAGGCGATACGACCGTTTGCCACGGCGTCTACGTCAACTTCATGTCCGACGAACCGGCGCCGCACGTGCGGGTGGCCTACGGAGATCGCAAGTACGCCCGGCTGGCCGCACTCAAGAGCAAGTACGACCCGGCAAACGTCTTCCGCTTCAACCAGAACATCGCGCCGGCCAACTGAGCGCTACCAGCCGCGGCGTCCCGCGACGCCACGGCGGCCCCGCGACCAGTGAGACCAACGAAGGCCCCGCCGCGATTATCGGCGCAGCAGCGAACGGGTGTCGAGCTGGAACGGGAATGGGCTGTCAGAGGTCAACGTCTCACCACTCTTGGCAACAGCGTGCTCGACATAGTGGGCGCCATCGAGACGGTACAGGCGCAGCGTGACCGAGGCAGTCGATTCCTGCTCGACCAGTAGGTACCACCCGATCCGCGCGGCGGCGTAGAGCTGCATCTTGACCAGCCGGTCAGCAGCTGCATTGCCCGGCGAGACAACCTCACCGATCAGGGCGACCTCGCCCGGATCGATCAGGACGCCGTCATCGTCTGTGTCCGCCACGACTACGTCGGGGATGACGATACGCCCGGTCTGTAGTCGGACATTGACCGCCTCGAACACCAGCAAGCCAACCGCTGAGGCCACAGCATCAAGCGCGTTCGCCAATCGGCGGGACAAATGCTGATGTCGCTTGCTCGGCGCCGGGCTCACCAACAAGCTCCCGTCAATCAACTCGATCCGGTCGGTGGTCTCGCCGAGCGCAAGGTACTCCGCTTCGGTCCACGGACCGACGTGCTCAAGAACCGCCACGCTCATCGCGGACTCACCTCCCGGGCAGACCCTGCAATCAGCTTCCCACGCTAACCCTACGGCCAACATCCGCGACCGGGGCCGCCTGTTGCACCGAACGCGACGCGAGCCGCAGGGGCACTCCGGCTACGGGAGGTTTGGGAATGCCCTCCCGCCAACCGACGCCCCATGCAAGCCGAGTAGACCGCCACAGCGGCCACCAGCGTCCGTCGTCCCCGCCGATCTCAGCGAAGGAGGCGGCCCCGGCACCCGTAGACGGGATCGGGCTGGGACCAGCGGACTCAACGAGATCGGCCCCGGACCGCGTTCGCGCTGGTCACAGGGCCGTTCTGAGTGCTTGTGGCGGGTCCAGGATTCGAACCTGGGTAGCTTTCGCGACGGATTTACAGTCCGCTCCCATTGGCCGCTCGGGCAACCCGCCGGGGCTCGCCGCCGCGGTTGCCCGTGGCAGCGGTGAACAGGATAGCCGTACGGCCGGCCGGATCCACAACCGGGTACGGTCGGCATGTCGGAGGGCCGCAACGGGCCCGAAGCGGACATCGAGACACCACCGCGGGAGTTTGATCATGGCAGCCAGCCCGTCGTTCGACATCGTCAGCAAGGTCGACCGGCAGGAGGTCGACAACGCGTTCCACCAGGCGGAAAAGGAGCTCGGCACCCGGTTCGACTTCCGAGGGACCGGCACCACGATCGCCAAGTCGGGGGAAAACGGCGTCACCATTACCTCGGAGACGGAGGAGCGGGCCGCGGCCGCGCTGGACGTCTTCAAGGAGAAGCTGGTGAAGCGGAACATCTCGCTGAAGGCGCTGGACGCCGGCGAGCCGCGCCAGTCCGGCAAGACGTACAAGATCGACTGCAAGATCGTCGAGGGCATCGAGACCGACAAGGCCAAGGCGATCAGCAAGAAGATCCGGGACGACGGCCCGAAGGGCGTCCAGGCGCAGATCCAGGGCGACCAGCTGCGCGTCACCGGCAAGAAGCGGGACGACCTGCAGGCCGTCATCGCGCTGCTGAAGCAGGAGGACTTCGGCGTCGCGCTCCAGTTCACCAACTACCGGTAGCCGGCCCGGCTTGGTAGCCGTGCTTGTCGGCGTTACCGGCCGCGCGCAGAAAGGTGGAATCGTGATCGATCCGGTCGTCGATCTCGAGTGGGTGCGTGCCCGCGGCGACCGGGTCGTGCTCGCCGACGTTCGCTGGTATCTGGACGGCCGTTCCGGCCGGGCGGCCTACGACGGCGGGCACCTGCCGGGCGCGGTCTTCGTGGACCTCGACCGTGTGCTGGCCCGGCACGGCTCGCCGACCGAGGGCCGGCATCCGCTGCCGGACCCCGAGACGTTCGCCGAGGGCATGGCCGCACTGGGCATCGGCGACGGCGACACCGTTATCGGGTACGACGACGCGGGCGGCGTCTACGCGGCGCGGCTGGTGTGGATGCTGCGGGCCACCGGTCACGGCGCGGCCTTGCTCGACGGTGGCCTCATCGCGTACGACGGTGAGCTCGACCGCGTCGATCCACACCGCCCGCGGGCGACCTTCACGCCGCGGCCGTGGCCGGCGGACCGCCTCGCCGACATCGAAGACGCCGCCGGCGGGTCCTCCGTGGTGCTCGACGCGCGTGACCGGCCCCGGTTCCGCGGCGACATCGAGCCGATCGATCCGAGGCCGGGACACATCCCGGGCGCCCGCAACCTGCCCTGCCGGGACAACGTGGACGCGAGCAGCCGTTTCCTGCCGGTGCCCGAGCTGCGCGAGCGCTTCGCGGCGGTGGGTGTCACCGAGGGTACGTCCGTGATCTCGTACTGCGGGTCGGGCGTCACTGCCTGCCACAACCTGCTCGCGCTCGAGCATGCCGGCCTGGGCCCCGGCCGGCTCTACCCCGGCTCGTGGTCGCAATACAGCAGCGACCCCAGCCGCCCGGCCGCGCGCGGCGACTGACCCGCGCGGCCGGCGCCAGTGGGCCTGGGTGCAGGATCCGGCCGGCGTCGGCCCGCGCTTGTCGCTGCTGGGCTGGCGCCGGCGGTCGCGGCGGGCGTTGCCGCGACTCCGGCGGGTGGTTAGGTCGCGTTTCCCGGTGGCTGCCGCGCCCTGGCAGTCGCGGATCAGTCGGGGCGGCGGCCTGCCAGGCCGCGGGCGGCGTCGGCCTGGCTCGCGTCCAGTCCTTCGTACCCGGTGCGCTCGTGCTGGCGCACCTGGTCCTCGATCCACCGGTTGTGCGATTCCCACGCCGCCTGCTTGCTGGTGCCCAGCGCCGCGCCGATCTGGGTCCACGAAGCGCCGGCGCCGCGCGCCGACCGCACCATCGCCTGCCGCCCATAGCCGACCTTGCGGATGACCACCTCGCTCAGCGCGAGCAACTCCAGCGCCTCCTCCCGCGACAGTGGTACGGCGCCGTCGTCCTCGGCCATGGCGGCGAGCGCGTCGCGCATCCTCAGCTCGTCGTAACGCGTTGTGGCGGTGGAGAGTGTGTGCTGACGTTCCAAGTCGTCCGGAGTGGCCATAAGAGCAGTGTTTCGTCAGGCACGCCTGACGTCAAGCCACCTTGACAAGTGCGATGCGAATTGGGCGTACTTATATAGGTAAATCCGTCGCAAAGCCGTCAATTTTGCGCGACCTGATGGCGTGGAGGCCTCAACCGTTCAGCCAGGATTTCGGTATGTGTGGCTTCGACCCGCCCGTGGACAGTGCCCGACGCACAGCAGGTGTGGCACCATCATGGAACCCCCCACCGGACGCCACTTTTCACTCCAGGAGCAATAGATGTCCGCAAGGAAGCTGGGCCGCCTCGCCGGCTTGGTTTTCGTGCTCGCCGCGGTTTTCGGCGGCGTCGGCGCCGCGAGCGTCGGCCAGCACGAGACCGGGGGATATACCGTCGCGACCGGCGCTATCGAGATGAGGACGCTCGAGACCGTCTGGGGCTGATGCAAGCCGCGCCCATTGCGCGTTGCCGCGGCGGGTCGAGTGATCGAGGAGCGCTATGACCGGGCGACGGCCGTCTCCGCGGCGTTCTCCTGAGTACGCCTGGCTCATCACGACCCCGCTTGCCGCGCTGGTATTCGTCTGCGTGCTGGTCTTCTGGGTCCAGGACCCGGACTGGTACACCGAATGGCTCGGCGGCCTGGCCGCCCTGGCCGGCCTGGTCGTCGCGAACATCGCCGTCCTGAACGTCCTGATCCGGCGCCAGAACACCTATGTGATCGTCACCGAGATCCCGCTGGTCCTGGCGATCTACTTTCTGGCACCGGTGATGGTCATAGTCGCGGTCGCCCTCGGCGCGCTGATCACCCAGCTGCGGGCCCGGATGGAGCCCACCAAGCTGTGGTTCAACGTCGCTAAGTCGGCCGCGTCGTGCTCCGCCGCCCTGATCGTCGTCGCCGCGCTGCCGCCGATCCGCGGCGCCGGCCCGGGCACCTGGGGCATCCTCTTCGCGGCCGGCATCACCAACGCGGTGGTGTCGCACTCCGCGGTCGGCAGCGTGATGACGTTGCTGCAGGGCCGCCACGCCGGCCAGGAAGCGCTCCGGTCCGGCCTGCCGGCGGTCGCCACCGCCTCCATCAACATCGCCATCGGCCTGGTGTTCCTGGTCGCCGTGGTGGCGACGCCGTGGGCCGCCGTGCTGCTCGCCGTCCTGGTCAGCGCGCTGGTGCTGCTGTTCCGATCGATCGCCGGTTTCTTCCGGCAACACCGGACCCTCGCCGATGTGTACGAGCTCACGCTCGCGATCCGGGAACACGGCAATGACGGCGGCCTGCCCGACGTCCTGCTCGGCCGGGTACGCCGGCTGATGCGCTCCGAGTACGCCACGTTGTGGTTGCCCGCCCAGGGGCGCCACCCGGAGGTGCTGCTCACCGCCCGGGTCGACGACGCCGGCCTGCTGGACATCTCCCCGACGCCGGCCGAGATCCGCGAGCGGGCGCTCGCCGGCCAGCACGCCGTGGCGGTCGGCGCGCAGTTCGACGAGACCGTGGACCTGCGGCACACGCTGCGCGAGGCTGGCCGCAAGGACGTCATCGTGGTACCGCTCCGTTCCGGCCAGACCACCGTCGGCTCGCTGGAGGTGGTGAACCGGCTCGGCGACACGCTGACGTTCCGCGCGGCCGACGTACAGGTCCTGGAGACGATCGCGGCGCACGCGGCGGTCGCAGTCGAGAACACCCGTCTCGTGGAGCGGCTGCGCTACGACGCGTACCACGATCGGCTCACCTCGCTGCCCAACCGGCGCCGGATCACCGATGCGCTCGCCGAGTCGGTCAAGGTCCGCGCGCCGGGCGAGGTCGTCGCTGTACTGCTCTTCGACGTGGACGGGTTGCGTGACGTCAACGAGTCGATGGGCCACGCGGCGGGCGACAAGCTGCTGGCGGAGGTGGCCGAGCGGATGCGCGGCATCGCCGGCCCGGGAGCGCTGGTCGGGCGCTTCGGCGGCGATGAGTTCGTGGTCACCCTGCGGGCCGAGAGCACCGAGGTCAGCGTCCAGCTGGCGACGCAGATGCGGGAACAGCTCCGCGGGCCGATGACCGTGGGCTCGCTGACGCTCGACGTCGACACCGCGGTGGGCGTGGCCGTGCACCCCGACCACAGCGACGATCCCGAGGCCCTGCTGCGCCGGGCCGAGCTGGCCGCAAACGCCGCCAAGGTGGTGCCGTACGGCGTCCAGCTCTTCCACCCCGCCCTCGAGTCCCGGGCCGTACGCCGCCTCGGCCTCGCTGCCGACCTCAGGCGCGCGCTGGACGGCGGCCAGCTCGACGTCTACTTCCAGCCGAAGGTGACCATCCGGGATCGTCACCTGGTCGGCGTCGAGTGCCTGGCACGGTGGCAGCACCCTGCCCACGGCGAGGTGGCGCCGGAGGACTTCGTCGCCGTGGCCGAGCACACCGGCCAGTTGCACCGCCTCACCGAGGTAGTGCTCGCGGAGGGTCTGCGCCGATGCCGGCAATGGGCGGACGCCGACCGCCCGCTCTCGATCGCCGTGAACCTGTCGGCACGGACGCTGCTCGACTCCCGCTTCCCGGACCAGGTCCACCAGATGCTGAAGCAGTACCGCGTCCCGGCCGCGCAGGTGACGTTCGAGATCTCCGAGCCAGGCATGCTGGGCGACATCGAGCGGGCCCTGCCGACGCTCTACCGGCTGCGCGACCTCGGTGTCCGCCTCTCCGTCGACGACTTCGGCACCGGTGCCTCGTCGCTGTCCTATCTGCGGCAGCTGCCTGTGCACGAGGTCAAGATCGACGACAGCTTCGTGCAGGGCATGGCGACGGACTCGGGCGACCTCGCGATCGTCCGCGCGGTGATCGGCCTGTCCCGCGAGTTCCGCCTGACCGTGGTGGCCGAGGGCGTGGAGAGCGAGCTCACCCTCGACCTGCTCGAGGAGATGGGCTGCGAGATCGGACAGGGTTACCTGTTCAGCCGGCCGCTGCCGTACGAGCGCCTGGAGGCGTGGTTCAACGCCCAGACCGAGCCCGAGTCGACCCCGACCGGCCAGGTACGCAGGCTCCGCGCGGTCATCTAGCAGGGCCGCGAACCGGCCCGGGATCCGATTTCACCGCCGAGACGGCTCCGTGTACTCTTACCCCTGCGCAATACGCGATAGATCGCGCGCGCCCCCTTAGCTCAGTCGGCAGAGCGTCTCCATGGTAAGGAGAAGGTCTACGGTTCGATTCCGTAAGGGGGCTCCAACCGGGTTTCCCGGCCTGGGCGCGGCGGTGTAGCTCAGTTGGCAGAGCAAGCGGCTCATAATCGCTGTGTCGCCGGTTCAAGTCCGGCCACCGCTACTCCTCAGGGGCCCTCCGGGCCCCACTTTGCATGTCCGCGTGGGAAGCATCTACGCTGGTATGCCGTTGGCAACACCGAGAAGCAAGTTCAGTGAGCAGGAAGGCACCCCGCCGTGGCCAAGGCGACCGACGTCCGTCCGAAGATCACCCTGGCGTGTACGGTGTGCAAGGAGCGGAACTACATCACCCGGAAGAACCGTCGCAACGACCCGGATCGCCTCGAGCTGAGGAAGTTCTGCCCCCGCGACGGCCGGCACACCCTGCATCGCGAGACGCGCTGACGGCGTACCGAAAAGGCACTTGTATCTGCGGCGACCGGTTTCCGGCGCCGCAGAGTAGTTTGTGGGCATGCCCCTCGACCAGTCCTTCGTGGGCCGCAGCTGGCCGCCCACGGCGCCCTACCTTGTCGGCCGGGAGAAGATCCGCGAGTTCGCCACGGCGATCGGCGCCACCGACCAGGAGTATCACGACCCCGAAGCGGCCCGGGCGATCGGCTACCCGGACGTACTGGCTCCGCCGACGTTTCCCATCGTGGTCACGATGGCCGCCAGCCAGCAGGTCATCGCCGATCCGGACCTCGGCATGGACTACAGCCGGGTGGTGCACGGGGACCAGAGGTTCGCGTACACCCGGCCGGTGGTCGCCGGCGACGCGCTGGTCTGTGTGAACACGGTCGAGGAGATAACCCAGCGGGGCGGGCACGATTTCATCACGACCCGCACCGACGTCACCACCGACACCGGCGAGCCCGTCGTCACGGCCTGGTCGAAGTTGGTGCAGCGGGGGGAGGAGCCAGCGTGAGCGACACGCTCGAGACCCAGACGTTCCGGGTGACCCGCGCCGACCTGATCCGGTATGCCGGCGCGTCGGGGGACTTCAACGTGATCCACTGGAGCGACCGGCTCGCCACCAAGGTGGGCCTGCCCGGCGTGATCGCGCACGGCATGTTCACCATGGCGCTGGTCGGCCGGGCCGTCACCGCTTGGGCCGGCGCGCCCGACGCGGTAGTCGAGCTCAGTGTGCGGTTCAGCCGGCCGGTCCCGGTGCCGGACACCGACGAAGGCACCGAGGTCGAGGTTTCCGGCGTGGTCAAGGAGGTGACCGAGGACGGCCTCACCCGGCTGAACCTGACCGCCACCTGCCAGGGCGAGAAGGTCTTGTCCCTGGCTCAGGCCACGATCCGTAAACGGTAGGGCCGGTTGGGAAACTGAACGGCGGACCCGTACACTGGTGCGCCGTGGGGCAGTGACCCCTGCACTTGCATGCCAAGAGCAGGGTTGGACGACCCCGCACAGGGGTGTAGCTCAATTGGCAGAGCAGCGGTCTCCAAAACCGCAGGCTGCAGGTTCAAGTCCTGTCACCCCTGCGTAAACCCAGACGTGCCCGGGCCGGAGCGCGGCCCGAACGACCCGGCGTCGGATCACAACACGCCGAGGGACACAACCATCGACGACGGAAGAGGGCGAAGTGGCGAGGAAGCGACCCGGTGACGACGCCGTGGGCGACCGCCCCGAGGACGAGGTGTACGAGGACGCCATCGCCGACGGCGACGTACCCGACGACGACGTCGAACCGGACGACGAGCCGGTCGGCCGCGGCGGCACGGCCGTACGCGAGCGCCGGACCAGCTCCGAGAGCCCCACGGCGAAGCGGGAGATCCTCCGCTCCGGTGTGTTCGGGCGCATCGGCGGTTTCGTCCGCGAGATCATCGCCGAGCTGCGCAAGGTCATCTGGCCGACGCGTAAGGAGCTGCTGACCTACACGGGCGTCGTGATCGCGTTCGTCGCCGTCGTGACGGCGATCGTGGCGCTGCTGGACTACGGGTTCGCCAAGGCGGTCCTGTTCAGCTTCGGCAACTAGTAAAGAATTCATGGAAGTGAGCGAGCGTGCCTGAGTACCACGACGAGACCGCCCCGATCGCGGACGACCTGTCCGTGCAGACCAAGGCGGTAAACGACGAGTCGGTCGAGGCCGCCGGTACCGAAAAGGCTCCCGCCGTCGCGGCGGACGAGAACCCCCAGGCGGACGAGGACTACGACCCGGTCGCCGAGTTGCGGCAGAAGCTGCGGTACGCACCGGGCGACTGGTACGTGGTGCACTCGTACGCCGGGTACGAGAACAAGGTCAAGGCCAACCTCGAAACCCGCATCACGAGCCTCGACATGGAGGACTACATCTTCCAGGTCGAGGTGCCGACGCGCGAAGAGGTCGAGGTCAAGAACGGCAAGCGCCTGCAGGTGCAGAACAAGGTCTTCCCCGGGTACATCCTGGTCCGCATGGACCTCACGCCGGAGTCGTACTCCTGTGTGCGCAACACCCCCGGGGTCACCGGTTTCGTGGGCGCGACCGACCGGGTCGACCGTCCGGCGCCGCTGTCGCTGGACGAGGTGCTGAAGTGGCTGGCCCCCACGGTCGAGGCCGAGGAGAAGAAGGCGAAGCCCGAGGTCCGGGTGCTGGACTTCGAGGTCGGCGACTCGGTCACCGTCACGGACGGCGCCTTCGCGTCGCTGCCGGCCTCGATCAGTGAAATTAATGCCGACCAGCAGAAGTTGAAGGTTCTGGTGTCCATCTTCGGCCGGGAGACGCCGGTCGAGCTGAACTTCAACCAGGTGGCGAAGATCTAGCAGGACACCGCACGTCAGTGGGAGGGGTGCGAACCCGCGCGCCCCGCCATCAACCACAGGAGTACAAGAGAACATGCAGCACGGTAAGAACTACCGCAAGGCCGCGGAGCTCATCGACCACAGCAAGCTCTACGAGCCCGCCGACGCCATCAAGCTCGCGAAGCAGACGAGCCCCAGCAAGTTCGACGCCACCGTCGAGGTCGCGATGCGCCTCGGCGTCGACCCCCGCAAGGCCGACCAGATGGTCCGTGGCACGGTCAACCTCCCGCACGGCACCGGCAAGACGGCCCGGGTGATCGTCTTCGCCCAGGGCGCGAAGGCGGAGGAGGCCCTCGCGGCGGGCGCCGACGAGGTCGGCACCGACGAGCTCGTGGCCCGCATCCAGGGCGGCTGGCTGGACTTCGACGCCGCGATCGCGACACCGGACCAGATGGCCAAGATCGGCCGTATCGCTCGGATCCTCGGCCCTCGCGGCCTCATGCCGAACCCGAAGACGGGCACCGTCACGATGGACGTGACCAAGGCCGTGTCCGACATCAAGGGCGGCAAGATCACGTTCCGGGTCGACAAGCACTCGAACCTGCACCTGATCATCGGCAAGGCCTCGTTCTCCGAGAGCCAGCTGGTCGACAACTACGCGGCGGTCCTCGACGAGGTCCTGCGGGCCAAGCCGTCCGCCGCGAAGGGCAAGTACCTCAAGAAGGTCACCGTCACCACGACGATGGGCCCCGGCGTACCGGTCGACCCGAACGTCGTGAAGAACCTGCGCGACAGCGTCCAGGCCTGACGGCCACCAGCACGCGAAGGAGCCCCCGGCATACCGGGGGCTCTTTCGTGTACGCGGCGCGCCCCCGGGAGTAGGGGGCGATTTGGTGACGGGGAGGGGTGCCGCGTACTGTTGCTTCTCGAAGTTCCACCCACAGACCGCTGGTCGCCGCGACGGACGTCGCGGCCGAAGGTCCCGCAGCTTGCGGGCGGCCCGCGTAGGGAGAACGGTTCGCGATCACCGGCCGTGCGTCTGCGCGTCCTGCTCGCCCCGTGCGCCCTGCGCCGGGGCGTTCCTCATTCTCGGGCCCCTCTCACGGCCGGCGGCCGAGCATTGAGAGAGGAGGGACATGGCGGACAAGCCGGTCCGGGCCGACAAGGCCGCTGCCGTCGCCGAGCTCACGGATCACTTCCGGAACTCGTCGGCCACCGTGTTGACCGAGTACCGCGGCCTCACGGTCGCGGAGATCACCGAGCTGCGGCGCTCGCTGGGCGGCCAGACCAAGTACTCCGTGTCGAAGAACACGCTCGCGAAGCGGGCGGCGACCGATGCGGGCATCGAGGGCCTCGACGAGCTGTTCACCGGTCCTACCGCGCTCGCCTTCGTCAGCGGCGACCCGGTCGAGGCGGCCAAGAGCCTTCGTGCCTTCGCCCGGACCCATCCCGTTCTGATCATCAAGGGCGGGGTCTTCGAGGGTCGGGCCATCACGGCCGAAGAGGTCAGCAAGATCGCCGACCTCGAATCCCGCGAGGTACTGCTGGCCAAGCTGGCCGGCGCCATGAAGGGCAACCTGACCAAGGCGGCGGCCCTGTTCCAGGCGCCTCTGGCACAGGTCGCGCGCCTAGCGGCCGCTCTGCAGGAGAAGCGCGAGAAGGACGGTTCCGCCGAGGCCTGAGCGCCCGCGCGGAAATGACTCACCAACCAACAGAAACATCGGCGTGGCCGACTGCACCGAGCGCAGGAGGACACGCCATGGCAGACGATGAAAGGTTGCCAGACATGGCGAAGCTCAGCACCGACGAGCTGCTCGACGCGTTCAAGGAGATGACGCTGATCGAGCTGTCGGAGTTCGTGAAGCAGTTCGAAGAGGTCTTCGACGTCACCGCGGCCGCCCCGGTCGCCATCGCCCCGCAGGGCGGCGCTGCCGCTCCGGTCGCCGAGGCCGCTCCGGAGCAGGACTCCTTCGACGTCGTCCTCGAGGCGGACGGCGGCAAGAAGATCCAGGTCATCAAGGTCGTGCGCGAGCTGACCGGCCTGGGCCTCAAGGAGGCCAAGGACGCCGTCGAGGCCGCCCCCAAGGCGATCCTCGAGGGTGTCAACAAGGAGAAGGCCGAGGCCGCCAAGGCCAAGCTCGAGGGCGAAGGCGCCAAAGTTACGCTCAAGTGAGGGTAACTGTCCGTATGGCGTTGGTGGAGGTCCGTGCGGGCCTCCACCATCGTTGTTAGTCGAGCTGGTTATACAGGTCGGACGTGGTTTGAGACGCCGCGCCGTTTCGTCCGGTATGTCAAATATGCCACGCCCGCCAGGCCGGGGCGCGAGTCACACACTGGCTCAGCCCTTGACTGTGTGTCTCTGGACAGGCACGCTGACATCAGCAAGTTTCCGCGCTTGCGACAGCTCAGCCGCGGGTATCACCAACCGCGGAGGGCACCGAGAGAGACGCCGCGTTCTGAGCGGCCCCGCACGAGGCACCGGCCCGAGAGGCGCAGGTCGGAGGTCGCGGGGACCGTTCCGCAGCGCCCCGCCGGTGCGGGCTGGACAGCGGTTAGCCGAGCGGCTACACTGCTAGTTTGCGCTGCCTTCTGTCTGGAGCCCTGCCAGGATAGTTTCCTGGGGGGTCCATTGGAGTGCCCAGACCAGTAAGCAGCGCAAACAGTTGCATACCGCAGCTCAGCCGCATCAGCAGCACCGGTCCTCGGAAGGACGCATCTTGGCAGCTTCCCGCCCTGCGAAGACCAGTCGTACGTCGAGCGCTTACGCTCCCCGCCGTATTTCATTCGGCCGGATCACCGAGCAACTTGAGGTTCCCAACCTCCTCGCCATCCAGACGGAGTCTTTCGACTGGCTGGTCGGGAACGAGGCTTGGCAGGCCCGATCGACGGACGACCCGCATGCCCACTCGGGCCTCGCAGAGATCCTCGAAGAGATCAGTCCCATTGAGGACTTCTCCGGCACAATGTCGCTGTCCTTCTCGTCTCCCCGATTCGACGAGGTCAAGGCCTCGATCGAGGAGTGCAAGGAGAAGGACCTGACCTACTGCGCACCGCTGTTCGTGACCGCGGAGTTCACCAACAACACCACCGGCGAGATCAAGAGCCAGACGGTGTTCATGGGCGACTTCCCGATGATGACCCCCAAGGGAACGTTCGTCATCAACGGCACCGAGCGCGTCGTGGTGAGTCAGCTCGTCCGCTCGCCGGGCGTGTACTTCACCAAGGAGCCGGACAAGACCTCCGACCGCGACCTCACCAGCGTCAAGGTCATCCCGAGCCGGGGTGCCTGGCTGGAGTTCGACATCGACAAGCGCGACACCGTCGGTGTCCGCATCGACCGCAAGCGCCGGCAGGCCGTCACGGTCCTGCTCAAGGCGATCGGTTGGTCGGCGGACCAGATCCGGGAGCGGTTCGGCTGGTCCGAGCTGCTCATGACCACGCTCGAGAAGGACCACATCGCCGGGCAGGACGAGGCCCTGCTCGACATCTACCGCAAGCTGCGCCCCGGCGAGCCCCCGACCCGGGAGAACGCGCAGACGCTGCTCGACAACCTGTTCTTCAACCCCAAGCGCTATGACGTGGCCAAGGTCGGCCGCTACAAGTTCAACAAGAAGCTCGGTATCGACGTGCCGATCGTGCGCGGCACGCTCACCGAGGAAGACATCGTCAAGACGGTCGAGTACCTCTGCCGGCTGCACGCCGGTGAGGAGGGCTACGAGGCCGACGATATCGACCACTTCGGCAACCGGCGCCTGCGTACGGTGGGCGAGCTCATCCAGAACCAGGTCCGCGTGGGCCTGTCCCGGATGGAGCGCGTCGTCCGCGAGCGCATGACCACCCAGGACGTCGAGGCGATCACGCCGCAGACCCTGATCAACATCCGCCCGGTCGTGGCGGCGATCAAGGAGTTCTTCGGTACGTCGCAGCTCTCCCAGTTCATGGACCAGACGAACCCGCTGGCGGGCCTGACCCACCGGCGCCGGCTGAGCGCGCTCGGTCCGGGCGGTCTGTCCCGTGAGCGGGCGGGCTTCGAGGTACGTGACGTGCACACGTCGCACTACGGCCGGATGTGTCCCATCGAGACGCCGGAGGGCCCGAACATCGGCCTGATCGGTGCGCTGTCGACGTTCGCGCGGGTCAACCCGTTCGGCTTCATCGAGACGCCGTACCGGCGGGTCGAGGGTGGCCGGGTCACCGACCACGTCGACTACCTCACCGCCGACGAGGAGGACCGGTTCATCAAGGCGCAGGCCAACGCTCCGCTGAAGAGCGACGGCACCTACGCCGAGGACCGGGTCCTGGTCCGGCGGAAGGGCGGTGAGGTCGACTACGTGCCGGGCACGGAGGTCGACTACATGGACGTCTCGCCGCGGCAGATGACCTCGGTCGCGACCGCCATGATCCCGTTCCTCGAGCACGACGACGCCAACCGCGCGCTCATGGGTGCGAACATGCAGCGCCAGGCGGTGCCGCTGGTCAAGGCCGAGGCGCCGCTGGTCGGCACCGGCATGGAGTACCGCGCCGCGGTCGACGCCGGTGACGTGGTCGTCGCCGAGGTCGGCGGCGTGGTCGAGGACCTGTGCGCCGACTACGTGACGGTGCATCAGGACGACGGGCACCGCCGTACCTACCTGCTGCACAAGTTCCGCCGCAGCAACGCCGGCTCCTGCGTCAACCAGAAGCCGGTCGTGTTCGAGGGCGATCGGGTCGAGGCCGGCCAGGTCATCGCCGACGGACCGTGCACCGACGACGGGGAGATGGCCCTCGGCCGCAACCTGCTCGTCGCGTTCATGTGCTGGGAGGGCCACAACTACGAGGACGCGATCATCCTGTCGCAGCGCCTCGTGCAGCAGGACGTGCTCACCTCGATCCACATCGAGGAGCACGAGGTCGACGCCCGCGACACCAAGCTCGGCCCGGAGGAGATCACCCGCGACATCCCCAACGTCAGCGAGGAAATGCTCGCCGACCTGGACGAGCGCGGCATCATCCGGATCGGTGCGGAGGTCGTGCCGGGCGACATCCTGGTCGGCAAGGTCACACCCAAGGGCGAGACCGAGCTGACCCCGGAAGAGCGGCTGCTGCGCGCGATCTTCGGCGAGAAGGCCCGGGAGGTCCGGGACACCTCGCTGAAGGTGCCGCACGGCGAGACCGGCACGGTCATCGGCGTCCGGACGTTCTCCCGTGAGGACGGCGACGAGCTGCCCCCGGGTGTGAACGAGCTGGTCCGCGTCTACGTGGCACAGAAGCGCAAGATCCAGGACGGCGACAAGCTCGCCGGCCGGCACGGCAACAAGGGCGTCATCTCGAAGATCCTCCCGATCGAGGACATGCCGTTCCTCGAGGACGGCACCCCGGTCGACATCGTGCTCAACCCGCTCGGCGTGCCGAGCCGGATGAACATCGGCCAGGTCCTGGAGACCCACCTGGGGTGGATCGCCAAGACGGGCTGGGAGGTCGACGGCGACGACGCCGACTGGAAGCGGCAGCTGCGGGCCATCGACGCGCACGAGTCCGCCCGGGACGGCAACGTGGCCACGCCGGTCTTCGACGGCGCGCGCGAGGAAGAGATCAAGGGCCTGCTCGAGTCGACGCTGGTCAACCGCGACGGTAAGCGGCTGGTCAACGGCGACGGCAAGGCGCAGCTCTTCGACGGGCGCTCCGGTGAGCCGCTGCCGGACCCGATCGCGGTCGGTTACGTCTACATCCTGAAGCTGAACCACCTGGTCGACGACAAGATCCACGCTCGTTCGACCGGCCCGTACTCGATGATCACGCAGCAGCCGCTGGGTGGTAAGGCGCAGTTCGGTGGCCAGCGGTTCGGCGAGATGGAGTGCTGGGCGATGCAGGCCTACGGGGCGGCTTACGCCCTGCAGGAGCTGCTCACCATCAAGTCCGACGACGTCCTTGGCCGCGTGAAGGTGTACGAGGCCATCGTCAAGGGCGAGAACATCCCGGAGCCGGGAATCCCCGAGTCGTTCAAGGTGCTGCTCAAGGAGCTGCAGTCGCTGTGCCTCAATGTCGAGGTGCTGTCCAGCGACGGCGTGGCCCTGGAGATGCGCGAGACCGACGACGAGGTCTTCCGGGCCGCGGAAGAACTCGGCATCGACCTGTCCCGGCGCCCGAACGAGGGCGTCAGCAGCGTCGAAGAGATCTGACGGAGTGCGTCCCTGCCTGACCGAGTCACGCAGGGACGCCCCCGCCGGCCTGGAAACCATCCGAGCAATGAAATACGAGGGATAGACCAAGTGCTCGACGTCAACTTCTTCGACGAGTTGCGCATCGGCCTGGCCACTGCGGACGACATCCGGCAGTGGTCGCACGGCGAGGTCAAGAAGCCCGAGACGATCAACTACCGCACGCTCAAGCCCGAGAAGGACGGACTCTTCTGCGAGAAGATCTTCGGTCCGCAGCGGGACTGGGAGTGCTACTGCGGAAAGTACAAGCGGGTCCGGTTCAAGGGCATCATCTGTGAGCGCTGCGGCGTCGAGGTGACCCGGTCCAAGGTCCGCCGTGAGCGCATGGGCCACATCGAGCTGGCCGCGTCGGTCACGCACATCTGGTACTTCAAGGGTGTGCCGAGCCGGCTGGGTTACCTGCTCGACCTGGCGCCCAAGGACCTTGAGAAGATCATCTACTTCGCTTCGTACGTGATCACCAAGGTCGACGCCGAGGCGCGTCACCGTGACATGTCCACGATCGAGAACGAGATCTTCGCCGAGAAGCGGCAGAGCGAGAACGGCCGCGACTCGGAGATCGAGAAGCGCGCCGCCAAGCTCGAGCAGGACCTTGCCGAGCTGGAGGCCGAGGGCGCCAAGGCGGACGTACGGCGCAAGGTCAAGGAGGCTGGCGAGCGCGAGATGCGCCAGATCCGCGACAAGGCCCAGCGCGAGATCGACCGGCTCGACGAGGTGCTCGACACGTTCCGCAAGCTCGAGCCGAAGCAGCTGGTCACGGACGAGCTGCTGTACCGCGAGCTGCGGGACCGCTTCGGCGAGTACTTCGAGGGCGGCATGGGCGCCGAGGCGATCAAGGCGCTGCTGGAGAACATGGACCTCGACGCCGAGGCCGAGTCGCTGCGGGAGATCATCCGCAGCGGCAAGGGCCAGCGCAAGATCCGTGCGCTCAAGCGGCTCAAGGTCGTCGCCGCGTTCCTTAACACCCGCAACTCGCCGCTCGGCATGGTCCTGGACTGCGTCCCGGTCATCCCGCCGGACCTGCGCCCGATGGTGCAGCTCGACGGTGGCCGGTTCGCGACCAGCGACCTGAACGACCTGTACCGCCGAGTCATCAACCGCAACAACCGGCTCAAGCGCCTGATCGACCTCGGCGCGCCCGAGATCATCGTCAACAACGAGAAGCGGATGCTGCAGGAGGCCGTCGACGCGCTGTTCGACAACGGCCGCCGCGGCCGGCCGGTCACCGGCCCGGGCAACCGCCCGCTGAAGTCGCTGTCCGACATGCTCAAGGGCAAGCAGGGGCGCTTCCGGCAGAACCTGCTGGGCAAGCGCGTCGACTACTCCGGACGTTCCGTCATCGTCGTCGGCCCCCGGCTCAAGCTGCACCAGTGCGGCCTGCCGAAGCAGATGGCGCTGGAGCTGTTCAAGCCGTTCGTGATGAAGCGCCTGGTGGACCTGAACCACGCGCAGAACATCAAGTCGGCCAAGCGCATGGTCGAGCGCCAGCGGCCGGTCGTGTGGGACGTCCTGGAGGAGGTCATCAGCGAGCACCCGGTGCTGCTGAACCGCGCGCCGACGCTGCACCGCCTGGGCATCCAGGCCTTCGAGCCGCAGCTGGTCGAGGGCAAGGCGATCCAGATCCACCCGCTCGTCTGCACGGCGTTCAACGCCGACTTCGACGGTGACCAGATGGCGGTGCACGTGCCGCTGTCGGCCGAGGCGCAGGCCGAGGCCCGGATCCTCATGCTGTCGTCCAACAACATCCTCAAGCCTGCGGACGGCAAGCCGGTCACCATGCCCACCCAGGACATGGTCATCGGGCTGTACCACCTGACCCACCTCACGCCGGGCGGCGTGGGCGAGGGCCGGGTGTTCAGCTCCGACGCCGAGGCGCGGATGGCGTTCGACAACGGCGAGCTGCACCTGCAGGCGCCGGTGAAGATCCGCCTCCGGGACGTCGTCGAGGTCGACAACGGCGCGCGCAGCGCCCCGTGGACCCCGCCCGAGGGGTGGACGCCGGGCGAGCCGCTGCTCATCGAGACCACCCTCGGTCGGGTGATCTTCAACGAGACGCTGCCGTCGGGGTACCGCTACGTCAACTACGAGATCCGCAAGGGTCAGCTCTCCGCGATCGTCAACGACCTCGCCGAGCGCTTCCCCAAGGTCGCCCTCGCGGCCACCCTGGACGCGCTCAAGGAGGCCGGCTTCCACTGGGCCACCTGGTCCGGCGTGACGATCGGCATGGGCGACGTCATCGGCCCTCCGCGCAAGCCGGAGATCCTCGGCCGCTACCAGGTCGAGGCGGACCGGATCGACAAGCAGTACCAGCGCGGCCTGATGACCGCCGAGGAGCGTCGCGGCGAGCTCATCGAGATCTGGACCAAGGCGACCAACGAGATCTCCAAGGAGATGGAGACCGCGCTGCCGCACGAGAACCCACTGTGGGTGATGATCAACTCGGGCGCTCGCGGTAACCTGCTCCAGCTCCGGCAGATCGCCGCGATCCGCGGTCTGGTGGCCAACCCCAAGGGTGAGATCATCCCGCGGCCGATCACGTCGTCGTACCGCGAGGGTCTGACCGTGCTGGAGTACTTCATCTCCACGCACGGCGCCCGCAAGGGTCTGGCCGACACCGCGCTGCGTACCGCCGACTCGGGGTACCTGACCCGGCGCCTGGTGGACGTGTCGCAGGACGTCATCATCCGCGAGGAGGACTGCGGCACCGACCGCGCGATCCCGATGCAGGTGGCGGACCGGCTGGAGGGCGGCAAGCTCGTCGTGCACACGCACGCCGAGACCGGTGTCCACGCCCGTACGCTCGCCGACGACGTCGTCGACGCGAACGGCAACGTCGTGGTCGAGAAGGGGGCGGACCTCAACTCGATCCTGGTGGACAAGCTGGTCTCCGCCGGCATCGAGACCGTGCGGGTGCGCAGCGTGCTGACCTGCGAGTCGAAGCTCGGTGTGTGCGCGGCCTGCTACGGCCGCTCGCTGCCGACCGGCAAGGCGGTCGACATCGGCGAGGCGGTCGGCATCATCGCGGCTCAGTCCATCGGTGAGCCCGGTACGCAGCTGACCATGCGTACCTTCCACACCGGTGGCGTCGCGGGTGAGGACATCACCCAGGGTCTGCCGCGTGTGCAGGAGATCTTCGAGGCCCGCGTGCCCAAGGGCAAGGCGCCGATCGCCGACACCCCGGGACGCGTCCGCATCGAGGACGGCGAGCGTTCGCGGAAGATCATCATCATCCCGGACGACGGCAGCGACGAGATCGTGTACGACAAGATCTCGAAGCGGGTCAAGCTCCGGGTGCACGACGGCGACCACGTCGACGTCGGCGAGAAGCTGACCGAGGGCACCATCGACCCGCACGAGCTCCTGCGGATCATGGGTCCGCGGGCGGTCCAGGTCCACCTGACCCAGGAGGTCCAGGAGGTCTACCGCTCGCAGGGTGTGCTCATCCACGACAAGCACATCGAGATCATCATTCGCCAGATGCTCAAGCGGGTGACGGTCATCGACTCCGGCGCGACCGAGTTCCTGCCGGGCGTGCTGGTCGACCGGGCGCTCTTCGAGTCGGAGAACCGCCGGCTCGTGGGCGAGGGCGGGGAGCCCGCCGCCGGTCGTCCCGTGCTGATGGGTATCACCAAGGCCTCGCTGGCGACCGACTCCTGGCTCTCGGCGGCCTCCTTCCAGGAGACCACCCGGGTGCTCACCGACGCGGCGATCAACTCGCGTAGCGACTCGCTCGTCGGTCTCAAGGAGAACGTCATCATCGGCAAGCTCATCCCGGCCGGTACCGGCATCGCCAAGTACCGCAACATCCGGGTCGAGCCGACCGAGGAGGCAAAGGCCAAGGTGTACTCGATGACCGGGTACCCCGAGACCGACTACGGCTTCGGGCCGGCCAGCGGGCAGGCTGTGCCGCTGGACGACTTCGACTTCGGGTCGTACCGCTAAGGCTTTCGCCTTTGAGGGTTTGACTGAATAGAGGCAAGGCCTCGACGGGGCGGTCGCGCAGATGCGCGGCCGCCCCGTCGGTGTTTCTAAGATGGAGGAGTGACGCTTCCCGCGCCGGTGCCCACCCGCCACCCGATGGATCCGGAGCCGGCGCCGTCCTCCAAGGCCCGCGCCGTCTTCGCGCTGGGGGTTGTGGCGTTGCTGACCGGTGCGCTCGTCGGCGGCGTGATTCCTGCCACTGTCGCGCTGTTGCTGGCCCGCCAGGTCGAGCGGCAGGCCTACGCGGCCGGTGGCTACCTGACCGGTTCGGCGTTCGTGCGGCGTGGCCGGCGGCTGGCCTGGGCCGGGATCATCCTGGCGCTCGCGTCGCTGGTCGTGGCCATGATCGCCGGGCTGCTGCACTTCGCCGGCAGCCCCGGCGGTCAGGACTTCAACTCCACCACCGACTGATCTTCGTATGGGCGCCCCCGGGGCTGCGGGCCGTCATGTCCGGGTGACATGCTCTTCAAGGTGACGCAGCAACCGGGTCAATGGTCGGGCGAGCCGCCGGTCGGCGCGCCCTTTCTGCCCCCCGCCGTACCGCCTCCGCCGCCCGACGGGCGATGGCGGCCGGAACGCGTGGATCCCGTGGCGGGCACCGAGTTCGGCCTGGTCCGCTTGCGGGTGGCGCCGGTCGCGTCCGGCGTGGCCACCGGGTCTCTGATCGCGGGGATCGCGTCGATCCTGGTTTCGTTCCTGGTGCTGTGTTTCGGCCTGGCCGGCTCGTCGGACAACTGGGGCGGCTGGGTGGCCGGCGCGTTCGCCCTGCTCGGCGTGCTGTTTGGCGGGGGAGCGGTCGGACTCGGGGTAGTCGCCCTCCGGCAGGTCAAGCGCTCCGGACAGCCCGGCCGGATGCGCTTCTCCGGCCGCGGCACCGCCATCGCCGGAATATCATGCGGCGCCGCGGGAGCGGGAATCTCTCTCGTTTCCCTGGCGTTGGCAGTGGTGTTGCAATTGTCGTAAGGCCGCGTGATGCCGGTTCCGGCACCGCGGTATCGGCGTGCTCGGCACGCGGTACACTTGGTGCAAGGAGATGTCCATAGCGGCGGCAGGTCTTGCTCGTTTTGACCTGCGTGCTGCCGATGGGTACTCTTTCCCCTCGTGCCCGGGCTTGCCCGGGCAACTCGTGCGTGCGCCCGAGTCGTAACCAGACGGGGCCGAAAGCACGACGGGCACAGAGCCTTGAATGAGATCTGGGCCCAGACCCAGACAAGACCCGGTGCGCGTCACCAGCGCGTGGCGGGACCGTGAGCCGGACGACACGCCCGACCGCGGGTGCCGGACGATCCCACCGGGATCGCCCGGTGCACAGAGAGTTAGAACGAAGCGCACAGAGGCAGAACGAAGACGGTGCGGCCGCACAAGGGCGGCCGAAGGGAGCGGAGAAACCCGGTGCCCACGATCCAGCAGCTGGTCCGCAAGGGCCGCCAGGCGAAGACGAGCAAGACCAAGACGCCGGCGCTGAAGGGAAGCCCTCAGCGGCGCGGCGTGTGCACGCGCGTGTACACCACCACCCCCAAGAAGCCGAACTCTGCGCTGCGCAAGGTCGCTCGTGTGAAGCTCAGCAGCCAGATCGAGGTGACCGCGTACATCCCGGGCGTCGGCCACAACCTGCAGGAGCACTCGATCGTGCTGGTCCGCGGCGGCCGCGTGAAGGACCTCCCGGGCGTCCGCTACAAGATCGTCCGCGGTTCGCTGGACACCCAGGGTGTCCGCAACCGCAAGCAGGCCCGCAGCCGTTACGGCGCGAAGAAGGAGAAGAGCTGACATGCCGCGTAAGGGCCCCGCTCCGCGCCACCCAGTGGTTCCGGACCCGGTGTACAACTCCCCGCTGGTGACGCAGCTGGTCAACAAGATCCTCATGGGCGGCAAGCGTCAGCTGGCCGAGCGCATCGTCTACGGCGCCCTCGAGGGCTGCCGCGAGACGAGCGGCACCGACCCGGTGGTCACGCTGAAGCGCGCGATGGACAACGTCAAGCCGACCCTCGAGGTCCGCAGCCGCCGCGTCGGTGGCGCGACCTACCAGGTGCCGGTCGAGGTCCGTACCCCTCGCCAGACCACTCTCGGCCTTCGCTGGCTGGTCCAGTACTCCAAGGCCCGCCGCGAGAAGACCATGATCGAGCGTCTGCAGAACGAACTGCTGGACGCCAGCAACGGCCTCGGCGCCGCCGTCAAGCGGCGCGAGGACACCCACAAGATGGCGGAGTCCAACAAGGCCTTCGCGCATTACCGGTGGTAACGACCCACCGAACGACGACGACGAAGAAAAGTAGGGATTGAAGTGGCTGCCCCAGACGCCGCCCTCGCCAAGCTCCGCAACATCGGCATCATGGCCCACATCGATGCCGGTAAGACCACGACCACCGAGCGGATCCTGTTTTACACCGGTATCACGTACAAGATCGGTGAGGTCCACGAGGGCGCTGCTGTCATGGACTGGATGGAGCAGGAGCAGGAGCGCGGGATCACGATCACTTCCGCCGCCACCAAGGTGGAGTGGAAGGGTCACCCGATCAACATCATCGACACCCCCGGACACGTCGACTTCACCGTTGAGGTGGAGCGGAACCTCCGGGTGCTCGACGGTGCGATCGCGGTCTATGACGGTGTCGCCGGCGTGGAGCCGCAGACCGAGAATGTCTGGCGGCAGGCGGACAAGTACCACGTCCCCCGGATGTGCTTCGTCAACAAGCTCGACCGGACCGGCGCGGACTTCTTCCGCTGCGTCCAGATGATGATCGAACGGCTCAACGCCACCCCGCTCGTCGTGCAGATCCCGATCGGCCTCGAGGCCAACCACATCGGTGTCGTCGACCTGATCGGCATGCGCGCGCTGACCTGGCGCGGCGAGACCAAGAAGGGCGAGGACTACACGGTCGAGGAGATCCCGGCCGACCTCGTCGACGCCGCGAACGAGTGGCGCGAGAAGCTGATCGAGACGCTGGCCGACGTGGACGACGACGTCATGGTGAAGTACCTCGATGGCGAGGAACTCACCGCCGACGAGATCAAGGCCGGCATCCGGCGCGCCACGATCGCCAGCAAGGCCAACCCGGTTCTGTGCGGCTCGGCGTTCAAGAACAAGGGCATCCAGCCCATGCTCGACGCTGTGGTGGACTACCTGCCGTCGCCGCTGGACGTCCCGGCCATCGAGGGCGTCGCGACCGACGGCGAGACGCCGATGCAGCGCAAGCCCTCGTCGGACGATCCGTTCTCGGCCCTGGCCTTCAAGATCCAGACCGACAGGCACCTCGGCAAGCTGACCTACGTCCGGATCTACTCCGGCACGCTCGACTCCGGTTCCCAGGTGATCAACTCCACCAAGGACCGCAAGGAGCGCATCGGCAAGATCTACCAGATGCACGCCAACAAGCGCGAGGAGCGTCCCACGGCGCAGGCCGGCGACATCATCGCGGTGCAGGGTCTCAAGCAGACCACCACCGGTGACACTCTGAGCGACCCGGCGCACCCGGTGATCCTGGAGTCGATGACGTTCCCGGAGCCGGTCATCCAGGTGGCCATCGAGCCGAAGACGAAGTCGGACCAGGAGAAGCTCGGCACCGCGATCCAGCGGCTCGCCGAGGAGGACCCGACCTTCCGCGTCTGGAACGACGAGGAGACCGGGCAGACTGTCATCGCCGGCATGGGCGAGCTGCACCTCGACATCCTCGTCGACCGCATGCGCCGCGAATTCAACGTCGTGGCGAACATCGGTAAGCCGCAGGTGGCGTACCGCGAGACGATCCGCGGGACCGTGGCGAAGCTCGACTACGTCCACAAGAAGCAGACCGGTGGCTCGGGTCAGTACGCGAAGGTCATCGTCAAGCTCGAGCCGCTGCCGCTCTCGAGCGACGGCCCCACGTACGAGTTCGTCAACGCGGTGTCCGGCGGTCGCATCCCCAAGGAGTTCATCCCCTCGGTGGACGCGGGCGCGCAGGACGCGATGCAGTATGGCGTGCTGGCCGGCTACCCGCTGGTCGGCGTCCGGCTGACGCTGTTGGACGGCCAGTACCACGAGGTCGACTCGTCGGAAATGGCGTTCAAGATCGCCGGGTCGATGGCGATGAAGGAAGCGGCCCGCAAGGCCGATCCGGCCCTCCTCGAACCGATGATGGCCGTTGAGGTCACCACCCCTGAGGACAACATGGGTGACGTCATCGGTGACCTCAACTCCCGTCGCGGCCTGATCCAGTCGATGGAGGAGCGCTCCGGCGCTCGCGTCGTCAAGGCTCTTGTGCCGCTCTCGGAGATGTTCGGCTACGTCGGCGACCTGCGGTCGAAGACTCAGGGCCGGGCGAGCTACAGCATGCAGTTCGACTCCTACGCCGAGGTTCCGCAGAACGTGGCGAAGGAGATCATCGCGAAGGCTACGGGTGCTTAAGCCCGCCGGATGCGTTGAGGCACGTGCGGTCCGTCGTGGACCGCACGTGCACGAGCAGTCGACAGAGTCCTAAGCGCCGATCCGGCGCGCCGGGCGAGAAGAAGAGACACAGTCCACAGGAGGACACCAGTGGCGAAGGCGAAGTTCCAGCGGACTAAGCCGCACGTCAACATCGGCACCATTGGTCACATCGACCACGGTAAGACGACGCTGACTGCGGCCATCACCAAGGTCCTGCACGACCAGTACCCGGACCTGAACCCGTACACGCCGTTCGACGAGATTGACAAGGCGCCGGAGGAGAAGGCCCGCGGCATCACGATCTCGATCGCGCACGTCGAGTACCAGACCGCGGCGCGGCACTACGCGCACGTGGACTGCCCCGGCCACGCCGACTACATCAAGAACATGATCACCGGTGCCGCTCAGATGGACGGCGCCATCCTGGTGGTCGCCGCGACCGACGGCCCGATGCCGCAGACCAAGGAGCACGTCCTCCTGGCCCGCCAGGTCGGCGTTCCGTACATCGTGGTGGCGCTCAACAAGAGCGACATGGTCGAGGACGAGGAGCTCCTCGAGCTCGTCGAGCTCGAGGTCCGGGAGCTGCTGAGCACGTACGAGTTCCCGGGCGACGACGTTCCGGTCGTACGGGTCTCGGCGCTCAGGGCGCTCGAGGGCGACGCGGAGTGGTCGGAGAAGCTCATGGACCTGATGAACGCGGTCGACACCGCGATCCCGCAGCCGGAGCGTGACACCGAGAAGCCGTTCCTCATGCCCATCGAGGACGTCTTCACGATCACCGGTCGGGGCACGGTCGTCACCGGCCGGGCCGAGCGCGGCATCCTCAAGCCGAACGAGGAGGTCGAGATCGTCGGCATCCGCGAGAAGTCGACGAAGACCGTCTGCACCGGCATCGAGATGTTCCGCAAGCTGCTCGACGAGGCCCGCGCGGGCGAGAACGTCGGTCTGCTGCTGCGCGGCATCAAGCGCGAGGATGTCGAGCGCGGCATGGTTGTCGTCAAGCCCGGCACCACGACCCCGCACACGGAGTTCGAGGGTCAGGTCTACATCCTCTCCAAGGAGGAGGGCGGCCGGCACACGCCGTTCTTCCAGAACTACCGTCCGCAGTTCTACTTCCGCACCACGGACGTCACCGGCGTCGTCACGCTGCCCGAGGGCACCGAGATGGTCATGCCGGGCGACTCCACCAGCATGTCGGTCAAGCTGATCCAGCCGATCGCCATGGAGCAGGGCCTGAAGTTCGCGATCCGCGAGGGCGGCCGTACCGTCGGCGCCGGAACGGTCACGAAGATCGTCAAGTAGGTCTGGCCACCCCGATTAGCGTTGCCGCTGCGAATACGGCATACTGGTCAGGTTGCGTCCGCACAGGGTGGTTGGCTGTTCTTGCCCAACGGTCCAGACAGCCAACCATCCTCGCTGGGTGTCCGGCGTGTGTTGCAGCCGCCGGCACCCCTCGATCTCCGTGATCTGGTCGGCGTTGTGTCGTGCCAGTAGGCGCGACACGCCCGACCGCGGGGGTCGGACAAGCAGGATCAACGGTCCTGCGGCATGCGAAGGGGCTGCCTTCGCAAGTAGCGGCATCGAGAGAAGGAAACAGAAGCCATCATGGCGGGACAGAAGATCCGCATCCGGCTCAAGGCCTATGACCACGAGGTCGTCGACTCCTCGGCGCGGAAGATCGTCGAGACGGTGACGCGTACCGGGGCGCAGGTTGCGGGCCCGGTGCCGCTGCCCACGGAGATCAACCGTTTCTGCGTGATCCGTTCGCCGCACAAGTACAAGGACTCGCGCGAGCACTTCGAGATGCGCACGCACAAGCGGCTGATCGACATCATCGACCCGACGCCGAAGACGGTCGACTCGCTTATGCGCCTCGACCTGCCGGCTGGCGTCGACATCGAGATCAAGCTGTAGGGATCCGGACAATGGACAGGCAAGTGAAGGGCATCCTGGGCGCCAAGCTCGGCATGACCCAGGTCTGGGACAACAACAAGGTCGTCCCGGTCACTGTGGTGCAGGCCGGCCCGTGTGTCGTGACCCAGGTACGCACCGCCGACACGGACGGCTATTCCGCGGTCCAGCTGGCGTACGGCGCCATCGACCCGCGGAAGGTCAGCAAGCCGAAGAGCGGCCACTACGCGAAGGCGGGTGTCTCGCCGCGGCGCCACATCGTCGAGCTGCGCACCACCGACGCCACCGAGTACGAGCTCGGCCAGGAGGTCACCGTCGAGGCGTTCGAGCCCGGTACCGCGATCGACGTCACCGGCAAGACCAAGGGCAAGGGCTTCGCCGGTGTGATGAAGCGGCACGGCTTCCACGGTCTCAAGGGCAGCCACGGTGTCGAGCGCAAACACCGCTCGCCGGGCTCCATCGGCGCCTGCGCCACTCCGGGTCGCGTCTTCAAGGGTGTCCGGATGGCCGGCCGGATGGGCAGCCGGCGCTTCACCGTGCAGAACCTGACGGTCCAGGCGATCGACACCGAGAACAACCTGCTGCTGGTCAAGGGCGCCGTGCCGGGTCCCAAAGGCGCGTTGATCCTGGTCCGTACCGCGGCCAAGAAGGGCGGTGCCAAGTGAGTTCCGTCGACGTCATCGACACCGAGGGCGCCACGACCGGCTCGGTCGAGCTGCCGGACGAGATCTTCGACGTGCAGGCGAACATCCCGCTGATGCACCAGGTCGTCGTGGCCCAGCTCGCGGCCGCCCGCCAGGGCACCGCGAAGGCCAAGACGCGCGGCGAGGTCGCCGGCGGTGGCAAGAAGCCGTACAAGCAGAAGGGCACCGGACGCGCCCGCCAGGGCTCGATCCGCGCGCCGCAGTTCACCGGCGGTGGCGTGGTGCACGGTCCCGTGCCGCGCGACTACAGCCAGCGGACCCCCAAGAAGATGAAGGCCGCCGCCCTGCGTGGCGCCCTCTCCGACCGGGCCCGCGACGGCCGGGTGCATGTGGTCGAGGCGTTCGTCGCCGGCGAGAAGCCGTCGACCAAGGCCGCGGTCGCGACCCTGCGCAAGGTGACCGAGTCCACCAAGGTCCTGGTCGTGCTGGGCAGCCTGGACGAGCTGAACTGGGTGTCGCTGCGCAACGAGCCGACCGTGCACCTCATCGAGGCCGGCCAGCTCAACACGTACGACGTACTGGTCGCCGACGAGGTGGTCTTCACGAAGGACGCGCTCGATGAATTCCTGGGCGTGTCCACGACCAGCGAGGAGGCTGGCGCATGAGCACGATCGCCGACCCGCGGGACATCATCATCGCCCCGGTGATCTCGGAGAAGAGCTACAGCGCTCTCGACCAGAACTGGTACACCTTCCTCGTCCGCCCGGACGCGAACAAGACCCAGATCAAGATCGCGATCCAGCAGATCTTCGATGTCCGCGTTCTCACGGTGAACACCGCGAACCGCGAGGGCAAGCGCAAGCGCACCCGCACAGGTGTCGGTCAGCGCAAGTCGACCAAGCGCGCGATGGTCAAGCTGGCTGACGGTGACCGCATCGAGGCCTTCGGCGGCCCGGTCAGCTAAGGGGTTTCATTCATGCCTATTCGTAAGTACAAGCCGACCACGCCGGGCCGCCGCGGCTCCAGCGTCGCCGACTTCGCCGAGATCACCCGGTCCACGCCGGAGAAGTCCCTGGTCGTACCGCTGCCCAAGAAGGGCGGCCGCAACGTCCACGGCCGCATCACCACACGGCACCAGGGCGGTGGCCACAAGCGGCAGTACCGGCTGATCGACTTCCGGCGGGTGGACAAGGACGGCGTGCCGGCCAAGGTCGCGCACATCGAGTACGACCCGAACCGCACCGCCCGCATCGCACTGCTGCACTACGCCGACGGCGAGAAGCGCTACATCGTCGCGCCGAAGGATCTGCGGCAGGGCGACCAGGTCGAGTCCGGGCCGGGTGCGGACATCAAGCCGGGCAACAACCTGCCCCTGCGCAACATCCCGGTCGGTACGACGGTCCACGGCGTGGAGCTTCGTCCCGGCGGTGGCGCCAAGCTGGCCCGCTCCGCCGGTGTCGGCATCCAGCTGCTCGGTCGCGAGGGCGCGTACGCCACGCTGCGCATGCCCTCCGGCGAGATCCGTCGCGTCGATGTGCGCTGCCGCGCCACGATCGGCGAGATCGGCAACGCCGACCAGTCGAACATCAACTGGGGCAAGGCCGGCCGCATGCGGTGGAAGGGCAAGCGCCCGTCCGTCCGTGGTGTCGCCATGAACCCGATCGACCACCCGCACGGTGGTGGTGAGGGCAAGACCTCGGGTGGTCGCCACCCGGTGAACCCCGCGGGTAAGCCCGAGGGCCGTACCCGTCGCAAGGGCCAGCCGAGCGACCGGATGATCGTCCGCCGCCGCTACGCCACCCGCAAGCGCGGGTAACAGGAGTCGAAGAATATGCCTCGCAGCCTGAAGAAGGGCCCGTTCGTCGACGACCACCTGCTCAAGAAGGTGGAAGTCCAGAACGAGAAGAACTCGAAGAACGTCATCAAGACCTGGTCGCGACGCTCGACGATCATCCCCGACATGCTCGGGCACACGATCGCCGTGCACGACGGGCGCAAGCACGTCCCGGTGTTCATCACCGAGGCCATGGTCGGCCACAAGCTCGGCGAGTTCGCGCTGACCCGTACGTTCAAGGGTCACGAGAAGGACGACCGCAAGAGCCGTCGTCGCTAGCAGATACACGGATTAGAGGATCAAGGAGCTACAGCGATGCCAGTCAAGGGCGACGCACCGGCGCTTCCGGGCGCACGGGCGATTGCGCGCCACGTGCGCATCTCGCCGAGCAAGGCGCGCCGGGTGGTCAACCTCGTCCGCGGTCTGCCCGCGAAGGAGGCGCTGACCGTGCTGCAGTTCGCGCCACAGGCCGCGAGTGAGCAGGTCTACAAGGTGCTCGCGAGCGCGGTGGCGAACGCGGAGAACAACGAGCGGCTCGACCCCGACTCGCTTCTCATCAGCGAGGCGTACGTCGACGAGGGTCCGACCCTCAAGCGGTTCCGACCGCGCGCACAGGGCCGGGCGTACCGGATCCGCAAGCGCACCTGTCACATCACCATCGCGGTGGAAGCGGTTCAGGTGACCGCCCCGGCCCGCAAGGCCGCCGCGAAGAAGGCCGCGCCGGCCAAGAAGGCAGCGCCCGCGAAGGCGGCGCCGGCGACCGAGTCGGCCGAGTCCCCGAGCACGGAGGGTGCCGAGTAATGGGTCAGAAGGTTCACCCCACCGGGTTCCGCCTCGGCATTTCCACCGACTGGAAGTCCCGCTGGTTCGCGGACAAGCTCTACAAGGACTACATCGGCGAGGACGTCAAGATCCGCCGGATGATGTCCAAGGGCCTCGAGCGCGCCGGCATCTCCAAGGTGGACATCGAGCGCACCCGGGACCGGGTCCGCGTTGACATCCACACCGCCCGGCCGGGCATCGTCATCGGCCGCAAGGGCGCGGAGGCCGACCGCATCCGCGGCGAGCTCGAGAAGCTCACCGGCAAGCAGGTCCAGCTCAACATCCTCGAGGTGAAGAGCCCGGAGTCGGACGCGCAGCTGGTGGCGCAGGGTGTCGCCGAACAGCTGTCCAGCCGGGTCAGCTTCCGTCGAGCGATGCGCAAGGCGATGCAGTCGGCGATGAAGAACCCGATCGTCAAGGGCATCCGAGTGCAGGTCTCCGGCCGTCTCGGCGGCGCGGAGATGAGCCGCACGGAGTTCTACCGTGAGGGTCGCGTCCCGCTGCACACGCTGCGCGCCAACATCGAGTACGGCTTCTTCGAGGCCCGTACCACGTTCGGTCGCATCGGTGTGAAGGTCTGGATCTACAAGGGCGACGCCGTGCCGGGTCGCGAGGCCGTCCCGGAAGCGCCCGCGCGTCCGCGCCGGGACCGCGCCGACCGTCCCGAGCGTCCGCGCCGCGGCCGTTCGGGTTCGTCCGGCACGACCGCCGGCGGGACCGAGGCCGGTCGGGCCGCCCAGGCGGCGCAGGCCGGGGCCGCCCCCGCGCCGCAGAACGACACCGCCGTTGCTCCGGCTCCGGCTGAGACGCAGCAGGAGGGCTGACACATGCTGATGCCGCGTAAGCCCCCGAAGGGCTTCCGCAAGCCGCACCACCCGGATCGCCACGGCGCGTCCAAGGGCGGCAACCGGGTGGTCTTCGGCGAGTTCGGTATCCAGGCCCTGGAGCCCGCCTACGTGACGAACCGGCAGATCGAGTCGGCGCGTATCGCGATGACCCGTCACATCAAGCGTGGCGGCAAGGTCTGGATCTCGATCTTCCCGGACCAGGCCCTGACCAAGAAGCCGGCCGAAACCCGGATGGGCTCCGGCAAGGGCTCCCCCGAGTGGTGGGTGGCGAACGTCAAGCCGGGACGCATCCTCTTCGAGATGTCGTTCCCGAACGAGACGGTCGCGCGCGAAGCGATGCGTCGCGCGATCCACAAGCTCCCGATGAAGTGCCGCATCGTGACACGCGAAGCAGGTGAAAGCTGATGGCAGCGGGCGTTAAGGCAGCCGAGCTGCGCGAGCTCTCCGAGCAGGAGCTGATCGTGCGGCTCCGGGAGGCCAAGGCGGAGCTGTTCAACCTCCGCGTGCAGGGCGCGACCGGGCAGCTCGACAACCACCGTCGGCTGCAGACAGTCCGGCGGGACATCGCCCGGATCTACACGATCATGCGTGAGCGCGAGCTGGGGCTCTCGGTCGCGCCGGATGAGGTGACGGCATGACCGAGCGCAACGAGGGCATGCCGCAGGAGGCAACAGCATGAGTGACGACAGCACGGCCAAGCCACGCGCACACCGCAAGGTGCGCGAGGGCCTCGTGGTCAGTGACAAGATGGACAAGACCGTCGTCGTCGAGGTCGAGGACCGCGTCAAGCACGCCCTCTACGGCAAGGTTCTCCGCCGGACCAGCAAGCTGAAGGCGCACGACGAGCAGAACGCGTGCGGCATCGGCGACCGGGTTCTGATGATGGAGACCCGTCCGCTGTCCGCCACCAAGCGGTGGCGGGTCGTGGAGATCCTCGA
>DASYTU010000126.1:0-6389 GCA_036001925.1 Actinoplanes sp.
GAGCTGGCCGGCCCGGTGTACGTACCACTGGACATCGTGCTGACCGCCTGCCTGCGGCCGGGCTACCTGCGCTCCGGCGCCGCAGGCCAGCTACGCGACCTGCTCGGGGCCCGGGTGCTGCCGGACGGGCGCCGCGGGTTCTTCCACCCGGACAACTTCACGTTCGGCCAGCCGGTGTTCCTCAGCGACCTGGTAGCCGTCATCATGGCGGTGCCCGGGGTGTCCTGGGTGGACGCGGACGACCGGCCGCCCGCGCCGAACCGGTTCCGGCGGATGGGCTGCCCGCGTGGCGACGAGGTCCGGCTGGGACGGATCGATGTCGGCGCCCGCGAGGTGGTGCGCGCCGACAGCGACCCGAACAACCCGGAGGCCGGCCGCATCGAGATCCTGCTGCGGGGCGGGTCATGACGTCGTGCGAGCCCGCGCTGCCGGCACCGGACGTGACCAACCCGCCCGGCCAGTCGGCGCTGCGCTACCGGCCGTCGCCGCACGCGGCGGCGCTGGCGCGGATGCGCGCCGCGCTGGGTGGCGTCGAGTCGCCGGCGCCGGTGCGGGTGCTGGCCACCCATCCGATCGACGACCCGGCGGTCGCACTGCTCGACGCCTGGGCGCTGGTCTGCGACACCGTCTCCTTCTACCAGGAGCGCATCGCCGACGAGGGCTTCCTGCGCACCGCGACCGAGCTGCGGTCCGTCCGCGAGCTGGCCCGGATGCTCGGGTACGAGCTACGCCCCGGCGTCGCGGCGGAGACCGACCTCGCGTTCACGGTCGACCCGGCTGGCGGCCCCGAGGTGACCGTGGCCGCCGGGACGCCGGTGCAGACGATCCCGCCGCAGGACAAGCTGCCGCAGGTCTTCGAGACCGGCACGGAGCTTCTGGCCCGGCGGGAGTGGAACGCCGTGCCGGCCGCCCCCACCGTGCCGCAGCACATCGCGTTCCGCGGCACGCAGCTGTGGCTCGGCGGCGTCGGGCTCGGCCTCTCGCCGGGCGACGCGGTGCTCGTGGTCGGTGCGGAGCGGCTCGAGTTCCCCAACCGTCCGGTCAGCCGGAAGCAGTACGACGACGAGCGCTGGGACTTCCGGGTCGTCGTCGCCGTCGACGAGGACCCCGACGGCCGTTCCGGCTGGACCCGGCTGACCGTGCGGCCCCGCATCGGCTTCCAAGCTGGCCTGGAGCTGGTCGCCGAGCGCGACGTGCGGGCGTATGCGTTCCGCCAGCGCGCCAACCTCTTCGGCTGGAACGCGCCGGACCCGACCCTGCTCCGCACCCCGGACGACACCACCCCGCCGACTACAGCCGACGGCGAGTGGACGAACTTCGAGCTGCCGATGCCGGACGATGCCGAGATCCTCGAGATCGACGGCGACCTGCCGCGGCTGCTCCCCGGCTCGTGGCTGGTACTGGAACGCCCCGGTTACCGGGAGCTCTACCGTGCCGAGGCGGTGGCCCCCGACGGTGCCCACAAGTTCGGGCTCAGCGGCCGCATCACCCGGGTCCGGGTGGACTACACCGAGAACCTGGGCCGCTTCGGGCGGCGGACCAGCCTGGTGCACTGCGTCTCCGAAGAGCTGCCCGCCGGGTCCCGGCCGCGTACCGAGCCGGTCGCCGGCAACGTGCTCGACCTCTTGCCCACCGATCCGCCGCTGCCGCCGGGCCGGCTCGTCGTGGTGAGCGGTGCCATCGATGGCACCGCAACCGTGGCGACGGAACGGGCGGTCGTCCGTTCGTGCGCCGTCGCCGGCGGCGTGATGACCGTCACCCTGGACCGCGAGCTGACCCACGCGTACGACCCGGCGACCGTGACGGTGCTGGGCAACGTGGTGCCGGCCACCCATGGCGAAACGGTCAGCCAGGTGCTGGGCAGCGGCGACGGCCGCACCTCGTTCCCGCAGTTCCGGCTGCGCCGTACGCCGCTGACGTACGTGCGGGCGAACAACCCGCAGGGCGCGACGGCCGCGCTGGAGATACGCGTCGACGACGTCGCGTGGCAGGAGGTGCCGTCGCTGGACGTCGCCGGCCCCGCCGACCGGGCGTACGTCGTCCGGCACGCCGACGACGGCGCGGTGCGGGTCGTACTCGGCGACGGCCGGCACGGAGCCCGCCCGGCGACCGGCTTGGAAAACGTGACCGCGGCCTACCGGGTGGGCATCGGCGCGGACGGCGCGGCCGACACGGGCGCGGTGAGCCTGCTGACCCGCCGCCCGCTCGGCATCCGCGACGTGACCAACCCGGCGCCGGCCCGCGACTGGGCGCCGCCGGAGCAGCTCGAGGAGGCACGGGTCAACGCCCCGATGCGGGTGCGAACGCTCGACCGGGCGGTGTCCGTCGCCGACCACGCCGACTTCGCCCGTGGCTACGCCGGCGTCGGCCGGGCCCGCGCGGACCTGCTGTGGGACGGGCGGGCGCGGCGGGTGGCGGTGACCGTGCTCGGCGTCGACGGCGCGGCGGTCGGCGACGACCTGCTCACCGGCCTGCGGGCAGCCCTGGACGCGGCCCGCGACCCGGCGGTGGCGCTGGAGCTGCCGCGCGGCGAGACCGTCTGGTTTGGCGTACGGGTCGAGATACGCCACGACCCGGCGTACCGGCGAGCCGCGGTGGAAGACGCGGTGGCGGCCGCGCTGGCCGAGCGTTTCGGGCCGGGGCGGCTGGACTTCACCGAGGCCGTCGCGGCGGCCGCGGTCCTGGTGGTGGTGCGGCAGGTGCCGGGCGTCCTGGCGTGCACGATGCCGCGCCTGTTCGCCCTTCCCGACCCGCCGGGCAGCCCGCCGGCGCTGCCGCCCGACTCCGCCGGCGTGGCGCTGCTCACCGCCGGACCGGCGCGGTGGCGGGGGCAGGCCGCCCGTCCGGCGCAGGTGCTTGCCCTGGCGCCGGGCGCCGTGGCGACGGGGGTGATGGCATGACCGAGCGCACCGAGCGCAGCGAGGGCCACGAGGGCATGCCGAGCCGGCCCGGCATGACCGCCGGCGCCGACCGGCTGCTGGACCTGCTACCAGCGCACGTGCGGCTGCGCGACGCGCAGACCGGCGACACGCTGCGCGCGCTGCTCGGCGCCGTGGCGGGCGAGCTGGCCATGTTGGAGGGCGACCTGGCCGCCCTCTACGACTCGTGGTTCGTGGAGACCTGCCCCGAGTGGGTGGTGCCCTACCTGGCCGACCTGGTGGGCCTCGACGAGTTGCCGCCGGACCTGGGCGACGCGGCGACCCGCCGGGCGGTCGTCGCGAACACGGTCGGCTACCGCCGCCGCAAGGGTACGGTCGCCGTGCTGGAACAGGTCGCCCGCGACGTCACCGGCTGGCCCGCACGCGCGGTCGAGTACTTCCCGTTGCTGACCGCGGCCACGCACGTCAACCATGTGCGGCTGGATCGGCCGGCCACCGTGGACCTGCGCGACGCCGATCGGCTCGATCTGGTCAGTGGCCCGCTCGACCCGTTCGCGCACACCGCGGAGGCGCGCCGGATCGCCAGCCGCCGCGGACGGTACGGCATCCCGAACGTCGGGGTCTTCCTGTTCCCCGCGCGCGTCTACCCGGTCGGCTCGGCGCTGGCCCTGGACGGATGGTCGAGGGCCCGGCCGGTCGGCGACGGCTACGCGGTCGACCCTCTCGGGCGGTCCACGCCGCTCTTCGCGCCGCCCACCGCCGAGGAGGCGATCGAACGGCTGGCGGCCGAGCCCGCTCTGCCCGTACCGCTACGGCCGCGCCGGCTCCTCGCGCTGTTGCGCGCGGCGCGGGCAGGGGCACTGGACCCGCTGCTGCTCCCCATCGGTGTCCGGATCGGCACCGGCGCCCCCTTGCCTCCTGACCGCGTCCGGGTGTGCGGCCTGGAAGACCTAGCGCCGGTGGCCGGGCAGCCGCAGGTGTACGTGGACGCCGTCAGCGGGCGCCTGCGGTTCCACCTCGGCGGGTCGGTGCACCGTCCGGCCCGGGTGTCGGTCCGCTACGCGTACGGCGGCCTGGCCGACATCGGTGCCGGCACGTACGACCGCACCGAGGTGCACGAGAACGCGCTGGCGACCGACCTGTACTCCGGCGGCCCGGGCGTCGGCGGCCAGGTGGCCGTGCGGGACGGCGCCGTATCGTCCACCATGGTCGTCGGCACGGTCGCCGACGGCCTGCGCCGAGCCGAACAGGAGTGGGCCCGGCCGGGCGGCCCGGTGGGGCGTACATTCGTCGTCTCGGTCACCGACAGCGGGTCGTACGCGGAGCCGCTGGCCGTCGAGATCCCGGCGGAGACGCGGCTGGTGCTGGTCGCCGCGACCTGGCCGGAGCGCCGGCTGCCCGGCGACGGCAGGCTGCCACCCGTTCCGGGCGAGTACGCGCCCGACGGCCTGCGTCCGCACCTCGGAACGTCGCTCACGGTGACCGGCGGCCCGGGCAGCAGCTTGATCCTGGACGGCTTCCTACTCGACGGCGACCTCCTCGTCCAGCCCGGACGGCTCGGCGCGCTGACGGTGTCGCAGTGCACGGTCGCCGGTGTGGTGCGGGTCGCGGCCACCGGCGACGCGAGCAACCGGGACCTGCGCGTGGCCGTCGTGCGCAGCATCGTGGACTCGCTCGACCTCGCCGGCCCGGTCCCCTTGGTATCCGTCGTGGACAGCGTTCTCGACCCGGGCCTCGTGGCGGCGCTGCCGCGTACCCGCGCGCGACGCGCCTTCCGGGCCGCCGCCTCCGGGGCGGCCGTCACCGCACCGGGCGCGCACCTGTCGGTGGAGGGCAGCACCCTGCTCGGTTCGGTGGGCGTCCGGTCGATCGACGCCAGCAGCGCCATGCTGGTCGAGCCGGCGCGCGCCGAGCACCGGCAGACCGGCTGCGTGCGCTACTCGTACGTGGCGCCCGGCTCGCGGGTGCCGCGCCGCTTCCACTGCGTACCCGCGGCCGAGGGCGACGCGGGCCCGCGCCCGGTGTTCGCCACCCTCGACCCCGGCGCGCCGTTCTACGCGGCGCTGGCGATGAGCTGCCCGGCCGAGATCGCCGCGGGGGGCGAGGACGAGTCCGAGATGGGCGCGCACCACCACCTACGCCGGCCGCTCCGGTTGCGCGCGGCGGAGCGCATGCTCCAGCCGTACATGCCGGTCGGCCTGGAGATCGGGATCTTCGGGAGCTGACATGCACGCCGACTTCACCCGCTGGACGTTCGACCCGACCCGTGGCTACCGGGCAGTCCTGCTGCAACAGGGTCGGCTGCTGCTGGACGCGGACGTCAACGAGCAGGCCGAGATCGTCCGGCACCACGACGAGGCGCGCAGCCGCCACACCGTGGGCCCGGTGGGCGGGCCGGTGCACGGCGCCGGTTTCGCCATCACGGACGCGGCGGGCGACGCGCCGTCGGCGCCGGTTCCGTGGGCGGATCTGCGGGTGTCCACCGGCGTCTACTACGTCGACGGTGTGCTCTGCGAGACCGGCGACCGGGCCGGCGGTGGCGGATGGCCGCTGCGCGACCAGCGCTACCTGCGGGCGATCGGGGCATCGCCCGGCCTCGCCGAGCCGGCCGACAACGGGCGGTACACCGCGTACCTCGATGTCTGGTCGCACCTCGTCACCGCCGACCAGGAGCCGGCGCTGCGCGAGTCCGCCCTGGGCGGGCCGGACACCACGGTACGGGCACGGACGGTCTGGCAGGTACGGCTGGCCCGGCTGACCGGCGGCGAGGAGTGCTCGGACCTGCACGCGGCCGGCCCGGGTCCGGCGGCCGGCACGATGGCGGTGTCGCTGCAGGACGCGGAGACCGACGCCGACCCGTGCCGGATCACGACCACGGGCGGTTACCAGCTGCTGGAGAACCAGCTCTACCGGGTGCAGATCCACGACGGCACGGCGACGCCTGTGCGGTTCCTCTGGTCGCGCGAGAACGGCAGCGTCGTCGCGCGGCTGCTGGACATCACGTCCACCGACGTGCCGGACATGGACGCCGAGCTGGTCGTGGACCGGGTCGGCAAGGACGAGGAGCTGTCCATCCGGGCCGGCCACTGGGTCGAGGTGACCAGCGAGGACCGCGAGCTGCGCGGCGAGCCCGGGTACCTCGCCGAAGTCGGCGCGCCCCACGGACTGGCGTACCCGATCGCCTGGGACGGCGACCCCCCGGCGTCGGTGGCCGCGCTGGGCCGCAACCCGCTGGTCCGGCGCTGGGACGGTCCGCCGCAGGCGGCCGACACCGACGCCGCCCTGGAGGGCGGCATCTCCGTCCACTTCGTACTCGGCGGGCGCTACATCACCGGCGACTACTGGCTCTTCCCGGCCCGCACGGTCCGTCAGGGGTACGGCGTGACGGCGCTGGGCGGCACCGTCGAGTGGCCGACCGGCGGCGACGGGCGGCCGCTGCCGGTGCCGCCGCACGGGCCGGTCCGCCGCCGGACGCCGCTGGCCATCCTCGTCCGGTCTGCGGACGGGTGG
>DASYTU010000127.1:0-34296 GCA_036001925.1 Actinoplanes sp.
GACTGCGGCATCTCAGCGGGTCTAAGGCGTGAGCCGCCGAGCGAAGCGAGGCCAGCCAGCTCAGCGACCGCAGCGACTGCGGCATCTCAGCGGGTCTAAGGCGTGAGCCGCCGAGCGAAGCGAGGCCAGCCAGCTCAGCGAGGCCAGCCAGCTCAGCGAGGCCAGCCAGCTCAGCCGGCTCAGCCCAACCTCTTCTGGCGGGCGTTGTAGTCGCGCATGCGCTGGGGGTAGCCCAACAGCCGCACGTCATAGATCGGCATCGACAACTGGTGGGCGAACCGCCGGGCGGTCTCCGGCGAGTCGACCCGCCGCCGGGTCCACTCGCCGTCGTGTGCCACGAGCAACAACGTGGTCTCGGTCACCGTGGTTCGCGGCTCGATGAACGCCTCGACGCCACGCCGAGACCGGGCAAATCCGGCAAGGTATTCGAGATCTTCCGGATCCGCCGGCCGCCCGCTCGCCCGACCCGGCTCCCTGCGCCGACGAAACCAGGCCACGCCCCACTCCTCACGCTCAATTGCCGCAAGGGTACTTCGACACCGCATCTCGTTGGGCACCTGACTGCATTGATCGCTTCCACAAGTGACAAGATGGCCGGGACGACTTGTGACCGTTTCCATAGTGTGACCCACGTGGTAACGACGCGACCTTGGAGTTGACGTGAGCCAGCCGAACGGCGGAACCTTCGACATCGTTATCCTCGGCGCCGGCAGCGGTGGATACGCGGCCGCCCTGCGCGCGGCCGAGCTCAATCTCTCGGTGGCGCTGATCGACAAGGCGGAGCTGGGCGGCACGTGCCTGCACCGCGGGTGTATCCCGACGAAGGCGCTACTGCATGCGGCGGAGGTCGCGGACCAGACCCGCGAGAGCGAGCAGTTCGGCGTGAAGGCCGACCTGGTCGGCATCGACATGGCCGGCGTGAACGCGTACAAGGACGGCGTCGTGGCCCGCCTCTACAAGGGCCTGCAGGGTCTGCTCAAGCAGGACCGGATCACCATCGTCCCGGGCTCCGGCAAGCTCGTCGCCCGCGACACCGTCGAGGTCGACGGGAAGCGCTACACCGGCCGCAACGTCATCCTGGCGACCGGCTCGTACTCGCGCTCGCTGCCGGGTCTCGAGGTCGACGGCAAGCGCGTGCTGACCAGCGAGCACGTCCTCAAGCTCGACCGCGTGCCCAGCTCCGCGATCGTGCTCGGCGGCGGCGTCATCGGGGTCGAGTTCGCCAGTGTCTGGCGGTCGTTCGGCGCGGAGGTGACGATCCTGGAGGCGCTCCCCCGGCTGGTCGCGGCCGAGGACGAGGAGATCTCGAAGGCGGTCGAGCGGGCGTTCCGCAAGCGGAAGATCAACTTCAAGGTCGGCAAGCCGTTCGAGAAGCTCGAGCACACCGACAACGGCGTCCGGGCCACCGTCCAGGGTGGCGAGACCGTCGAGGCCGAGGTGCTGCTGGTCGCGGTCGGCCGCGGCCCCGCAACCAAGGATCTGGGGTACGAGCAGCAGGGCGTACGGCTGGACCGCGGTTTCGTCCTCACCAACGAGCGGCTGCACACCGGGGTAGGCAACATCTACGCGGTCGGCGACATCGTGCCCGGCCTGCAGTTGGCACACCGTGGCTTCGCGCAGGGCATCTTCGTGGCCGAGGAGATCGCGGGCCTGAACCCGGCGGTGATCGACGAGGCGGGCATCCCGCGGGTCACGTACTCCGACCCCGAGGTCGCGTCCGTCGGGATCAGCGAGGCCCACGCCAGGAAGAAGTACGGCGACGACAAGATCACCACGTACAGCTACAACCTCGGCGGCAACGGCAGGAGCCAGATCCTGAAGACCCAGGGCTTCGTCAAGGTGGTGCGGGTCACCGACGGCCCGGTCGTCGGCGTACACATGGTCGGCGCGCGGATGGGCGAGCTCGTCAGCGAGGCCCAGCTGATCTACAACTGGGAGGCCTTCCCGGAGGAGGTTGCCCAGCTCGTGCATGCCCACCCGACGCAGTCCGAGGCGCTCGGCGAGGCCCACCTCGCGCTCGCGGGCAAGCCGCTCCACGCTCACGCCTGATTCGTCCATCCATCCGCACGTCCTGGTAAGGAGTTCGAAGAATGCCGGTATCGGTCACCATGCCGCGGCTGGGTGAGAGCGTCACCGAGGGCACCGTCACGCGCTGGCTCAAGCAGGAAGGCGAGCGGGTCGAGGCGGACGAGCCGCTGCTCGAGGTCTCCACTGACAAGGTCGACACCGAGATCCCGTCGCCGGCCGCGGGCGTGCTCGCCCGCATCGTGGTCGGCGAGGACGAGACCGCCGACGTCGGCAGCGAGCTCGCGGTGATCGCGGGCGACGGCGAGGAGGACGGATCGGCGCCGGCGGAGCAGTCGGCCCCCCAAGAGGCCGCGCCCGCGGAGCAGTCGGCCCCGCAACAGGCCGAGCCCACGCAGCAGCCCGCCCCCGCGGCCGAGCAGGCCGCCCCGGAGCAGGCCGAGCCGGAGCCCGCCGCCATGACCACACCCTCGACCGAGAAGCCGGTCGAGGAAGAGGCCCAGGCGCCGCAGACCGCCGCCGGCTCGTCCGAGGGCACGGCCGTCAAGATGCCCGCGCTGGGCGAGAGCGTCACCGAGGGTACGGTCACCCGCTGGCTCAAGCAGGTCGGTGACACCGTCGACGTGGACGAACCACTGCTCGAGGTCTCCACCGACAAGGTGGACACGGAGATCCCGTCGCCCGTGGCTGGCACCGTCCTCGAGATCAAGGTCCAGGAGGACGACACCGCCGAGGTCGGCGCCGACCTCGCCATCATCGGCGCCGCTGGGAGCGCTCCGGCGGCCGCACCCGCGCCGCAGCAGGCCCCGGAGCCGAGCGCGCCGCAGCAGGCCGCCGCGCCGCAAGAAAGCGCCCCGCCGCAGGCGGCCACTCCCCCGGCGCAGCCGCAGCCGACGATCGAGTCGGCCCCGGCGCCGGTCTACGATCCGGACGGCGAGTCCTACGCCGATCCCGCCGCGGAGGCCGAGATGGCCACGGACCCGGGAGCGGCCGAACGTGCCGCCGAGCCGCCCGCACCGGGCCAAGCCGCACCGCGCCAAGCTTCGGCGCCGGCCGCCGAGACGGTCCGGGGGAACGGAGCGGGCGACGCCGGCTACGTGACGCCGCTGGTCCGCAAGCTCGCCGCGGAGAAGGGCGTGGACCTCGGGTCCATCACCGGCACCGGCGTGGGCGGCAGGATCCGCAAGCAGGACGTCATCGAGGCGGCGGAGAAGGCGGCCGCCGAGAAGGCAGCCGCGGCCGCGGCGAAGGCCCGGCCGGCGGCTCCCGCCACGGCACCCGCCGCCTCGGCGCTGAGGCCGGCACCGAGCCCGCTGCGCGGCCGCACCGAGAAGCTGACCCGGACCCGCGCCATGATCGCCCGCCGGATGGTCGAGTCGCTGCAGATCTCCGCGCAGCTCACCACGGTCGTCGAGGTCGACGTCACCCGGATCGCCCAGCTGCGCAACCGCGCCAAGGACGACTTCCTCGCCCGGAACGGCGCCAAGCTGACCTTCCTGCCGTTCTTCGCGCTGGCCACGGTCGAGGCGCTCCGGGAGCACCCGGTCGTGAACTCGTCGATCGACCAGGAAGCCGGCACGGTCACGTACCACGACGGCGAGCATCTCGGCATCGCGGTGGACACCCCGAAGGGCCTGATCGTGCCGGTCATCCGCGATGCGGGCGACCTCAACCTGGCCGGGCTGGCAAAGCGGATCGCCGACGTGGCGGAGCGTACCCGGGCGAACAAGATCAGTCCGGATGAGCTGTCCGGCGGCACGTTCACGCTGACCAACACCGGCAGCCGAGGCGCGCTGTTCGACACGCCGATCATCAACCAGCCGCAGGTCGGCATCCTCGGCACCGGCGCGGTAGTCAAGCGCGCGGTAGTCGTCGAAGACCCCAACCTGGGCGAGCTGATCGTGCCACGTTCGATGGTCTACCTCGCGCTGAGTTACGACCACCGCATCGTCGACGGCGCCGACGCGGCTCGCTTCCTCGTGACGATCAAGGAGCGGCTCGAGGCCGGCCACTTCGAGGGCGACCTCGGTCTGAGCTAGCGTCGCCCGGATTTCGCCCGAGCCGGAGGCGGGGCCAACCAGCTCGGATTTCGCCCCCCTCCTAGGGGCGAAATCCCGCCGAGCCGGAGGCGAGGCCATTAAGCAGAGCCATCAGGCTCAGTTTGAGCACGTTCAAATTCGGGGAAGATAAGTCGCATGCGGATTCTCATGGCCGGAGCATCCGGCTTCCTCGGCACTCGCTTCGCCGACCGGCTGCGCCGCCAAGGCCACGACGTGACCCGCCTGGTCCGCCGGCCCGCGCGGGACGCCGGCGAGGTGCCCTGGAAGCCGTCGGCCGGCCAGCTCGACCCGGCGCTGGTCGCCGCGGCCGACGCCGTCGTGAACCTGGCCGGGGCGGGCGTCGGCGACAAGCGCTGGACCGCCGGCTACAAGAGCCAGATCCGCTCCAGCCGGCTCGACACCACCGGCACCATCGCGCGTACCATCGCGCATCTGCCCGAGGCCGACCGGCCCAAGGTCCTCTTGCAGGCGTCCGCGGTGGGTTGGTACGGCGACACCGGTGACCGCAAGGTGACCGAGGACGCGCCCGCCGGCACAGGCTTCCTCGCCGACCTCTGCCGGGTGTGGGAGGCCGCGGCCCGCCCGGCCGAGGACGCCGGGACCAGAGTCGTGCTGCTGCGTACCGGCCTGCCGCTCGACGAGCATGGCGGCCTGCTCAAGCCGCAGATGTTGCCGTTCAAGCTGGGCGTCGGCGGCAAACTGGCCGGCGGCAGGCAATGGGTGCCGTGGATCGCCCTCGAGGACTGGCTGCGCGCCGCGGTTTTCCTGCTCGACCGCGACGACATCGCCGGCCCCGTCAACGTCGTCGGCCCCGAGCCGGTCACCAACGCGACGTTCACCGAGGTGTTCGGCCGGTTGCTGCACCGGCCCACGGTCATGCCGATCCCCGGATTCGCGCTGCGCATCGCACTGGGCGGGCTCGCCGGCGAGGCGTTGAAGAGCCAGCGGGTCATGCCCGGCGTGCTCAGCGCCGCGGGATTCGACTGGGCCCACGCCACGCTGGAGTCCGCTCTGCGGGCGGCCTTGGCGCCGGAACCGAGCGCGGCGGCGTAGGGGGCTGCGCCGGCTTGCTAACCTCCGGCTGATGTCCGTCGCCGCGACCGCCCCAGCCGCTTCCGCCGACCCGCCGGCCGCCTCGACGGCCCGGCCGGGCGGCGCGTTGCGCCGGCATCTTCCGGTCGCGGTGATCGCGCTCGCCCTGGCCCTGTGGGTTACGCAAGGGCTGTGGTCGCAGCCGTACCATCACACGCTCGCGGCGAACTCCGGCGACCAGGCCTTCTTCGAGTGGGTGCTGGGCTACGGCGTCTACGTGATCAGCCACGGCGCCGACCCGTTTTTCTCCCACCTCATGAACGCGCCTCTCGGCGTCAACCTGGCCGCGAACACGTCCATCACGGTCTACGCCGTCCTGCTCGCGCCGCTGACCAAGCTGGCCGGCCCGCAGATCACATTCCTCACGATCTTGACGCTCAACCTCGCCGGGTCCGCGTTCGCGTGGTACCTGTTCCTCCTGCGCCACCTGGTCCGGCGCCGGGCGGCGGCCGCGGTCGCGGGCCTGTTCTGCGGCTTCGCACCCGGCTTCATCTCGCACGCGAACGGACATCTCAACTTCACCTCCGGCTGGGTCGCGCCGGTCGTGCTGTGGTGGGTGTTCAAGCTGCGCGAGCCGGGCCGCTGGCTGCGCAACGGCGCCGTGCTCGGCGTACTGCTCGCCGTGTGCTTCTCGATCGCGGCCGAAGCGCTCTTCTTCATCGCGCTGGCGACCGCGGTGTTCGTCGTGACCTGGTCGCTCGCCCCCGCCACCCGGGCCGAGGCGCGGGCCGCGGCACCGACCGTGCTCAAATCGCTCGCGGTGACCGCCGTGGTGGCGGGGTCGCTGCTCGCGTACCCGCTGTACCTGCACTTCGCGGGCCCGCAGACGTTCTCGGGCACCGGGTTCAACCAGCGGCACTATGTCGAGGACGTGGTCGCCTACCTCGGCTACTCGAGCCGGTCGCTCGCGGCCTGGGCCGGGCTGAGCAGCGCCTGGCTGGCGCCGAACCCGACCGAGGAGACGTCCTTCCTGGGCCTGCCGCTGATCGTGCTCGTGGTGTGCGGGCTCGCCATGCTGTGGCGGCAGGCGACGCCGGGCCGGCGCGCCACGCTGCGTGCCCTGATCGTCGTCGCCGGGGTATTCGTGGTCCTGTCCTGGGGTCCGTACCTGCAGGTCCTCGAGCACGAGACGCAGATCCCGCTCCCGTACGCCGTGCTCGCCCACCTGCCGCTGTTCGACTCAGCGCTCCCGGGCCGCTTCGCGCTCGTTGTCACCGGCGTCGTCGGTATCGTGCTTGCTCTGATCGCCGACCAGCTGCTCACCGAGCCGATGCCGTCCACCCGGATCCGCACCGCGTACGCCGCCGGGTTCGTGCTGGCCCTGATGCCACTGATCCCGCTGCCGGTACTCACTACACCACGGGCCCCGGAACCGGCGTTCATCGCCGACGGTATGTGGAAGGACTACCTGCCCGAGGGCGGCGTGCTGAGTGCCCTGCCGTTCGCCACGAACGTGACTCCGGACGCGCAACGCTGGCAGGCGTACACGATGGCCCGCGGCGGCCGGCAGTTCCGGATACCCGGCGGCTATTTTCTCGGCCCGGGTGGCCCACGGGGCGCCGGCCGGGTCGGCGCGCCGTGGCGGCACACCGACTGGCTCTTCTTCCGGGCCGCGGTGTACGGCTACGTCGGCAAGATCAACGACGCCGACCGCGCCCAGGCGCGTCAGGACTTCGCCTACTGGGGCGTCGACGCCGTGTTCCTGCCCGACCAGATCAGCGGCCAGAACGGGATGCTGTTCCGGGCCGCGGTCGAGGCCACGGCCACCGACCTGCTCGGCGAGCCGCAGCGGGTGGGCGGCGTTCTGCTGTGGCGGGTCCGGCCGGGTGTGGACCCCGTCACGCCCGGCGGGTAACGGCCGCCACGACGGCCGCGGGACTACGCTGGCCTGGTGACCACACCAACGCTCACGGTCCTGCGTCCCGGCGTCGTCGACTACCGCACGGCGTGGGATGTGCAGCGCCGGCTCCACGATGCCGTGGTGGCCGGCGAGCAGCCCGACACCATCCTGCTGCTCGAGCACCCCAGCGTCTTCACAGCCGGCAAGCGCACCGAACCGGCGGACCGGCCGCTCGACGGCACGCCGGTCGTTGATGTGGATCGCGGCGGCAAGATCACCTGGCACGGTCCGGGGCAGCTCGTCGGCTACCCGATCGTGCGCCTGCCCGACCCGGTCGACGTGGTGGCGTACGTCCGCCGCACCGAGCAGCTGCTGATCGACGTGTGCGCCGAGTTCGGCCTGGCCGCCGAGCGGGTCGAGGGCCGCAGCGGCGCATGGGTGCGCGCCGACCACCGCGGACCCGACCGCAAGGTCGCCGCGATCGGCATCCGCGTCGCGCGCGGGGTGACGCAACACGGCTTCGCCATCAACTGCGACTGCGACCTGGCCAACTTCGACCGATTCGTGCCGTGCGGCATCCGCGACGCGGGCGTCACCTCGCTCAGCGCCGAGCTGGGCCGGCCGGTGACGGTCGCCGACGTGCTGCCGATGGTCGAACGCCACCTGCCGACCCTGTTCTGACGACATGTACAAGGACCCGTCCGACCCGCGGATCTTCGTACCGAATCGATCCGGCGTGGGTCTGAGCCTGAACTTCGCGCATCCCGCGGCCTGGTGGGTCCTGATCGGGATGACGATCATCCCGATCGTCGTCGTGGTGATCGCAGTGATCGCGGCTATGGCGTGATCCGGTGCAGGTCCCGCGGGAACGCGGTGACCTCCCGGATGTTCGCCGCGCCGGTCAGACGCGCCACGAACCGCTCGAGCCCAATGGCAAAGCCTCCGTGCGGTGGCATGCCGAACAGGAAGCCGTCGAGGTAGCCCCGGTATGGCTCCAGCGGCTCGCCGGCGGCGGCCAGGGCCGCCACGTAGTCCTCGTAGCGGTGCAGCCGCTGGCCGCCGGTCACCAGCTCGACTCCGCGAAAGAGCAGGTCGAAGCCGTTCGAGTAGGCCGGGTCGGCAGGGTCCGGATGGGTGTAGAACGGCCGCTTGCGCATCGGGTAGCCGGTGACGAACACGAACTCCGAGCCGTGCTCGCGCCGCGTCCACTCCCCGATGGCCCGCTCGTGCGCCGGCGCCAGGTCGGCCTCGTCGGCCGGGGCACCGGCGATCCGCAGCGCCTCGGTGAAGTGCACGGCCGGGATCTCGTCAGGCACGTCGAGCGACGCCCACGGCCCCACGGCGGCCGCCATCCCCGCCAGCGTCGCTGTCAGCACCGCCATGACGTCGCGGTGGTCGGCGATGAATCCCAGCTCGGCGTCCAGCGACGTGTACTGCGCGAGATGCCGCGCAGTGTCGTGCGGCTCGGCCCGGAAGACCGGCCCCACCTCGTAGACCCGCTCGAACACCCCGACCATCAGCTGCTTGTAGAACTGGGGCGACTGCGCCAGGTAGGCCGGCCGCCCGAACCAGTCGAGCGCGAACACATTCGCCCCCGACTCCGTCGCGGACGCTACGACCTTCGGCGTGTGGATCTCGACGAACCGCTGCTCGTCCAGCGCGGCCCGGAAGCCGGCGGTCGCGGCCGCGGCGATCCGCAGGGCCGATGCACGGCTCGGATGGCGCAGCGCAAGGGCGGCATGGTCCAGCTGCGTCGGCAACGTCGCGGTCAGCGTCGGTCGATGCAGTTCAACCGGCAACGGTACGGGCACCGCGCTCACCAGGCGCACGCCTGGCGCGACCAGCTCGACCCCTGTCGGGGCCGCCGCGTTCGCGGTGACTGTCGCCGTGATCTCGACGACGCTCTCCTCGGTGAGCGCTTCGAGCAGTTCCCTCGTCAGGCCGTCGGTGACGACGACCTGCGCGAGCCCGGCGGCGTCACGCAGGATCAGGAAGGCCACCGACTTGAGAAGCCGGCGGCGGTGGACCCAGCCGGCGACGGTGACGGTCTCGCCGACGTGCCGGGTCAGTTCGGTGGAGAGGATGCGTTGCATGGCGGGCGTACCTCCTCTGGTTGTGCAACGCGGCCCCAGGGAGGTGTGGGCGAGCGGGATCCTCGCGGTGCCACCACACCTTCACGCCCGTTTTGAAAACGGACGCCTCTTTTGTCGTACGCGGCTCGGGAGTGTCTTCGCGCCCCGGCGTCGGGTCACCCTCACAGCTGCCGGTGACTCTCTCGGCCGGCGGGATCGGGACGTTACTCGGTTCCGTCTCTGCCGTGGCGGACATCCAACCACCTGGTGGCTCGCCGGCAAAGCGATTTTCGGCTCTCGGCGTGAGGGCAGTCACATCCTCGCCCGCGTGAGGCTCGTCGCGCATCGCCCGCTTGATCTTGTCACAGGCGTAACCTCGGGCTTGTGACTATTGCTCCCGAGGGCCGCCGCATGCTGCGGATCGAGGCGCGCAACGCCGAAACTCCGATCGAGCGGAAGCCGCCGTGGATCAAGGTCAAAGCCAAGATGGGCCCCGAGTACACGAACATCCGTGGACTCGTGCAGAGGGAGGGCCTGCACACCGTCTGCCAGGAGGCCGGCTGCCCCAACATCTACGAGTGTTGGGAGGACCGGGAGGCGACGTTCCTCATCGGCGGTGACCAGTGCACCCGCCGGTGCGACTTCTGCCAGATCGACACCGGCAAGCCGGCCGAGTTTGACGCCGACGAGCCGCGCCGGGTCGGCGAGTCCGTCGCCACGATGGGTCTCAAGTACGCGACGGTCACCGGCGTCGCCCGCGACGACCTGCCCGACGGCGGCGCGTGGCTGTACGCGGAGACGGTCCGCCAGATCCACAAGCTGCAGCCGGGTTGCGGCGTCGAGCTGCTCATCCCCGACTTCAACGCCGATAGTGAGCAGCTTGCCGAGGTGTTCGGCGCGGCTCCCGAGGTGTTGGCGCACAACGTCGAGACCGTACCCCGGATCTTCAAGCGGATCCGCCCCGCTTTCCGGTACGACCGTTCCCTCGGCGTCCTCACCAAGGCCCGCGCGGCGGGCCTGGTCACCAAGAGCAACCTGATCCTGGGCCTGGGCGAGGAGCGCGCTGAGGTATCCCAGGCGCTGCGCGACCTCTACGACGCCGGCTGCGAGCTGATCACCATCACGCAGTACCTGCGGCCCACGCCCCGGCATCACCCGGTCGAGCGCTGGGTCAAGCCGGAGGAGTTCGTGGAGCTGCGCGAGGAGGCCGAGCAGATCGGCTTCGCGGGCGTCATGAGTGGGCCGCTGGTGCGCTCGTCCTATCGCGCCGGCCGCCTCTACAAGCAGGCCCTGGCCGCCCGCGCCTGACCACCGCCGCCCGCTGGGGCCATCGCCGGCTCAGTTACTGAGCAGACCCAGGCGCCGGGCTACCGCCGCCGCCTCGACGCGGTTGTTCACCTCGAGCTTCGCGATGATGCGCGAGACGTGCACGCTCGCCGTCTTCGGCGAGATGTAGAGCCGCTGCGCGATCCGGCTGTTGCTCTGCCCCTCGGCGACCAGCCGCAGGACCTCCTGCTCGCGGGCCGTGAGCAGCTCGGTCCCACTGGGGGCCGGGTGACCGGCCGAGCGCAGCCCGACCCGCCGGGCCAGCGTGTCCGCGTCGTCGCCCAGTGGCGCGGCACCCAGCGCGGCCGCGATGGCCACCGCCTCCTCGATCGCCTCCCCCGCCGCGGCCCGATCGCCGGCGCCGGCGGCCGCGGTGGCCAGCCCGAGCAGCGCATCGGCCAGTTGGTACCGCTGCCCGTCGGCGCGCCACGCGGCGACCGCCTGCCGCCAACGCTCCACGCCACCCTCGAGCGTCGCGGCCACCTGCGCCGAGTAGGCCCGGTAGGCCGCGTACTCCAGGGACATCCCGGCGGCGAGCTCCGCGATCAGGGAACGCAGTGCGGCGACGTCCCGGTCGTCGGCGGTGGCGCGCTCCACCGCGGTCGCCGCCGCGGCGAGCAGGGGCCAGCCGTACCGCGGCTTGTCTACGATCGCCGGCTCGTCGACCGCCGTGCGCGCCGCCGACAGCGCCGCCCCGACGCCTCCGGACCGCAATTCCGCGAGCGTCCGCAACTCCTGCAGCAACAGCCGGTTCTCCTCGTTCAGGAACGGTCGCCCGAGGAAACTGACCGCCCGACTCACCAGCGGCTCGGCACCCTCGTGGCCCCGGGCCAGCCGTATCCGCGCGCGCAGCCAAAGCCACGGCACGGCCAGCCGGCCGGGCGGATCGAGCCGGGCCGCCTCGGCGAGACGCGCGTCGGCCTCGTCCCAGCGGCCGAGCGCGATCAGTGCCTCGGCGTGGTTGGCCAGCAGGAACACGCCGGTGGTGCGGCTGACCCCGATCCGGTCGGCGTACGGGACGCCCTCCGCCGCGGCGGCCGCCGATTCTTCGTACCGGCCCAGCTCGAAGAGCGTGTCGGAGATGGCGACCAGGGCGCGGGCCAGGTTCGGCAAGTCGCCGGTGGCGCGGGCACGCGCGGCGGACTCCTGCATCGACACGAGGCCCTCCTCGGCCGGGATCTGTCCCGCGCACACCAGTCCGAACGTGATGGTGGCGGCGACCTCGGTCGCGACGTCGCCCAGTTCGACGGCGGCCGCCTTGGCCTCCTCGGCGATCCGGCCGGCCTCAGCGTTGTCAATCCCGGCGAGCTGGTAGGCGACGTCGGCCATCAACATCACCCTTTCGGAAGAGTTCGGCGCCGACCGCAACAGCCGGTACGCCTCCCTCGCCTCCGGTACGCCGTTGCTCTTGCCCATGTTGTAGAGCAGCTTGGCGCGGCGAACCAACAGCCGGGCGGCGCGGACGGGCTCCGCTTCCGCGTCCAGATCGGCCAGCGCGGCCCGGGTCAGGCTCAGCGCACGCATGTGATCACCGGAGTCGATGGCGCTGAGCGCGGCCTCCTCGAGCAGATCGAGGTGCGTGGTGCCGAGCAGCGTCGCCGCGTCCGGGACCTGCTCCCAAAGGTCCAGGACGCGGTCGAGCAAGCGAGATTGCTCCGCGTACGCGTACCGCCGGCCGGCAGCATCGGCCGCGCGTTTCGCGGCGACCAGCGCCCGCGGGTGATCGTGCGCCGCGTGCCAGTGATGGGCGATCTCCGCCGGCGCCCGGCCCATCGCCACGAGGTTCGGCTCGGCCTCGACCGCCTGGGCGTACCGGGCATGCAGCCGGGCGTGCTCGCCGGGCAGCAGGTCGTCATGCACGGCCTCGCGGACGAGTGCGTGCCGGAACTCGTACCCCCCGTCGGGGTCGACCACGACCAACTGCGCCGCCACGATCACCCGCAGCGCCGACTCGAGGTCCGCCTCGCCCATGCCGGCGACGCGGGACAGCAACTCGTGGCCGAACCGGGTGCCGCCGACGGACGCCACGCGCAGCACCCGCTGCGCGGACTCCGGCAGCTGGTCGACCCGCGACAAAAGGAGATCGCGCAGGCTCTGCGGGATGTCGCCGCACGCGGGATCGCCCGACATCGCGAACTGCTCGATGAAGAACGGGTTGCCCTGTGTGCGCTCGCTGACGGTGTCGACCGTTTTCGGATCCGGTTCCACGCCCAGCAGCTGGGCCAGCATCTCGGCCGTGCCGTCGCGGTCGAGGCGGTCGAGCTCCAGGCGATGCACCCCGCGCACCCGGTCGAGCTCGGCCAGGAACGGTCGCAGCGGGTGGCCGCGCTGCAGCTCGTCCGTCCGGTACGTCGCGATCAGCAGCACATGCGGCAAGCGGGCCGAGCGGACCAGGAAGCCGATCAGGTCGCGCGTGGACGTGTCCGCCCAGTGCAGGTCCTCCAGGACCAGCACCAGCGGCTGCTGCTCGGACAACCGGGCAAACAACCCCGCGACCAGCTCGAAGAGATAACCACGACGGGCGTCGCCGGCCTCCGCGGGCAGACCGAGCTCCGGCAGGAGTCGGGCGAAGTCCCGCTCCCGCCCCTCGAGCACCTCCAGGCCCTCGACGTTGACCAGCTTGCGCAACGCGGAAGCGAACGGCGCGAACGGCAAGCCCTCCTCGCCGAGCTCGAGGCATTGACCAGTCAGCACATGGGCGCCCTCCGCCGCGGCGGAGCGGCAGAACTCCTCGACCAGCCGGGTCTTGCCCACGCCCGCTTCGCCGCCGACCAGCACGGTCGACGGCTCGGCGCTGCGTGTCCGCTTCAGCGCGTCGCGGAGCGCGGCCAGGTCGGCCACCCGGCCGACCAGAACCTCGCTGCTCGCATGCGCCGTCACGATATCGAGCATGCCATGTACCTACGACATAAATCGTGCGAGTTACGGCACGCTCATGGTGCGACCGGCGCCTGCTCCGGCCGCATCCGGTGCCCGGTGCGGGACCGCCGCCGGGAGCGGGCATGGCGGCCACCGGACGCCGCGCGCGCCATCCGGTACGCGGCGGCCTCGCGCTGCAGTTCCGCGGAGCGCTGGTGGTAGAAGTCGAGTTGGAACTCGGGGTCGGTGAACGCGAACATCGGATTCTCCTTGGCGATGGGCCTTTCGTTCTTGACTTAACTGTTCGCGCGAAGGTGCCGTCGCCACATGGGGAAGGCGCCGCATATTGGGCTGCTCAGCCTCCTTACGCGCGGCTCACGACGGCCGGCATGCAGGTAAGGCCCGTACCGGGCTAAGGAGGCTGAGCCACTACACTTCCGGGTATGGCAAAACCCCAGGAGAAGGTGTCGTTCGGCACACGCCTGAAGCAGATCGGCCAGGTGTTCTCGTTCACCGCCAAGCAGGACAAGTGGTTCATCCCGCTACTTGCCGCGGCGGTGCTGATCCCGCTGGCGCTGACCGTGCTGACCGTCCTCTTGGGCTTCGGCTACATCTGGATCCCGATCGGCGTCATGGTGGCGCTGCTCGGCGCGTTGATCGTGCTGAACCTGCGCTCCAACGCCGCCATGATGAACGCCGCCGAGGGCCAGCCCGGCGCGGCCGCATCGATCGTCGAGAACATGCGCGGCGACTGGCGGGTCCGGCCGGCCGCGAGCTCGACAACACAGTTCGACATGGTGCACGTGGTCATCGGCCGCCCCGGCGTGATCCTTCTCGGTGAGGGCCAGCCGCAGCGAGTGCGCAGCCTGATCGGCCAGGAGAAGCGCCGGCTGTCCAAAGTGATCGGCAACGCTCCGATGTACGACTACATGATCGGCCAGGGCGAGGGCGAGCTGTCCATCCGCAAGCTGCGTACAACCGTGATGAAGCTGCCTCGCAACCTCACCGGCAAGGACGTGAACGCGCTCGACAAGCGCCTCGCGGCGCTGATGGCCCGACCCCAGATGCCCAAAGGCGCGATCCCCAAGAACATGCGCCCCAGCAAGGGCGCGTTCCGCCAGCAGCGCCCCCGCTAAGACCAGCAACGCTCCCGGTAGAACCAGCAACGCCCCGGCAAAACCAGCGGTGCCAGCACGGTTTGACGGCAACCCACGTCGGATTGCGCCCCCTTACATCGTTGTCGAGGGTGCGCAATCCCGTCCGAGCGGAGCGAGGAGAGGTAGCTCAGAGCGAGGACAGGTAGCTCAGACCAGCTAACTCTGCTTCATGATCACGATGGAGCCGGCGGCTCGGTCGTGCAGGCCTCGGCGTTCGGCGTCCATGATCACCGCGGGGATGAGCAGGGCCAGCAGGACCGCCCGCAACAGGCCCCTGCCCAGGCCGATCGAACCGCCGTCGGCGACCGAGACGCACCGCACGCCAGTCACCGTCATGCCCGGCGTCTGGCCGAGCCAGCCGATGCAGACCGTATTCAGGACGATGAGGATGACGACCGGTGGCCAGGCGACCACTCGCGGGTCGGCGTAGAACGCGGCGACCATCAGGCACAACGCCCAGTCGATCAGCAGCGCGCCGAAGCGCCTGCCGAAGTTCGCCGGTTGCACCTCGGTCCGATCGGACGGTCCCGGAGAGCCGGTGCCCGCTGCCACGTCAACGAGCGTAGCCGGGCGCTGCTTGGCCGTACCGGAACGATGGTCTTGGGGTTTGGCGGCTCGCGAGCCGGAGGTCCGCGATAGCCTGGCGGTGGTCGCGGTCTCCCTCACAGGCTCCGTAACACGGCGGAAACAATAGGGATACGCCCGGGCAACTCCGTGCCCATAGCGTCGCGACCAGCCTAGCCACGTGGCGGCACCGCCGCCCCGGTTCGATATTGACGCGCCAGGAGGACGTGTGTTCGCCAATCCCGAGGAGCTCCTGCGATACCTCAAAGACGAGGACGTGAAGTTCGTCGACGTTCGATTCTGTGACCTGCCCGGTGTGATGCAGCACTTCAACACCCCGGTCGAATCGTTCGACGACAGCGTCGTCACCGACGGCCTCGCCTTCGACGGATCGTCGATCCGCGGGTTCCAGGCCATCCACGAGTCCGACATGCTGCTGCTGCCGGACGTGACCACCGCGTTCATCGACCCGTTCCGGGCCCAGAAGACGCTGGCGCTGAACTTCTTCATCCACGACCCGTTCACCCGCGAGGCCTATTCGCGCGACCCTCGCAACATCGCGAAGAAGGCCGAGACGTACCTCGCCTCCAGCGGCATCGCCGACACCGCCTACTTCGGCGCCGAGGCGGAGTTCTACATCTTCGACTCGATCCGCCACGAGACGGCGCAGAACCGCGCCTTCTACTACATCGACTCGATCGAGGGCGCCTGGAACTCCGGGAAGGACGAGGAGGGCGGCAACCGCGGCTACAAGACCCAGTACAAGGGCGGGTACTTCCCCGTCTCGCCGCTGGACCACTACTCCGACCTGCGCGACGCCATGGTGCGGCGACTGCTCGACGTCGGCTTCACCGTCGAGCGCGCGCACCACGAGGTCGGCACCGCCGGCCAGGCCGAGATCAACTTCAAGTACTCGACGCTGCTGCACGCCGGCGACCAGATGCAGCTGTTCAAGTACATCATCAAGAACACCGCCTGGGAGCACGGCAAGACCGTCACGTTCATGCCCAAGCCCCTGTTCGGCGACAACGGCTCCGGCATGCACACCCACCAGAGCCTCTGGCTGGGCGGCGAGCCGCTGTTCTACGACGAGACCGGCTACGCCGGGCTGTCCGACACCGCCCGCTGGTACATCGGCGGGCTGCTGCACCACGCGCCGTCGCTGCTGGCGTTCACCAACCCGACGGTCAACTCGTACCGGCGCCTGGTGCCCGGCTTCGAGGCGCCGGTCAACCTGGTGTACTCGCAGCGCAACCGCTCGGCCTGTACGCGCATCCCGGTGACCGGCAGCAACCCGAAGGCCAAGCGCGTCGAGTTCCGCGTACCGGACCCGTCGAGCAACCCGTACCTGGCGTACTCGGCGATGATGATGGCCGGCCTGGACGGCATCAAGAACAAGATCGAGCCGCCGGCCCCGATCGACAAGGACCTCTACGACCTCCCGCCGGAGGAGTGGGGCTCCGTCAAGCAGGTGCCAGGCTCGCTCGACGCGGTGCTGAACTCGCTCGAGGCCGACCACGAGTTCCTCACCCCCGGTGGCGTGTTCACCGATGACCTGATCGAAACGTGGATCGACTACAAGCGCACCAACGAGATCGACCCGGTGCGCCTGCGCCCGACCCCCCACGAGTTCGAGCTGTACTACAACGTCTGATTGGACCAACAGGATGCGGCCCGGCACGATGTGCCGGGCCGCATCCTGTTTCGCTTGGAGTCGAGGCCGAGTCCCAGGCACTTGTCGACTGGATCAACGGACATGCGGCCGAGCCGCTTGTCGCATCGACGCTCGTCGAGGTGGAGCTGCCGCGTGCACTCCGGCGCAGCCAGCCGGGTGTTCTGGGTAGCGTCGCCGGGGTGCTGAGCCGCCTTCATCGCGTGGAGATCAACGCGGCCGTGCGGGCCACCGCGGCCGCGTACACCGAGCCGATGCTTCGGACGCTGAACGCCATTCACGTTGCCACCGCCGAGTTCCTCGTCGCCTCCGGCAAGAGCCTCACCGCCTTTGTGACGTACGACAAGTGGCTCGCCGATGCCGCGGCGCGGACCGGCCTACCCGTCGCGGCACCTGGTTGATGCGCCACCGCTATGCCGGCCGGACGAACATGCCATTGAACGGACGTGGCGGGGACCGGCCAACCAGACCGTAACGAGCTTCGTTGGCGAGGCAAGGCAGAATCGAACGCGTGGACATCGCGGTGCTCGGGCCGTTGGAGCTGCGCGCCGGCACCGGTGAGAGGGTGCCGGTCGCGGGCGCTCGCCTGCGTACGCTGCTGATCCTGCTCGCGCTGGACGCGAACCGCGTGGTGTCCGCAGACCGGTTGATCGACGGCGTCTGGGGTGACGAGCCACCCGCCGCCGCCGGCAATGCGCTCCAGGCCCTCGTCTCCCGGCTGCGCCGGGCCGCGCCCGACCTGGTCATCGAGGCCGCGCCCACGGGTTACCGGTTGGCCATCGATCCGGACCGGGTGGACGCGCACCGCTTCGCCCGCCTGGCCGTGGATCCGGGCTCCGTCGAGGAGGCCCTGGCGCTCTGGCGCGGTCCCCTGGACTTCCCCGACATCGCGCGAGCCGCCGCGATCCGGCTCGAGGAGCAGCGGCTGACGGCGCAGCAAAACCGGATCGCCGCGGACCTGCGGCGCGGCGCGGGCGCCGAGCTCGTCCCTGAACTCGAGGAACTGGTCGCCAGGCATCCGCTGCACGAGCCGCTCGCCGCCCTGCTGATGCGCGCGCTGGCCGCGGCCGGCCGGCCCGGGCGCGCGCTCGAGGTCTTCGAAGACGCCCGGCAACGGCTTGCCGACGCGCTCGGCACCGACCCGTCCGCCGAGCTCACCGAGCTGCACCTCGAGCTGCTGCGGGCGGAGCCGGCGCCGCGGCCGCGCGGAAACCTGCCGGCGGAGGTGAGCAGCTTCGTCGGCCGGGACGCGGACGTGCGGGCGGTCCGCGACCTGATCGGGCGGCACCGGCTGGTCACGCTGACCGGGCCCGGCGGCAGCGGCAAGACCCGTCTGTCGGTCGAAGTGGGCTCCGCGCTGGAGACGGCCGAGCCGGACGGTGTGTGGCGCGTGGAACTCGCACCGCTCACCGACCCGACCGAGGTGCCGCAGGCGATCCTGACCGCGCTCGGCCTGCGCAGCCAGGTCCTGCTCGCCCGGCCCACGAAGATCGGCCCGCTCGAGTCCCCGGTGGAGTCCCTGGATCCGCTGGTCCGCCTGAGCGACGCGCTGGCCGGCAAGGAACTGCTGCTCATCCTGGACAACTGCGAGCATCTGGTCGCTGCGGCCGCCCAGGTCGCCGACACGTTGCTGCGCGCCGCACCCCGGCTCCGGCTGCTCACGACCAGTCGCGAGCCGCTCGGCATCCCGGGCGAGCAGCTGTGGCCGGTCGAGCCGCTCGCACTTCCGCCGGCCGGCGCGGACCCGGCCGTCGCGGCCGGCTACCCGGCGGTGCGGCTGCTGCTGGACCGGGCCGCGGGCCTCTCGCTGGACGCCGGGAACACCGAGCCGGTCGTACGGATCTGCCGCGCCCTGGACGGGATGCCGCTGGCCATCGAGCTCGCCGCCGCCCGGCTACGTACGCTGCCGGTGGACGTGCTCGCCAGCCGCATCGCCGACCGGTTCCGGCTGCTGACCGGCGGCAGCCGCACCGCGCTGCCCCGGCACCAGACGCTACGCGCCGTCGTGGACTGGAGCTGGGACCTGCTGTCCGAGCCCGAGCGCGCGCTGTGGCGCCGGTTCGCGGTCTTCCACGGCAGCGCGGATGTGACGGCAGTCGAACAGGTCTGCGACGCCGACATCGATCTGCTCGGCGCGCTCGTCGACAAATCGCTGCTGGTGCTGGCCGGCGACCGCTACCGGATGCTCGAGACCATCCGGGAGTACGGCCTGGAACGGCTCGCCGAAGCGGGCGAGACGGAACGGATGCGCGTGGCACAGGCTCGGTACCTGCTCGCGCTCGCCACCGAGGCCGAGCCCCGCCTGCGCCGCGCCGACCAGCTCATCTGGTTGCGGCGCCTCAGCGACGAGCACGACAACCTGCACGCCGCCATCCGCGCGGCGATCGACGCCGGTGACCGCGCCACCGCGGTCGGGCTCACCGCGAGGCTGGGCTGGTACTGGTGGCTGCGCGGGCACCGCGCCGAGGGCATCGGGGTGGCCCGGGACGTACTGGCCATGGCCGGCGATGAGCCGCCGTCCGAAGACATCGCGCTGGCCTACATGTTCGCGGCCCTGAACGGGCTCGAGGGCGGGGCACACATCGACGACGTCAAGTCCTGGTTCCAGCACGCCGACCGGCTGGGTGCCGGTCCGCAGGCCAAGCATCCGGCGCTGCGCTTGATGGGACCCGTCGCGGCGATCTTCACCTCGGATGGTGAGGAAAGCACGTTCGACCTGGTCCAGCCGCTGTTCGATGATCCCGAACCGTGGCTGCGCGCGGTCGCGAAGATGATCACGGCCCAGATACGGCTGAACTTCGGGCACAGCGCGTCGGTGGCCGAGGCGGAGATGCGCGAGGCGCTGGAGGGGTTCCGGGCGATCGGCGAGCGCTGGGGCATCGGCTTCGCGCTCAGCACCCTCGCCGACCTGACCGCGGCGCGCGGCGACTTCGCGCAGGCCGTGACCTGGCAGCGGGAAGCGATCGCGCTGGTCCGCGAGGTGGGGATCCGCGAGGACCTGCCGCAGCTCGAGGTCAAGCTGGCGCAGCAACTGTGGCTGGCCGGGGACCGGGCCGAGGCCCGCCGGATGCTCAAGCAGTCCCATGAGTCGGCCGAGGACGTGGGCATGTCCGAGGTGCTGGCTTCCGTCGAGTACGGTTTCGCCACGGTCGCCCGCGAGGACGGCGCGCTGGAGGAAGCACGGGAACGGATCGGTCGAGCGGCGGCACTGATCGAGAACGCCTCGTTCGCGCCGCAGTTCCGGGCGGTCATCCGTTCGACGCAAGGGCTGATCGAGGCGGCCGCGGGCGACCTGGCGACGTCGCGCCGGTTCCACGCCCAGGCCTTGGAGATCGCGGTCCAGTCCAAGGACTCCCCCATCATCGCACTGGCCCTGGTCGGCGCGGCCGACCTGGCGCTGCGCAGCGGCGACCCGGCCGAAGCGGCCCGGCTGCTGGGCGCGTCGGTCGCCGTACGCGGCTCGGTGGACCGCTCGGTCCCCGATGTGGACCGCATCGAGGAAAAAGCCCGCGCCGCCCTCGGCGACGCGGGCTACGAAGTGGCCTACCGGTCCGGGGACACCGTCACGATGGTGACGGCGGCCGAGGCGGCCGGGCTCACAAAAGACGTCTGACCCACGCGGGGCTCACACCCGCCGCCGGAACGCCCACACCGAGAGCGGCGCGAACACCGCCATGAGGACCGCGGCCCAGAGCAGCGACTGGGTGACCGGCGTGGCCACCGGGCCGCCGACCAGCAGGCCGCGGGTGGCGTCGGCCAGGATCGTCACCGGGTTGACCTTCACCCAGGCCTGCAGCCAGCCGGGCATGGTCTGCGTCGGCGCGAACGCGTTGCTGGCGAACGTCAGCGGGAAGAGCAGCACGAAGCCGAAGATCTGCACCTTCTCCGGGGCGCTGACCAGCATCCCCACCATGACGGACATCCAGGACGCGGCCAGCGCGAACACGATCAGTAGTCCGAACGCGGCGAGCACCTCGACCGGACCGGTGCCGACCCGGAAGCCGAGAATCATCCCGACGCCCAGCAGCAAGGCCACGGCCCAGGTCTGCTTGACGACGTCGGCCACGATCCGCCCGGCCAGCGGCGACCAGCGGGCGATCGGCAGCGAACGGAGCCGGTCGAAGACGCCCTTGGTCAGGTCCGTGTTGAGGCCGACGCCGGTGTTCAGCGTGGCGAAGAGCATGTTCTGCACGATGATGCCGGCCAACCCGAAGGCCAGGTAGTCGCGCGGCGAGCCCGAGATGGCCCCGCCGAAGACGTACGTGAACAGCAGCAGGAACATGATCGGCTGGATGCTGAAGTCCAGCAGCTCGAACGGGTTGTGCTTGATCTGCACCAGCGTGCGCCACGCGAGCGTGGCGGTGTTGCGCAGGCCCTCGACAGGGCTGATCCGCGCTTCGGGTGCCAACACGGCGGTAGTCATGGCTGTACCTCCTTCGGCATGCCCTCGTGGCCCTCGCTGCGCTCGGTGCGCTCGGTGCGCTCGGTCATGCCACGGCCTGCTCTAGTTCGTCGGGTTCATCGGTGGGCCGGCCGGTCAAGGTCAGGAAGACCTCGTCCAGGCTCGGGCTGTGCAGTGACAGCTCGGCCACCACGAGCCCGCTGTCGTCGAGGCGACGGACCAGACGCGCCAGCGCGCCCGGGTCCGTCACCGGCGCGGTGATCAGCGGGCCGCGGAAGTCGACCGGGCCAGCGGCGACGAGGCCGACCGCCGCCGCGACTGCGTGGCGGTCGCGCTCCGACCCCGGGCGAACGGTCACGGTCTGCGCGCCCGTACGCGCCTTGAGCTGGTCGGACGTCCCGGTGGCGATGACCCGCCCGTGGTCGATGACCACGATCTCGTCGGCCAGCTGGTCGGCCTCGTCCAGGTATTGCGTGGTGAGCAGCACGGTCACGCCGTCGGCGACGAGGCCCCGGATGACATCCCACATGTCGTTGCGGCTACGCGGGTCGAGGCCCGTGGTGGGCTCGTCCAGGTACAGCAGCCGCGGGCGGCCGACCAGGCTGGCGGCGAGGTCGAGCCGGCGCCGCATGCCGCCCGAGTAGGCACGGGCGGCCTTGTCGGCCGCGTCGTCGAGCCGGAATCGCGTCAGCAACTCCATCGCCCGTGCGCGAGCGTCGCGGCGGGACTGGCCCAGCAGGCGGCCGATCAGGATGAGGTTCTCGGTGCCGGTCAGGGTTTCGTCGACCGAGGCGTACTGGCCGGTGAGGCCGATGAGCCGGCGCACCTGGTGCGCTTGGCGGACCACGTCGAAACCGCCCACCGTCGCGCGGCCCTGATCGGGCCGGAGCAGGGTGGCGAGCACCCGGACCGCGGTGGTCTTGCCGGCGCCGTTCGGGCCGAGCAATCCCAGGACGGAGCCGGTGCGCACGGCGAGGTCGACGCCCGCCAGGGCCGTGGTGTCGCCGAAGCGCTTCACCAGCCCCTCGGCGACTATCGCGTTCGTCATGATGCAATCTCCCGTCAGGTTGTCTGACGGAAGGATGTCAACCAGGGCTGACACCGCGCCGACATGGCGCTGACACGGCCGCCGGCGCTGTATCAGTGCGTGTCAGCACGATCGGCATCCACGCGAACAGGGCGAGGCTGAACCACACGTAGAGGTTGCCGCCGAGGAGTTCGAGCGGCGGCCGCGGCCGTTTCTCCCAGACCCAGAGCAGCCGCGAGGTCATCAACAGATACGCGCTCGCGCCGAGCCAGAGCGATCTTCGATCGCGTGTGGACAGGCCCACATCGAGACAACGAACGATCGCCGGCAGCAGCCAGACGCAGTGGTGCACCCACGTGACCGGGCTGATCAGGCAGCCCAGGACGCCGGTCAGGGCGAATCCGCCGAACTCGTCGCCCGCAGCCGCGGCCGCGCGCACCCGCCAGGCCCAGAACGCGAGCGCGGCGAGCACGCAGGCGACCCAGACGTACGTGGCGACGGCGTCGACGGGCAGGCGGGCCAGGAAGCCCCGCAGCGACTGGTTGGACACGTAGGAGAGCACACCGACGCGGTTGGTGTCCCACAGCGCCGCGGTCCAGAACTCCCGCGACTGGTCGGGCGCCACCGCGGCGGCGGCCAGCGTCGCCACGGCGGCCGTGCCGATCGCCACCCCGGCGGCGCGCCAGCGTCTCGTCACGAGCAGGTAGAGGATGAATACGCCCGGCGTCAGCTTGACCGCGGTGGCCAACCCGACGCCCACACCCGCCCAACGCTTGCCCTTCGGCACCCCGAACAGCACGTCGCCCGCCACCAGCGCCAGCAGTAACGTGTTGACCTGGCCGAACGTGAGCGTCTCGCGGACCGGCTCGAACGAGATCGCGAGACACACCGCGACCGCGAACGCGAACCACGGCGTCCACCCCTGGCGGCGTACCAGCGGCGCGATGAACCACCAGGTGAGCAGCGCGGTGGTGAGCACGGTCGCGACGCTGGCGATGACCACGACGAGCGGGAACGGCAGGTACGCCATCGGGGCCATGACCAGCCCGGCGAACGGCGGATAGGTGAACCCGTACGGCGTCCCGGGACGCAGCCAGTCGTAGACCATGCCGTGGTCGCGGAACCAGTACTGGACGGCGCCGTAGTAGACCTTCGAGTCGAAGAACTCGTTGCGCATCTCGGCGAGAAGCACGATCCCGGCGGTGATCACGACCAGTACCGCGACGATCAGGATCTGCCCGCGGGTGGTGAGCCGCGGCCGACCGGTCACGGCGCGACCTTCTGGCGTTCGCGGGCGCGCCTGCGTACCGCGAGCACCGCCATCACCACGACGAACGCGGTCATCGCGATCGCTCCCTGGCTCTTCACGGCCAGCGCGAGGTTGTAGCCGTCCGGAAGGCACAGGGCGGCGGCGAGCGCGCACGGCGCCACGAGCCAGAGTGTGTCGCGCGGCAGCGTCGCGGCGAGCACCGCGAGGGGCCAGGTCGCGTACCAGGGGTGGAACACCGGGCTCAGCACGACGGTGGCGGCGAGCGCAAGCCCGGCGCCGAGCAGCGGGTTGCCGCGGCGGGAGCGCCACCAGAGAGCGGCCAGGACCGCCGCCAGCCCGGCGACGCCGAGCGCCCGGGTCACCGGCACGGCGTTCCAGTGCGCGCCGAACGCGCTCCCGATCAGGTCGACGGTCATCCCGACCGCGGTCGGCGGCGACGTCCACTGGACCGAGGCGCCGCTGCCGGTGAGGCCGGCGATCCAGCCGAGGCCGAGCCCCGCCGCGACCGATACGGCGGCGACCGCGGCCACGGCCCCGCCGGCGAGCGCCGCGGCGGGCCGCCACAAGGCCCGCAGCGGCGAGCCGGGCGGTACGGCCATCACGACCGCGAACGGCAGCACCACGACGGCGGTGACCTTGACCCCGGCAGCCAGCCCGAGCAGCACCCCGGCCCCAACGAGAACGCCGAGCCGGCGTTGCGGCCGGTGCGGCATCTCAGCGGGTCTAGGGCGCGAGCCGCCGAGCGCAGCGAGGCCAGCCAGCCCGCAAGCGCCGCCGGTGAGATGTCGTGCCGGACGCGGCGGCTGCGGGGTTTGCAGTCGTTGCGGCCGGTGCGGCATCTCAGCGGGTCTAAGGCGCGAGCCGCCGAGCGCAGCGAGGCCAGCAGACTCAGCGGCCAGGCCGGCCACCACGAGGCCGACCATGACGGCGTCGTTGTGGCCGCCGGAGATCAGGTGGACGGCGACGAGCGGGCAGGCCAGCGCCAGCCACACCGCCCGGCTCAGCGGTACGCCGGCATGCCGGGCCAGCACCGGAAGGCACGCCGCGGTCAGGGCCACGCCCAGCAACGAGACGATTCGGAGCGCCGCGATCGTGCCGGCGAGCGACCCGCCCAGCTTCGCGGCCGCCGCGGCCAGCACCACGAACACCGGGCCGTACGGGGCCGCCGAGTCGAGCCACGTCGGGGCCACGGCGTCCCGCCACGGGCAACCCAGCGCGTCGACGCCGCCGGAGTAAGGGTCCAGCCCCGCCGATTGCTGCCAGCCCTGGCACGCGTACGAGTAAATGTCGTAACTGCCCAGCGGGAGCAGCGGCAGCAGCGGAACCACCCACAGGGCGGCGGTCACGTAGGCCCAGCGGGCCGACGGGATCGCGGTGCGGCCGCACCACCACGCGGCGATCATCCCGGCGGTGCCGAGCAGCCAGCAGATCGGCGCGAGCACGCCGCTCTCGCCGGCGAGGATCGTGCGGGGCGTCATGGTCGGATGCCACGGCCAACCGGCGCCGCTGCGGTACGCGGCCACCGCCAGCAACAGGCTCCCTGCCAGCCCGCCGTAACGGACGAGAGCAGGGCGGGGCATGGCGGCCACCCTACCGTGACGCACGGCTACCACAGGACGGCCCGGTAGGGTCGGCAAGGTGTGGGCTCGGCGCCGGCTGGAGTGGGTCACCGCCGTGTTCGCGGTGGCGCTCGGTGCCGCCTACCTCCTGATGCCGCGCGTGGGCTCGGACCTGTCCGCCCAGTTCGCCCGCGCCGGCTTCTTCGCCGACCACGGCTACACGCCGATCGACCTGCGCTGGTACGCCGGAGTCGACCAGCTCGGATACAGCCTGCTGTCGCAGCCGGTGATGGCGACGCTCGGGGTTCGGGTCACGGGCGCGGTCGCGCTGGTCGGCACCGCGGTGGCGCTCGCCGCACTGCTGCGCCGCACCGACGCGCCCCGCCCCCTGCTGGGCGCGTTGGTCGGTACGGTCTGCATCGCCGGCAACCTGGTCTCCGGTCGCGTCACGTACGCCCTGGGCGTGCTGTTCGCGGTGACGGCGCTGCTGGCACTCACGTACCCGAAGCTGCGCTGGGCCGCGGTGATCGCCGCGCTGCTGGCGTCCGCGACCAGCCCGGTCGCTGGGTTGTTCCTGGGCCTGGCCGGAGTCGCGCTGCTGGCATCCGGCCGGTGGGTGGGCGGCCTGCTGGTCGCGGTCCCGGCGGCGATCCCGCTGGCGTTCACGGCCGCCCTGTTCGGCGACGGCGGCTGGATGAACATCAGCCGCACCGACGCCGTGCGCGCGATCGTGACCAGTCTCGCGGTGGCGGTGCTGGTACCGCGCCGGCCGGTCCGCATCGGCGCCCTGCTGTCGGCGGCCGGGGTGCTGGCCGCGGCGCTGATCCACACCCCGGTCGGCCTGAACGCCACCCGGCTGGCCACGATGTTCGCGCTGCCGGTGCTGGCCGCCTACGCCGAACTGCCGGCGTGGCGACGACGGCCGGAGTCGCCACGGGACCCTCGGCTCGCCCGTCCGCTGGTGGGCGCGCTGGCGCTCGCGCTGCTGCTCGTCGCGGTGTGCTGGTGGCAGCCGCCGGTCGTGGTCTCCGACGTGCGCGACATCGGCAACCCGACCGCTGAGCCGGCGTATTTCGCTCCGCTGCGCGACCGCCTCCGGCAGGAGACGCTGACCGGGCGCGTGGAGATCCCGCCGACGCGCGACTACTGGGAGTCCGCGTACCTCGGCGACACCCCGCTGGCGCGCGGGTGGCTGCGGCAGGTGGACATCGACCGCAACCCGATCTTCTTCGCCACGGTTCCCGGTGCGTCCGGCACTGGGGTGGCGCTGACCGCGGACAGCTACCGGTCCTGGCTTGCCGACAAGGCGGTCCAGTACGTGGCCGTACCCGACGCCGAACTCTCCTGGGCCGGCCGTGGCGAGGCCGACCTGATCGCGACGGGACTGCCGTACCTGACCCTGATCTGGTCGGATACCCACTGGCACCTGTACGCGGTCGCGGACGCGCAGCCCATTGTGGCCCCGCCCGCGAGGCTGGTTTCGCAGTCGGCGACGTCGGTGACGTTCGACGCCCCGGCGGGCGCGGATGTGACGCTCCGCATCCGCCACTACGACTGGCTGAAGGTCGACAACAACGCGGTCGTGGCCGCCAGCGGCGCGTGGACCCTGGTCCGCGTACGCACCGCGGGCCGCTACACGGTGACCAGTTAGGAGTCGAGGACGCGCTCCATCGCCGCCCGGGATCGACGGGTGATCCGAAGGTAGGTGTCGACGAATTCGCCCGGATCGCCGCCGCCCAGCAACTGCACCGCGCCGGCCAGCTCGACGCCGTGGCGCGGAAGCTGGTCGGTCGGCCGGCCGCGGACCAGCGTCAACGCGTTGCGAACGCGCGCGGCCAGCGTCCACCCCGCGGCCATCGCGGCCGCGTCGGCCGCGTCGATCAGGCCGGCGTCGTGTTCGGCGGACAACGCCTCGAGGGTACGAGTCAGGCGGAGCTCCGGCAGCGCGTACGCGTGCCGGAGCTGGAGCAGCTGCACCGCCCACTCGACGTCGGCCAGGCCGCCCCGTCCCAGCTTGGTGTGCGTGTTCGGGTCGGCGCCGCGGGGCAGACGCTCACGTTCCACCCGGGCCTTGAGGCGGCGGATCTCCACCACCTGCTCGCGGGTGAGCCCGCCCCGCGGGTAGCGCATGCCGTCCGCGAGCTCCTCGAACTGCAGGCCGAGGTCGCGATCGCCGCAGACGAACCGGGCGCGCAGCAGTGCCTGCGACTCCCACACCCGCGACCAGCGGGCGTAGTACTGGGCGTACGCGTTGAGGCTGCGGACCAGCGGACCCTGCCGGCCCTCGGGGCGCAGGTCGGCGTCGAGGCCCAGCGCGGGGTCGGGGGCGGGCGCGCCCAGCCGGCGGCGCATCTCCTCGGCGATCGCGTGCGCGGCCGCCGTGACGTCGTTGTCCGCCATGCCTTCGGGAGGCCCGTAGACGAAGAGCACGTCGGCGTCCGAGGGATAGCTCATCTCGTAGCCGCCCAGGCGGCCCATGCCGATGACCGCGAAGCGCATGCCCTCCGGCGCGGGGTGGATGCGGTGGGCCACCCGCAGCGCGGCGTTCAGCGTGGCGTCGGTGACGTCGGAGAGCGCGATGCCGATCGCGTCGACATCTAGCGGGTGCGCGGGCGCGAGATCGCCGGCCCGGCTGAGGACGTCGGCGCAGGCGAGACGGAAGAGTTCGCGGCGGCGCAGCGCCCGCAGGGCCGTGATCGCCGTGTCCGGGTCGGCGTGCCGGTCGGCGACGGCCGCGAAGCCGTCGATGAGTGTCTCCCGGGGCCGGGGCTGCAGCTCCGCGTCGTCGGCCAGCAGGCGCAGCGCCTCGGGGTCACGGATGAGCAGGTCGGTGGCGTACCGGGACAGGCTCAGCACGCGGGCGAGCCGGCGGGCGACCGGGCCGCCGTCGCGGAGCAGGCGCAGGTACCAAGGCGTGCTGCCCAGCTTGTCCGACACGTGCCGGTAGTTGAGCAGGCCGCGGTCGGGCTCGGGCGCGTCGGCGAACTCCGACAGCAGCATCGGCAGCAGCGTGCGCTGGATCGCCGCGGTACGGGTCACGCCGCCGGTCAGTGCCTGCAGGTGGCGCAGCGCGTTGTCCGGATCGGCGAAGCCCAGGATCTCCAGCCGCCGGCCGGCGGACTCGGGCGTCATCCGCAGCGCCTCGGCGGGCACCCGGGCCACCGCCTCGAGCAACGGCTGGTAGAGCAGCTTGACGTGCAGGCGGCGGACCTGCGCGGCGTGCGCGATCCAGTCCGACCGGAACGCCTCGACCGCGTCCCGGCCCGGCATCGCGGTGTAGCCCAGGGCGCCGGCGAGCCAGCGCAGCCCCTGCGGGTCGTCCGGCACGGTGTGCGTACGCCGCAGGTGCTGCAGTTGCAGCCGGTGCTCGACGCCGCGCAGGAAGCGGTACCCGCGCAGCAGCGTCTCGCCGTCCTGGCGGCCGACGTAGCCACCGGCGACCAGCGCGCGTAGCGCCGGCAGCGTGCCGGGTTGGCGCAGCGTCTCGTCGATCCGGCCGTGCACGAGCTGCAACAGCTGGACCGCGAACTCGATGTCGCGCAGGCCACCCGGCCCGCGCTTGATCTCACGGTCCACTTTGTCCGCCGGCACGTTGTCGATGATCCTCCGGCGCATGGCGCGGACGTCCTCGACCGCTTCGGGCCGCTCGGCGGCATGCCAGAGCAGCGGCGCCAGATCGTCGATCCATTCGCGTGCCAACTCGAGATCGCCGGCCGCCGGCCGGGCCTTCAGCAGCGCCTGGAACTCCCAGGTCCGCGCCCACCGACGGTAGTACGCCTGGTGGCTGGCCAACGTGCGGACCAGCGGACCGCGGCTGCCCTCGGGCCGCAGCGCGGCGTCGACCGGCCAGGCGACCTGCCCGCAGATGTCGATGATCCGGGCGGCCACCGTCGTGCCCGCGCTCAGGTCCTCGTCGCCGGCCGCCACGAAGATGACGTCCACATCGGAGACATAGTTGAGTTCGTTGCCGCCGGACTTGCCCATGGCGACCACCGCGAGGCGCGGCTCGGCCGTGCCATCGGGCAGGCCGGCGACGGCGATCGCGTACGCCGCGGCCAGCGTCTCGTCGGCCAGGCGGGACAGCGCGGCCATGGTCGGCTCGAGGCCGCGGCCGCCGGTCAGGTCCGCGGCCGCGATCCGCAGGAGCGCGATCCGGTACGCGGTCCGCAGCGCCGGGACGGTCGGCGGACCCTGCCCCGTGGCGTCCCCAAACTCCAGGCGGCCCTCGGCGTCGGGCGCGAGCCCCGTCTTTCCGGTGGCCAGCACGCGCCATTGGTCGGGGTTGGCCACGAGATGGTCGCCGAGGGCGGACGACGCGCCGAGCACCGCGATGAGGCGGCGCCGGAGGCCGGTGTCGCTGGACAGCGCTTCCATGATGGCGTTGGTGGCCGCGTTCCGCTCGATGCCGTCGGACGGCCCGGTGACCGGTCCGCCGTTGCCGCGTACGGCGGCCCGGCCCGCGGACTCGATCAGGCGGTGCAGCTGGCGCAGGGCCAGGCTCGGGTCGGCGGCTCGGGACAGCGAGTGGATCAGCTCGGCCGCGTCCGTGTCGACCGGCTCCTGCGTCTCACCGTCCCATAGCCGTAGGCCGTCCGGGCCGAGCAGATCGGCGGCGCGCGACCCGCTGTCGGCGAAGCCGAACCGGGCGAGCCGGCTGGGCCTGGTCACGCCGCCGACCCTTCCCGCCACGCCGGCACGCCCGGCCGCGCCGGCAACTCCGGCCGCGCCGGCCCGTTCGGTGTCGCGGCCCGTCGTGGCCGCCGCGGCGCGCTCACTGGCCCAGCAACGGCAGGGTGCGGCCGGTGCCCGGGTTCGGGATGTCGGCGTCCGGCAGCGTGCCGAGCGCCAGCGCGGCGAACCGGGCCACGAACGGCTGCCACGCCTCCTCGACGTCGGCCAGGACGCCCGCGGTCGCAGCCACGACCGCCTCCGCGTCGTAGCCGAGCTCCTCCAGCGTCGCCACGTCCGCACGGGCCCAGTCCTCGATCATCGCGACGTCGCACTCGATGTGGAACTGCAGCCCCCAGGCCCGGTCGCCGAGCCGGAACGCCTGATTCTGGTACCGGCTCGACGCGGCGAGCAGCACCGCCCCGATCGGCAGCTCCGTGATCTCGTCGCGGTGCCACTGCACCACGTCCGGCAGCAGCGGCACGAACGTGAACAGCGGGTCGGTGTCGGCGGCGTCGCGCCGCCCGACCAGGCCGGGGCCGATCTCGGGCCCCGCGGTGCCGCGTTCGACGAGTCCGCCGTGCGCGACCGCCAGCAACTGCCCGCCCAGACAGATGCCGAGCGTCGGTACGTGATTGCGCACGGCCTTGCGGAGCAGCCCCTCGACGGCCGGGAACCACGGAGCGCCGGGGTCGCCGGCGGCGTTCGGGTACGCGTTCTGGTCGCCACCCAGCACGACGAGCGCCCGATAGCCGTCGAGTGTCTCGGGCAGTTCGTCGCCGGCGTGCGGCCGCACGACAGTCAGCTCCAGCCCGGCCTCGGTGAGCCACTCCCCGAGCCGGCGGAGGTCGTCGGACGGGTCGTTCTCGATGACAAGCGCAGTCCCCACGCCTTCGAGGCTAACGGGTCTTCTCCGGGAAACACCGACAGGACGGTGTCGCCCCGCCCAGCGAAGGTGGTCGCTGCCGGCACGCAGCCGGCGCACACCGAGTTGCCGACGCACGGCCGGCGCACACCGAGTTGCCGGCGCCGCCGGCCGCATCACAGAGAGGAAGGCGACATGCCTGCAGTCAACGGAATCGGCTGGTTCGAGATCGGCACCGACCAACCGGCGGCCGCCGAGCGGTTCTACGGCCAGGTGTTCGGCTGGACGTTCGCGGATGACGACGATTCGACCAGCGCGGATGGCACGGCGTACCGGATCGTCACCACCCCGGACGCGAACGGCCTGCGCGGCGGCTTGTTCTCGACCGGCGGCACGGTACCGAACTACGCGATCTTCACGGTGCTGGTCGCCGACACGCGCGAGACCTGCCGCCAGGCCGAGGCCGCGGGCGGCAAGGTGCTGGTGGCGCCGCAGACCGAGCCGGGCGGCCTGACGTTCGCCCACCTGCTGGACCCGTCCGGCAACCACATCGGCGTCTTCACCCCGCCGGGGAGCCACTGACGACGAAGAGCGCACGAGCTCAGCCGAGGCTCAGCTGATGGACGAGCTCGTGCGGGATGCAGAGGTCGTCGTCCCGGAGCGGCCGGGGCGGCGGCACCTCTGCGGTGACCGTGACGGCGCCGATCCGGTCCGTACGGAAGGCCCGGATCGACTGCCGGAGACGGCACCAGGCGACCAGATACCAGTGGGACGGGCTGCCGAGGTACCCCAGCGGCTCGATCTCGCGGACGGTGGCCGCGCCCGCGCGATCGCCGTAGCTGATCCGCAGTACCCGGTGCGCAGTCAGCGCGTCGGCCACGAGCCGCGGCATGCGCGGTGTTTCCTGTGCGCCGACGAGATGGATCCGCCCGGCGAGCGCCCGCGCGGCGTTCGCGTCGTCGGTCTGCATGGCCGCGACTACCTTGCGCAGGCCGGTCGCCGCGGCGGCGTGGAACGGCGTGCCGTCGAGGCGTTGCAGCGCGAGCGCCATCGCGACGGCCTCGCCGGGCGTCAGGTTCACCGGCGGCAGCGTGCGGGCCTTGTCCAGGCAATACCCGCCCCGGCGCCCGGGCTCGGCGTAGATCGGCACGCCAGACTGCTGCAGCGCGGAGATGTCGCGCTCGACCGTGCGCGCGCTGACCTCGAAGCGGTTCGCGAGCCAGTGCGCACTGCGCGGCCGCGGGGCGACCGCGCGTAATTCCTCGACAAGTGCGTAGAGGCGGTCGGTACGGTTCACGACACGAACGCTAAAGCCGGGGTACGACAGGAACTCGACGGCCAATAGGCTGCGAAGATGTCCGAGAACCCGGCCGTCTCGACGCCCATCGTCCGGGTGTCGACGTTGGAGCTCTTCTTCGACCTCGTCTTCGTCTTCACGATCACCCAGCTCACCGCGACGCTCGCCGACCACTTGACGTTCGCCACCCTCGGCAACGTGATCCTGATCCTGGCGGTGGTCTGGTGGATGTACGCGGGCTACGCGTGGCTGACCAACGCGGTCGCGCCTAGCAGCACCGTCCGGCGCACCCTGCTGCTCACCGGGATGGCCGGCTTCCTGGTGATGGCGCTCGCGATCCCCGAGGCGTTCGGCCAGTACGGCTGGCTGTTCGGCGCCAGCTACCTGGTCGTCAACGTCGTGCACGCGGCGCTGTTCGCGCAGGCCGGCCCGGCCGCGGCGGCGGCGATGCGGAGGCTGGGCCCGCTGAACATCACGTCCGCGCTGCTGGTGCTGGTCGGCGGCCTGGTGCCCGATCCGTTCCGGCACCTGTGCTGGCTGGCGGCGCCGGCGCTGCAGATCGCGACGCCGTACCTGCACCGGCTGGAGTTGTACGTCGTCAATGCCGGCCACTTCGTCGAGCGGCACGGCCTGGTCATCATCGTGGCGATCGGCGAGTCGATCGTGTCCATCGGCGCCGGCTTCGCCGGCGTGCACCTCGACGGCGGCGCGATCCTGGTGGCGGTGCTCGGCATGTGCATCGCGTACTACCTGTGGTGGATCTACTTCGCCGGTGACGACGCCCGCTCCGAGCACGTACTGGCCCGTACGGAGGATCCGCTGCGCCGCGCCCGCCTGGCGATCTGGGGCTGGGGTTACGCGCACTACCCGATGCTGCTCGGCATCGTGGTGCTGTCGGTGGGCATCAAGAAGACGGTCGGGCACGCGTTCGAGGGTCTGCACTGGGAGTACGCGATCGCGCTGGCCGGCGGCGTGGCGCTCTACCAGCTCGGTCACGCGTGGTTCGTCGGCATGCTGGGCCTGCCGGGCTGGCCGCACCGGGTGATCGCGGCGCTGGCCGTGCTGGCCACCATCCCGCTCGGACACCTGGTGGCGATCGCCCAGCTCGCGGCGATCCCGCTCATCATGGCGGCGGCCGCGATCATCGAAGACGTTCCGCGGGTGCGCCGCACCGGCGCGACCGAGATCAGCACGTTCGGGCGCACCCCCGGTACGGCCGAGTAGCGGCGGCTCAGGCGATGCAGGCGCACACGATGAGCGCGGCACCGAAGTGCGACGCGGCGCTGACCGTCGCGCCGGGGTGCCGCTCCGGCGTGCAGATGACCTCGCCGAGCTTGCCCGGCGTCAGCCAGTCCAGCACCAGGAACGCGAAGCCCATGATGGCGATCCCGATGATGCCGAAGATGACGGTGGACGCGAGGCCCTGACCGAACGAGTCATAGCTGGTGAAGATCGCGGTAAACACGATGGACGCGATGCCGAGCTGGTTCGCGGCCAGCAGCAGTGCCGCGTTCGGGTTGCGGTCCACCCAGATGAGCTCGCGCAGCTTGCCCGGCGTCAGCACGTCGATGAGCACGAAGCCGACGGCCATCAGGCCGATTCCGACTATTCCGAACACGATGCTGCGCCCGGCACCCGACAACAGATCTTCCAGCACGGCTTCTCCCTCGTCGCGACGTCAGGAGAGACCGTATACGAAAGGATCTAGAGTGCGCCGAGGTAACGCTGCCGTTCGTACGGCGTGACCTCGCGCCGGTACTGCTCCCACTCCTGGCGCTTGTTGCGCAAGAAGAATTCGAAGACGTGCTCGCCCAGCACCTCGGGCACCAGGTCGGACTTCTCCATCACGTCGATCGCCTCGGCGAGGTTCTCGGGAAGTGCGTCGTAGCCCATCGCCTTGCGCTCGGCCGGCGACAGCGACCACACGTCGTCCTCGGCGCCCGGCGGCAGCTCGTACCCCTCCTCGATGCCCTTGAGACCGGCGCCGAGCACGACCGCGAAGGCCAGGTACGGGTTGGTGGCCGAGTCGAGCGAACGCACCTCGATCCGCGCCGAGTTCGGCTTTCCGAACGCGGGCACCCGGACCAGGGCGGACCGGTTGAGGTGGCCCCAGCTCACGAACGCCGGCGACTCGGTGATCCGGTCCGGCAGCTGCATCGGGAAGAGCCGCTTGTAAGAGTTCACCCACTGGTTCGTCACAGCCGTGTACTCGCGTGCGTGCACGAGCAGCCCGGCGATGAACGCGCGGGCCGTCTTGGACAGCCTCAGCGGGTCGTCGCCGTCGTGGAACGCGTTGCGCTCCCCCTCGAACAGCGACACGTGCGTGTGCATGCCGCTGCCCGGCTGGTCGGTGTACGGCTTCGGCATGAACGTCGCCCGCACGTTCTGTGACAGCGCCACCTCCTTGACCACGTGCCGGAACGTCATGATGTTGTCGGCCGTGGTGAGCGCGTCGGCGTAGCGCAGGTCGATCTCCTGCTGGCCCGGCGCGACCTCGTGGTGGCTGAACTCGACCGAGATCCCGATCCGCTCCAGCGCCAG
>DASYTU010000128.1:0-2364 GCA_036001925.1 Actinoplanes sp.
GGCCGGTGCGAGCTCTGCCGAGCGAAGCGGTGGGTATGGACCTGATGTCATCGGTAACAACGTCTTCTGCCACTCCGGACCGGCGGACGGCGCCGGCTGGGCGCTGGCTGGTCCTGGTCGTCGTTGCAGTCGCCCAACTGATGCTGGTGCTGGATGCGACGATCATGAACATTGCGCTGCCGTCCGCCCAGCAGGCGCTGGGCTTCTCTAATAGCGACCGGCAGTGGGTGGTGACGGCGTACGCGCTGTCGTTCGGCAGCCTGCTGCTGGTGGGCGGACGGCTGGGTGACATGTTCAGCCGCAAGTGGGTGTTTATCATGGGCCTGGTCGGATTCGCCATTGCCTCGGCGATCGGCGGCGCCGCCGGCTCGTTCGTCAAATTTACGCATGCGTGGTCACGGCGGCCGTTCCGTTCCCGGCACCGAGGCGCGCCCTCGAGCGCTCGCGCCCGGCACGCTGGCGCCCGGTACGGAGGCGCGCCCGCGTGCCGGAGGAGCCGGTACGGAGGCGCGGCCGCGGGCGATCGGGCGCGGCAGGTCCGTACGCTCCGCCGCCACCGTGGACGTCGCCGCGTGCTCGGCCGCACCGCCGGCGCGTTCGGCCGGACCGCCGGCACGGGCCGCGCGCAGGCGCGCGGTCCGGCTCCGGAAGATCACGGCAGCGGCGACGAGGACTATCAGGCAGCCGGCGATCGTCGTCAGCGCGATGGCGACCCAGGGGCCGGACGCCGGGCGCTGCTGGCCGCCGGGGATCACGGCGCTGTCCGCCCGAACGATCGCGTCGCCGGTCAGGGTGAGCGCGCTCGTCTCGACGCGTACGGACACCCGCGCCGGAAGGGTCTCGGGCGTCGGGAACTGAACCAGATACCGTCCGCGCAGCGTGGTCTCCACCTGGTCCAGCGCCGGGACGACGACGGGCGTGCCCGCCGGCGCGAAGAAGCCGCCCGTGGTCCGGGCGGCGTCCGCCCAGTACGCGCTGTCATCGGCGGTGCCCACCACGACCAGGATCGTGCCCGACTGCCGGAACCGGGCGCTGAGGGCTTCGGCTCGCTCGCTGCCGGCGTCGGCCGAGGTCGTGTAGAGAACGACGACGCGCCGCCCGGTCGGCGTCGCCGGGAACTGGCGCATCGCCAGCGTCAGCGCGTCCGACGTGGCACGCTGCCCACCCGCGCGTACGACGCTGAGTGCACTGACGATGCCCATCGGTCCGCGCTGCGGCGGGGCGATCATCCTCGGCGGCGAGGCGTCGGCGACCGCGACAGCCTGCGTCTGGGCCGGGGTCTCCAGGATGAAGCGAGCGGCCGCGCTGAGCCAGCTCGGCAGGGCCGCGGCCCCCGCCTGGGAGGTGTCGATGACGAATGCCACCGCGAGGAGATCGGAGACCACCGGTATCAGCTGCGTTCGCTGCGGCACACCGTCGAGCGTGATCGCGGCCGCCGTGCCGCGGACCGGTCCGCTGCCGGCGCCCAGATCGACGACCAGGAACGTCTGCCCGGCACCGGACAGGACCGCCACGACGGGCAGCGGGACGGCCGCGGCCACCGGTGGCAGGCCGAAGCACTGGACGATCAACAGCACCAGCAGGATTGCCGCCGCCCGCGTCACGCGGCGGTCAGGCCGCCGCTGCGAAGGCGATGACATTGTCCCGGTAACTCCTTCGGGTTGCGTCGAAGCTGCCGCCGCAGGTCACGAGTCGAAGCGTGGGCTGCAAGGTGGGTGCGTAGACGAGGTCGGTGGGGAAGCGGGTCTTCAACACACGCGTCACGTTCGTCACCCGGAAGGTGACCGTGCTGCCGTCGGCACGATCCACGAGTACGACGGCGCCGCGCGGCACGCGGCTGAGATTCAGGAAGACGCCCGGACCGGTGTGGGAGTCGACATGGCCGAGGATCACCGCGGGCCCGGCTTGGCCCGGCCGAGGCCCTCGCTCATACCACCCGGCGACGTCCGCGCGGTCCGGCACGGCGACGGTCCCGTCCGGTTCGCGATCGAGGCGCTGCAGCGGGCTGTTGACGTGCAGGGCGGGAATGCGCAGCCGGACCGGCACGGCCACGGTCGGGTATGTCCGCGCCGACCGGAACGCGTAGGCCGTCGACGGGAGCGTCGCCGTCGGCCGTTCCCCCGCCGCCGACACCGTCCCGCGGGCCGCTGCCTGGGCTCCCGTAAGGAGGGTCGCCACCAGCAGTGCGAAGATCGCGAGGAGAGCGGTGCGGGCGGGTGCCGGCATGTCAGCGGTGTTCCACGACGTCGGCCAGGCCGCCGTACCCCGTCTGGGGTCCGCCGACCGGCAGCCGGGCCGCCACGGTGGCGTCGAACGCGTCGGCCAGCTGACGGGCGAGCTCGGTCATGTGCTGGTAGCTCTCGT
>DASYTU010000129.1:0-1908 GCA_036001925.1 Actinoplanes sp.
GAGGAGACCTTCGGGCCGGTCGTGGCCGTGTACAAGTACCGGGACGTGAACGAGGTCATCGAGCGTGCGAACAACACCCCTTACGGCCTCAACGCCAGCGTCTGGACTCGCGATTCGCGCAACGGCCGCCGCATCGCGGCGCGCTTGGACGCGGGGACCGTCAACGTCAACGACGGCTACGCCGCAACGTATGGATCGACCGGGGCGCCGATGGGCGGCATGAAGAACAGCGGGCTCGGCCGCCGCCACGGCCGCGAGGGGCTGCTGCGCTTCACCGAACCGCAGACGATCGCGGTGGAACGTCTCGTGATCGGCGTCGAGCCTCCGCTGCGGCGGATGTCGTACGACCGGTGGCGGCGGTTGCTCAGTCGCGGGCTCCTCATCATGAAGCGCATCGGTGTCCGGTGACCGCAGCCGGCCGTCGCGCGGGGCCTGACGGGCAGTCCGGGAAGGCCGGCCGGACCGGCGGCTTCGACGTCATCGTCGTCGGCTCGGGCTTCGGAGGTTCGGTCGCCGCGTTGCGTCTGGTCGAAAAGGGCTACCGGGTCGCGGTGATCGAGGCCGGTCGGCGCTTCGACGAGTCGACGTACCCGAAGACCTCATGGGACCTGCGCCGGTTCCTCTGGGCGCCGCGGCTCGGGTGCCGCGGCATCCAGCGAATCCACCTGCTGCGCAACGTGATCATCCTGGCTGGGGCGGGCGTGGGTGGCGGATCGCTGGTATACGCGAACACGCTGTACGAGCCGCTGCCGGACTTCTACGCAGATCCCCAGTGGAGCGGGATCACCGACTGGCGGGCTGAGCTGGCGCCGTTCTATGAACAGGCCAAACGGATGCTCGGTGTCGTCCAGAATCCGACGGTCACCCCGGCGGACGAACTCATGCGATCGGTGGCCGAGGACATGAAAGTCGGCGGGACGTTCCGGCTGACGCCCGTCGGGGTGTACTTCGGCGAGCCGGGCCGCGAGGCCGACGACCCGTACTTCGGTGGCGCCGGACCGCGCCGGGCCGGCTGCCTGGAGTGCGGGGCCTGCATGACCGGCTGCAGGCACAACGCCAAGAACACGCTCACCAAGAACTATCTCTACCTCGCCGAGCAGGCCGGCGCGGTGGTCATCCCCGATACGACGGTCGTGGGGGTCCAGCCGGCCGGTGAGTCGGGCTACGTCGTCGAGGTCGAGCGGACCAGTGCCCGGCCGCGCCGGCGGCGACAGCTCGCCACCGAACAGGTCGTGCTCGCGGCCGGCGCCTATGGCACCCAGCGGCTCCTGCATCGGATGCGCGATCGCGGCGCGCTGCCCCGACTCTCCCCGCGGCTGGGTGCGCTCTCCCGGACGAACTCCGAGTCGATCGTCGGCGTGAAAGCGTCCGGCCGCGAGGTCGACTATTCGCGGGGCGTCGCCATCACGTCGTCCTTCCACCCCGATGCCCGCACGCATGTCGAGCCGGTGCGCTACGGCCGCGGCTCGAACGCCATGGGTCTCCTGCAGACGGTCCTGGTCGACGGCGGCGGGCGCGTGCCGCGATGGATGGGTTTCCTCGGTGTGACCATGCGCCACCCCATCAGCGCCCTGCGAGCGCTGTCGGTCAGGCATTGGTCCGAGCGAACCGTCATCGCCCTGGTGATGCAGTCGCTCGACAACTCGATCACCGTGTACTCCAAGCGGAGCTGGTTCGGCAGGTGGAAGCTCACCTCGAAGCAGGGTCACGGCGAGCCGAATCCGGCCTGGATCCCGACCGGCAACGAGGTGGTCAGGCGGGCCGCCGCGAAGGTGGACGGCTGGCCGGGCGGATCTTGGGGAGAACTGCTGAACATCCCGCTGACGGCGCATTTCATCGGTGGCTGCGTCATCGGCGAGGACCGCGACCACGGAGTGGTGGACCCGTATCACCGGGTGTACGGGCATC
>DASYTU010000130.1:0-4079 GCA_036001925.1 Actinoplanes sp.
ACGCCGGTGGCGGTGCAGGCCACGCCGACCGCCATCCCGATGTCACCGGCCGACCTGGAGGCATGAGATGGTCCGGCGGGCGTGCGCGATGGTGCTGACGCTGCTCGTTGCAGCGATCGCCTCCATCGCCTGGGCGGTGGCCGCCCCGTCCGCCGCATCGGCCGGGCCGTTGCGGGCGCCGGGTGGCGCGTGCAGCACCGAGGAGTGGCAGCAGGATTTCAAGTCATGCGTGAATCGCCTGGCCGACGTGGGTGCCGCGCGCGCACAGTGCCTGATGCCGCCCACTCCAAGCGCGCCCGACTCCGGTTTGGCCGGCTGGTTCGCCGAGCGCCCCGAATCGTCCAAGGAGCCGGGTCCCCAGGGTCTGTACAGCGTGTACGGCTACGCGGGCTACGCCTACACCACCTACGATCTGGACAGCGGCTGCGCGTCCACGCTGATAGACCCCGACTACAAATTCGAGACGACCGTGGCGAATGGCGAGTTCATGATCGCCACGGCGGTGATCGGTGCCTCTAATGCCCTACGCGAGCGTGCGTGGGATCCACAATCGCTGTGGGGTTGGGCAGATCCGCTGGTAGAGCAGGCCACGAGGGCCGTCTACGAGAAGGTCTTCAGCGTTTTCGGCGTGATCACCCTGGCCATCGTGGGCCTCTACCTTCTCTGGCGGTCCCAGCAGGCCGACATGGGAGCTGCAACAACGACGGCTGGCTGGGCCATCCTCGTGATGGTCGCGGTAACCGCCATCGCGGCGTGGCCGGTGCGCTCCGCCAACCTCGCCGACCAGAGCCTGGTGACGACGCTGGGCGTTGTCCATGACGCCGTGGGACCGCGTCCCGAGAAGTCGGGCTGTGTTCTCGGTGACCCCACGGCTTGCACGGACAACCGGCCGCCCGCCGTGCGCGCGAGCGACACCGCGACCGAGACCATGCTCTACCGCAACTGGCTCCGTGGTCTCCTCGGCTCAGCAGACAGTACGACGGCCAAGAAGTACGGCCGCGCCCTCTATGACGCTCGATCGCTCTCCTGGGACGAGGCGCAGCGGATGCGGGACAACCCGCAGACCCGCGATGGAACACTCAACCGGAAGAAAGCGCAGTGGGAGAAGGTCGCCGAGCAGGTCAAGCAGGAGGACCCTGAAGCTTACGAGTACCTGCAAGGTGTCAACGGCATGGACCGCATAGGTGCCGGCTTCATCGCCGTGCTGGCGTCGATCATGTTCGCGATGTTCGACCTCACCGCCTCGCTGCTGGTCCTCTTGGGCTTCCTGATCTTCCGGTGGGCGGTCATCGCCGCACCAATCCTGGGCACGATCGGACTCTTGCGCCCCGCCAGCTCGGGCATCCGGCGGTTGGGCAACGCGGTCGTAGCGGCGATCTTCAACATCGCGATCTTCGGCACGGGAGCCGCTATTTACCTCTTCGCCGTCGACTTGATCATGAATACGGCCAGCTTGCCCGGATGGCTCCAGGTCGTGCTGGTCTGGCTCTGCGGTGTGGTGGGCTGGCTGCTACTGCGGCCCTACCGCCGGATCACCCAGCTCGGCGGGAAGGACAGCGCTACGGCCATCGCGTCCGCGGGCTCGTGGCATCGCCGCTTCTTCCGGGACATGCGCGAAGCCGCGAAGCTCGAGGTCGCCGAGGGCGGCGGCACCCGCGAACCGACCTTCGGCAAGGGCCGCACGGTGTACGTCGACCAGACCAACCTGCGTCCGGAAGCCCGCCTGGAGGATCCGGCGCACGCTGCGTCGAACCGACCCGAGTTGGTGTCATCGCCCAGCGGAGCCGGGCGGGTGCCGGCGATCCGCCCGGACGGCAATGAGTCGGTCCATGACGACGCGCCGGCCCGCGGCTCCAGCCCATCGCGCGGCGGCGTACCCGGCCCGGCCAGGCCGCGACGCCCGTCCACCTGGACCGAGCCCGATGTAGCCGAGCGGCCGGCGTCGTACGCGATCTACCGGCCGGACACCGGGAACACCACCCGCGAGCCGGACCAGCCGCGGGTGCGTACCGAGGCGACGTGACGGCATGCGGTGGATATTGGACCTCGGCCTCAATCGGGTCTTTCGCTCACGGTGGGGCGTCGCCCTGGTGCTGGCAGTGCTCGTCCTGGCCATCGTGGGCATCGGCCGCCTCTTCAACGGCGGCGACGGGGAGCGGCCGCTTGTCTCGACCGGATCGCCGGCACCCGCGATCAGCGTCAACCCGAGCGATGACGACAGCGTCATCTCGGCGGCTCCGCCGCCGTCGCCCACCAGCTTCCCCGGTGCGGCCGAGCCGGAGGCGGTCGCGTACGCGTTCGCCTCCGCCTGGGTGGATCACAAGAACGTCTCCAAGAAGGCCTGGCACGACGGCATCGTGCCGAACGCCACGAAGCGTCTCGCTGACAAACTCGACAACACCGACCCGGCCGATGTACCGGCCGACCGGCTGCTCGGCAGGCCCAGCCTGGTGCCTACCGGCGACGGCCTGGTCAACGCCATCGTCACCACCGATGCGGGCAAGCTGACCTTGCGGCTCGTCGCTCCGGACAAGCATTGGCTGGTGGACGGCATCGACTGGGATCCGTCATGAACTTGCCCCGCCCGCGGCGGGTCGCCCTCCTCGTCGCGCTGGTCGCGACGCTGGTGTTGCTGTGCTGCGGCGGTAGCGTCAGCGCGATCCTGCTGGGCGGCTTCGGCAACGACGAGGACAGCCATCTCAACGCCGCGTTGGGCTGCGGCAAGGGTGGCCCGATCGACCCCGACTCCAAGCTCCCGCGAATCCGGCCGTACGGACCGGCGCAGATTCACAACGCGGCGATCATCATCAATACCGGTGCGGATCTGAAGATGCCGCCGCGCGCCTGGGTGATCGCGGTCGCCACGGCCATGCAGGAGTCGAGACTGACCAATCTGGGCAACCTGGGCGCCAACAACGACCACGACTCGCTCGGGCTGTTCCAGCAACGGCCTAGCGCGGGTTGGGGCACGCCGGCGCAGATCCAGGACCCGGTGTACGCCAGCACCAAGTTCTACGAAAAGCTCAAGACGGTCGCGGGCTGGGAGGCGATGTCGCTCACCGAGGCGGCCCAAATCGTGCAGGTCAGCGCGTACCCGGACGCCTATGCCAAGCACGAGCCGTTGGCCACGCAGATCGTCAATCTGCTGGCCGACGGGGCCGCCAAGGCGGTCGGGAACTCGCTGACCATGGTGTGCGCGGCCGCTGGCCAGATCGCCGCGTCCGGCTGGACCATCCCGGTGAAGGGGACGGTCGGTTCCGGCTTCCGTACCCCGGCGCGCCCCAACCATCAGGGCGTCGACCTCATGATCGGCCGGTACTCCCCGATCCACGCGGCGGCCAGCGGCGTGGTTTCCGTGGTCAAATGCGATGAGGACCACCAGGGGCGCCTGGACTGCAACCACGACGGTTATCCGGGCAAGGGCGGTTGCGGGTGGATGGTGGAGATCCAGCATGCCGGGGACGTGATGACGCGCTACTGCCACATGGTGCAGCGGCCGTTCGTGACGGTGGGTCAGCAAGTGAGTGCGGGCGAGGTCATCGGTCGCGTCGGCACCAGCGGCAACTCGTCCGGGCCGCACCTGCACTTCGAGGTGCATCTCAACAACGACCGATCCAGCCAGGGCGCGATAGATCCGGTTCCGTTCATGGAGAAGGCGGGAGCGCCGCTCGGGGGGCAAGCGTGACCGGCGGAGGCGTGCCCGACCCGTTCACCGGGCACCCGGAGTGGGCGCCCGAGTCCCCGCGCCCGATCGCGCCCACGCCCGCGTCGATGGCCGGCGACCTGCGCGGTCGGCGCGTGATCATCGGCCTGCCCGGCTATGGCTGGCGCGGTGATCTGCGCGCCGACGAGAAAGTGGTGCAGGGCAGCCGGACGTATGTGCCGGTCATGCCGGAGGCGGAGTGGTACCGCGCCGAGGCCGAGGAGACCGAGGTGTTCGCGCCGCTGGTCCCGGTGGAGCGCGTCTGGGTCGAGGAGTACGGCCTCAGCGGCACGATCGCCCCGAGCGGCGACGCCGTGTCCAAGCTCGTCTCGCTCGACGAGCCGCCCCGCCGGAACCCGATGGCAGCAATCGACGC